>CAJWWK010000022.1 GCA_913048295.1 uncultured Dehalococcoidia bacterium
GAAGCAGGCCGTCGGACTAACATAGCAAGTGGTACAGGTTCTGGGGGCAGGTCAAGTTCCTTTCACTGAAGGTAATATATTCATGGTCTAATAACTATTACAGCAGGGGTTAGGGGAGGGTAGATTGCGACGCGCGACCAAGTCGTCCGACGACGCCCGGAGCATAACGCCCCGCCAAACCTACCGCACGAACCGGTTGTCGTTCACGCGCCGCGTCAGGCCCTTCGAATCCATGTGCTCCAGCACGGCCAGGGTGTATTTCCTGCTGGTTCCGAACAGATCACGGACTGACGTGATCGTTATTTCCCGGCCATCCGAACCCGAATCCAGAATCTTCGACTCCATCTCGTTGTACGCATCGGCCGCGTAAACAACATCGTCGTTGATCCGGACCACGTCACCCCGCTCGACCAGGAACAGCAGGAGTTCGATGTCGACCGGTCGCTCCGTCGATGGGCTGAACCTGTCCTTTGCGAGAAGCCCCAAATAGTCAGAAGCCTGTGACCGCTGCGCAGGGGTCAAAACTGGTTGATGCCGGGGAAGTCGGACCGTTGCATCGTCCGTTGCCACGGTTTCCTCTGCGGTGAAGGATTGCAACACCGCCCCGAACGCACCGGATTTCAGTGCCAGTTGGCCACGGAAATCCTGCAGTGGCATGCCCTGCCTCAACGGGTACATCACATGAAATTCCGATAGCGTTTTCGTTGCAGTATCGGTCAATCTTGCCCAGCCGGAAATCGAAGATATGTGCGTGAGTTCCGCCCCGATTTTCGTGATCTTACCTTCTGATTCCAGTATCGATACCGCTTCTCCGACTTCGCTCAAGCCGGTACCGGTTGCCCCTGCGAGTTGAGCCGTGGTCGCCGGTTCGATATCGCGCAGCGCATCCAGCGCAACGTCTTCGCTCGACCCACTCGCAAGCGTCTCCAACCGCAAAATTGTCGCCGGGTCATTGCGCTTTCGGCGCGGCGCGTTCGGTTCAAGCACCCTCCCCCCGCCAAGGGTATTTTCCGTATCGCGGACCACAAATAAATCACCACGCACCAACGCCACCCGCTCTTTAGTGCGGACCTGGATCCATCCCGAGTTGCCGGGCGCGATCTGGTCGCCCTCCAGAACCCTTACAGTCGCAGGCAGCTCCCGAGTCCCGGCGAAAAGAGTCACCTTGTGGTTGTGCCTGACTGCGCGGGGGGCATCGCCGATCACCCGAAACGTTGCGTCAAAGGCCGTTGATGGTTTCAGCCAACCCGGACTGGTCACGATTTCACCCCGAACGATCTCCGAATGGTCTATGCCGCTCAGGTTTGCCGCCAGCCGGGTGCCCGCCCCAACCCGCTCATGCGACGTTTCGTGCACCTGCAGGCTCCTGATTCTCGCTCTCTGCCCCGAAGGCTGCAGCTCCACTTCCTGCCCGACTTCCAGCGGCCCGTCGGCGAGCGTACCGGTCACCACCGCTCCAAAACCTGTGATCGTGAACGATCGGTCGACCGGCAGCCGAGGCTTACCAGCGTTCTGGTGCGGGGAAAGCTGGGAAATCAATTGATCGAGCGATGCCGTCAGCTCGTCAAGTCCGTCACCCGTTTCAGCCGAAACAGCCACCACCCCGGCCTCTTCAAGCGTGGTGCCCTCGAGCGTTTCCTGCACATCCAGCGTGACAAGGTCCAGCCAGTCCTGGTCGACCAGGTCTTTCTTCGTCATCACTACCAGCCCGTTGGTAACGCCAAGCAGATCGAGAATCGCAAGGTGCTCCCTGGTTTGTGGCATCACGCCTTCGTCCGCAGCGACGATCAAAAGCGCTACGTCGACCCCGCCCGCACCCATCAGCATGTTCTTGATGAAACGCTCGTGTCCGGGCACGTCGACGATGCTTACCTCGATGCCCGACGGCAACGTGAACCAGGCAAAACCCAGCTCAATGGTCATGCCACGCGTTTTTTCTTCGCGCAGCCGGTCGGGGTCGATCCCGGTGAGGGCCTGGACCAATGTCGATTTTCCATGGTCTACGTGACCTGCAGTGCCAACAACAAACAAAGTTGAAATGCCTTCAGAATTTGATGTTAGGGAGAGTTTTACAGATGTTAGATGCGGTCAAAGCCGATCTCGTGCAATCCGACGACCTCTTGCGCCTGATCACGGCCAGGTTGGCCGATTCAATACGTTGGGCGTCGATGATAGCTGTCCCGGCTGGCCTGCCGGGCGCCGGGGCGGTAAGTGCGGTTGCGATTCGCCGCCACTACGCATCGCCGATAAATTCGGCGAACACCTCGTTACCCAACAAGAAGCCCCGTTTACTCAGCCGAATAGACTCGCCCGTAATCTCTATCAAACCGATGTCCAACAACCGGCTGATTTCATCCGTGAACACGTCGCCGAGCTGCGCACCAAAACGCCCGGCGAACCGGGACATCGATACGCCCTCGCTAAGCCTCATCCCCATCATCATCGTCTCGGCAACATCGACGTCCGGGGTCGTTGTGTCCACCATCTCCACCGGCCCTAGAGGCAAACGCATGGCCGTTACGGGGTTATCGTCGCCCGGGCCGCCCTCGCCGCCGAATTTTGCACCTTCGCTCAAAATCGAAGCATAGCGTCGAGGTGATTTCAGGTTTGCAAAACGGCTCCCGGCGAGCCACGAATGGGCCCCCGGGCCGACACCAAGGTATGGCTCGTTACGCCAGTAGATGAGGTTGTGCTGCGACTCCATCCCGGCCTTCGACCAGTTTGAAATCTCGTACTGTGCGAAGCCATACGCGTTCAGCCTGCGCTGCGCCTCCTCGTACATATCGGCTGCCAGGTCGTCGTCTGGCACCGGGTAACGGCCCTTTGCCACATCGACCTGGAGTGGTGTGCCATTCTCGATCTGGAGTCCGTACAGAGAAATGTGTTCCGGCTTCAGTTCAAGCGTCGTGTCGAGACTGTCCGCCCACTGCTTAAGGGTCTGGTGGGGCAGGCCGTACATCAGGTCGAGAGACTGGTTGGAGAACCCGGCTTCACGAAGCGTTTTGAACGCAACCCTCGCCTCGGTAGCAGTGTGCCGACGCCCCAGCAGTTTCAATAACCCATCGTCGAAGCTCTGCGCACCCATCGAGATACGGTTGACGCCCGAGCCAAGCCAGCTCGTAGCCCTCTCGGGCGTGACATCGCCGGGGTTGCATTCCATCGTAATTTCGGCAAGATCGGCCACCACATACGACTGTCGAATCGTATCCAGGATGCTTTCGATATCGTCGACCGGAAGATAAGAAGGTGTACCGCCACCGAGAAATATCGTTCGGACAGGGGGGTGGGACAGCAGGTTCCCCCAGCTTCGAAGTTCGTTCTCTACCGCGCCGACATAACCGGGGATCTGGTCTTCTATTCCGGAGTACGTGTTGAAATCGCAGTACGGGCACTTTGTTTCACAGAACGGAACGTGCAGATAAAGCCCGATCCCACCGTTGTAGAGGGGTGGGTTGTGTTCGATCCCGGCCAGATTGGGCATTCAGTCTTCCTGCCCCTCTCCGCAGAGAGAAGGATTCAATCACGCGCTCTCGTCTAGCTCCCGGGAGTCCAGAGCCCCGACCCACCGCTTCCACCGTTACCGCCCGTCGTACCCGGTTGCCTTGAATGGTCGTGCCCTTCGTGACCGGGTTCCACCGACCCCGCCTCCTGCGCCCGCGCCTGCTCTTCGGCCATCTGTTGCCGGATCGCCTCGTTTGCCTGCTGCACCCACCGCTCCAGCGCATCCAGCTCTGGCGGAGAGATTAAGAACCTCTCGATACCATCGGGTATTTTTATCGTCGGGTCACCACCGAGGATCAGAGCCGCTTCCGATTCGAGGATTCCCTCTTCAAGGCGCTTGTGAAGGTGCTCGGACCGTTTTTCTGTGGCCGCGGTGTAACTGGCCTGAATATTTTCGGCCACCGTCTTACTGATAAGGCCGACCTGAAGGCACCTGCCCCAGTCGATCACCTGTCCAAACAGATCGGAGTCCTCGAACTCCTCGAACACTGCGCCCGCCGAAATCCGCTGGCGGACCACCCTGTGGGCCCCGGGGTTCGATTGCTGGAGCATCAACATGGCATCGTCGCCCCTGCCAATCACTCCCTCAGCGAAAACTCGCACCACGGTCCCGGCTCTCGCCTCGATCTGCGACAGCTGCTCATCGACTGCATTCCAGTAGGCGTTGAAACGCTCTTCGAATCCGTCGGGAGCGCCCGGTGACGGTTGGACCATCGTCACGATATAAACCTTGCGGCTCATCAATATGTCGCCCGCTGCGGTCTTACCTATGGAGCCCAGCTCTTCAGCAGCCATAAAATCCCCTGTAGTTCAGTTGGAACGGTGTATTTACACCGAGAACAGGAAGTTGACTATGTCACCGTCCTTGATGACGTAGTCACGACCTTCCTGCCGATATTGTCCGCGATTGCGTGCCTCAGCCATGCTACCGCACTCAATAAAATCATCGTAAGCAACAGTCTCGGCCCGTATAAATCCACGTTCAATATCTGAATGGACCGTCCCGGCTGCCATGGGTGCCAGTGTACCGGCACTGATGGTCCATGCCCGCACTTCGTCTTCGCCGACCGTCAAAAATGAATTCAGACCGAGCACTTCGTACGAGAGCTTGATCATCCGGGAAAGGCCCGATTCGCCGGCATCGAGGCCAGCCCGCATTTCAGCCTCTTCTTCGGCCGGCATACCGACCAGTTCCGCTTCGAGACTGCCGCAAATCGCGGCACCGCCAGTGGATTTTCCGGTAAGTATTCCTGCCAACTCCTGCTCCAGCGATGCAGTATCGGCGATGGCATTTTCATCGATATTCAGGGCCACCAGCAATGGCAGGCTGCTGATGGTGAAGGTATCGGAAATCGCCTTCGACTCGGCATCGTCGAGTTCTCGCTCCCTGAACGCAGTTCCATCTTCGAGTTCCGTCTGGAGACGCTTGAGCGTTTCGACGTTCTTGACCGCCTGTTCGCGGTCGGCAACCTTCATTTTATTCTGGCCATCGGTCAGACGTTCGATCCGGCGTTCGAGCAGCGCGATGTCGGCGAAGATGATGTCGAAGGCGACTTTTTCTATATCGCGCCTGTAATCGACAGAACCGTCCATGTGCGGAACCGATTCGTCCTCGAACGCCCTGGCAACGAGCAGGATGGCATCGACCTGCTGGAGCTGGCTGAGCGCGTCGCCTTCAAACAGCTCGCCTGAGATGCTGCCGGGCAGGTCGACATATGTCACTTCCGCGTAGATTGTCTTCTTCGGCTTGTATATCCCGGTGAGCCGGTCGACACGAGCATCAGGTACGTGGGCTACACCAATGTTTGCCGAACGGGATCCGCCGAAATCGCCGGTCTCGGCTTTTCCCCGTGTCAATGCGTTGAATAGTGTTGTCTTGCCGCTGGACGGCAGGCCAATAATGCCGATCTTCATGGTTGGATAAGGTCGATTGCTCGGAATTGCGTTGGTAGGGACAGCCGGGTGATATTGCACCACTGCTGTTGAGTTAATCGTACCGCCGCAAGATTCGAAAATCCGCGCTATCTGTCAGGTTTTTCGGAGCCGCCGTTTTTGTCCTCGTCCCGCTCGTCTGCTTCATTCTCATCTCCCTCGCTCCCATCCTCGTCATTGATGTACCTGATCTCGGCATCGACTGTCTTGTCTTCGGAGTCGCCATCATTCTGCTTCTGAAGGTCTCGCAGTTTCTTGCCAATTGTCAGGTCTGCGACGACGTGGGCGGGTGAGGCCGCGATAAATAAAAGCAACAACACCGAGACCACGATCAGGTCATCAAACTGCCCGAGTATCGGAATCCGGTCGCCAACGAAGTCAATGGGCGATACCAGGTAGATGAGTGCCAGCAGCGGGATAATCTTCGTGAACACCGAAACCCTCCGGTCGAGCAACAATCTCCACACCAACCTCAGGAAGGGAAATATTACGGACCGTATCGCCAGTAGTCTGAACATGTTAGAAAGTGTATCGACAGATTGTTGAGGCGGGCCAGCACTTTCAAATTTAGCCAGTGTGCCAGGACTCCAACTTGCCGTACATCAATATGGTTAAATAACTGTCCGTACCAGCTAGCAAAGAAACACAATGATCAGAGTTCTGCACGGCGAAGACGAATATTCCAGGTCGGAAGCACTTGCCAGGTTTCGCGCAGCAGCTGGCCCGCCGGAAGTTCGCGATCCCAACACCACAGTGTTCGAGGGTCGTGGCATCAAGCTCAACGATGTAATTGGGGCAGCCCTGATGCACCCGTTCATGGCAGACCGGCGTGTCGTCGTTGTTCATGGTGTTTTGACAAGGATGCAGAGCAGGGACAAATCGCTCGGCGATGAATGGCGCAATCTTGCCGAGTCCCTGGGCGGGGTTCCAGCAACTACCGAGCTTGTTTTCATGGAGGATGTAACTCTTCGAGATAACGGTATTGCGCTGAAATCAGTCGGTCACAGTGCAGACGTGCAGGAATTTCGACTTAAACAACGTGGTGAGCTCGAACTATGGATACGCGACAGATTCGCCAGTCATGGCGGTCGGGCCGTACGCGACGCGGTTGCGCGAATCGGATGGCTGGCCGGTTCGGACACGCGGTTACTTGATCAGGAAATCAAGAAACTGGCACTGTATGCAGGGGACAGGGAGGTCACGGCAGCCGATGTTGATCTCATGGTTCCCGAAGCCCGTGAAGCGAACATATTTGCCGCTGTCGACGCAGTGCTTGAACATCGACCAGCCGTTGCTATGAAGCTGCTGTACTCCCTGCTCTCGGGCGGGTCCAGCGTGCAACGCATCCTGTCGATGCTGGCCCGGCAGGTGCGGCTGCTCATACTGATCGCTGAACTCCGCCAGCAGGGCGTGCCACAGGACGAAGTGGGGAAGAGGATTGGCCTGACGAACCGGTACGCACTCGAAAAAACAATGCGCCAGTCGACTTCGTTCAGCGCCGGTCACCTGGCGAATATTCACCGTCGTCTGCTGGCAGCCGATCTCGCAATTAAGCAAGGGAAGATGGACGAACGCCTGGCTGTCGAAATACTTGTTGGCGAACTTTCGGCCGCCTGAGGATCACAGCTTGAACTCGGTTGAAATCCCTGATCCGTGCACTGGACGTACCTGAGAGCGTGAGAATGTGTGATCGTACCCTGATGGATGCCGAAACCGGGCAGACCCGAATCATTAACATGCGGCGCTCGTGGATAATTGTTTGAATGCAGATTAACCGCCCAACATATATGGCCCCACTGGCGCTCGCGGGACTGATAGTCATTGTCCTGGTGGCGTGTACCAACGAGACGCCAACCACCGTACCCACATCGGAGACGAATACAGCCGCGGAGGTTGCCACCGAAGCGCCGACGCCCGCCGCGACCCCAAAAGCGCCCGTTGACTCGCCCTCCGAACCCGATTCACCCACTTCTGCCCCCACGCCCACTCCAACGTCGGAGCCCGAAGAAACACCGGTATCCGAAACCGAGAGCGTTGGGTTTTACATCCGCGGCTTCAACTCGATTGGCCGGGGCGAATACATCGAAGCCGAGCGCACCTTCAACACAGTCATCCAGCTTGAGCCAGGGTTCGCCCGCGGTTGGGATGGTCGGGGGCAGGCCCTGATGCTCCAGGGCAGGCTCGAAGAGGCGATGCTCGATTTCGACCGTGCGATCGAGCTGAAACCCAACCTGGCCGATGCATATACCAACAGGGCACTGACACGCGTCGCGCTCGACGATCCCGATGGTGCCGCAGGGGATGCGAGACGCGCGATCGAGCTGAAGGAAGATTCGGTCGGCGCTCAGCTCGTGCTTGGCCGAATTTACTCTCAGAAGGGTGACGCCGTTACGGCGCTGGAGTGGTTTGACCTGGCCGTGGCAACCGACTCAGAGGACGGCGCGACCTGGTGGTGGCGTGGCCGCTTCTACCGAGATGTCCTGGGCGAAGGTAATCTCGCCCTTGACGACTTCAACAAGGCGATAGAGTTGGCCCCGACACAGGCCGCGCTCTATGTCGATCGGGCGCTCCTCTACATCCAGGCTCGAACATTACCTGAGCTGGCAAGGGCCGATCTCGAAGAGGCGATCTCACTGGCGCAAGACCCCAAACTTCCGTCGATTCTCGAACGTGTCGATGAACTCCTGGAAATTCTCGACGAACGGGAACAGGGTTAGTCGTCCGCCCGAACCACGCATACCCGCCACTGGGTCACGTCAGGCGTCAAACTCTCAACCGACTCCCTGGCTTCGGTTTCAGGCCGGGAAACTGCCGAGGCAAACCAGAAATGGGCGGCATGGATCACCGGCTCCAACTGGGTACCTTCCAGTTCCCCGCTTACCGCCACGCCCACCAGGTTCCACACCGAGCCGGTCTCTGTATCCGTAATTCCCGATTCGGTAAGCCCAAACGTCAACGTCCGATCCCCAACCTGCCTTGAGAACACGGTGGCCGATCCCGCTATCTGTTCTTCGGCCCGGATGGTGAAAAAGGCCGACAGTGTCCCGGTGTCGAAAAAAGCGACGAGATCGATTTCGCCAAATGAATCGTTCAATACAGGGTTTTCGGCAAGGAATGAAAACGGGTAGTCGACCGGTATATCGCCCTCAATCGTCAGCACACGGGATGTGGCAACCAATCTCCGATCGACCATTCCGCTGAAAAGGAACGGCTGGTTATCGACGTTGTCGTAACCTGTATACGGGGGCGTGTCGTACGGCCAAAGCGGTGCCCCGTTTTGTTAACCAATCGTTCCATCAACAGGCCATCGGGGTAAGATTCGGCAAACGTATCCCAGGCGATGATCGACGATGGAACAAAAGTAAGTACGGAATCAGTACCCGCGAAGTCACCGACCAGCGCCTCGCCAGTGAACTGTTGCCACCACGACTGGGTTTGCCGGTCCCACATCACAAGGTCCGAGTTCCGCAGCATCCCCGACGTCCCGAACGTCAACTCCTGGCCATCAACCACCCGCTCAAAGGTGATCGCGGCGTTGCACAGTGGGCAGAATGTGATCGTAACGGGAAGCCCGCCAACGGTATCGTTCACTATTTCGTACCACATCAGCATTGCGAGTGGGTACGCCTTAGCTTCGCCGCCCACCGCAACCATGATCACCGGCTCCCGGGGTTCCACATATTCCGGGGCGTCTTTCACCGCAACAAAAGCAGGATCGTCAATGGGAACTATCCGGTCGCGGGGAAGCAGTGTCTCGAAACCGAGGAGTCCGATTTTTCGAAATGTGAAGTTCGTATCCCAGCGCCACAGTGTTTTCAGTCGAACCGCCAGGGACCGCTCTGCCGCGTCTTCGATATTCCACTCAGACCCCGGAACTGATTTGCCCGTCGCATGTGGATCTGTCGCCGCAGATGTCTCGGCCCCGTCGGGTGTTGGTATATCGACCGCATCGGCAACCGGCACCTCTGTTGGAGTTGGCGACGGCAGTACTACCTGTGCAGCCGCGGGCACGGCGTCGCCACTGGCCGGAGAACCGCCACATCCCACGATCAGCGCGGCGGCAGCTGCGATAAGGAAAACGCCGAATCGACGTCTCATGCGATCCTTCCCTGTCGCACGCACGCCGGGTATCCGATTTTCTGATAACTACCCCCCCAGCGTGCAGCTACGTGGGCCAGAACCCGCGGGTTACTCGAATCCAATTGCTTAAAGTGTGATGCAGTGGAGTTGAGGACGGCGCGGGCCAATGGAGCACAAAGTGCAATATCGAGCTTGTGCGATTAACCAAAATGTCCTAGGCAGGCAGGCGGCCGGCACCCCGCCACCACAGGCGCTAGTCGAAAGTCAGCATCCGAGTGGGGTTGTCCACGAGAATCAATCGGGCAACCTCCTCGCTCATCCCGCGGGCCCGCATACGCGGCATGATCCGCGTCAGGATGTGGTCAAAACCGTGACCACCGTAGCTCTTCAATCGATGCTTCGAGCAGATATCGTGCGCCAGCAGAATGTTGCCCTGCTTGCCTTCCGCCACGATGTGCTCGATCATTTCGATCCGTTCGTGATCGGCCGGCATGTGAGACTCGGGTGCCAGCGGGTAGAACGACGATTCGTGACCAAACAGATCGAAGTTCAGATACGAACCCATCGCTATCAATTCGTCCAGAATCCCGCGATCGTAAACCGTGCGTTCAATATGACCCATTACCGTGCGGTTCAGGTTGCCGCCCCATTTTTCTACAGCATTCAGGAGTTCGATCGGTGCACGCTCGTTGCGACCGGGGTGGATCAACAGTGGTGCGCCGGTTTCCCGCTGTGCGATGACCGCGGCCTCAAGAGACTTCTTTTCCGAGTCGTGCCACGGCCATGAACAGCCGACCTCCCCGATAATCCCTGAACGAATACCGGTATCGCCGACACCCTGATCGAGATCATGGATGATCTGGCCTGCGAGTTGCTCAACAGCCAGATCGGCCACTTCCGGGGCGTGTGTCATGTGCACGTAGTTGCCGGCGCCCATCACCACGTTCAGGCCGGTTGCCCGCGAAATTCGGACCAATGCCCGTGGATCACGCGACAGGCCTACCGATGTCACGTCGACGATTGTGTTCCCCCCGGCATTGAAGTACTGCTGCGCCTCCCATGTCGAAATCTCTTCGTCGAGTATCCGCAGGTTGTCGCGGTTGCTTGTCCAGTTGTACCGGACCCAACCGAGGTTTTCGAGCGATACCTCTTCATCCATCAAAAGTCGCTGGGAAGCTTCTTGCGGCTCGGTGAAAACAACACTGAAATCGATCAGCAGGTGCTCGTGGGTCGTCGTTATCCCCACTTTGGCAGGTTCAATAGGGCCAAGCACCGTCAGAACTCGTCTCGCGGCACGATGCTTCGGTACGGGATGTGAAGGAGAGGTCAACTTTTTAAAAACCCTGTAACTGGCCAGGCAACTGGTTTTAAGGCCAGGCGATTAACGTAAGCCGATAATTCATCAAAACCGGGCATTCCGGTGGTCATCGGTCAGGAATTCTATATCAGCAGAGGTGCCGGGGCCGCTCAGGCATCACGCCACGAAACTTCTGGCTTCCAACCGAGCAACCTCTTTGCCTTATCGACCGAGATCGCAGTCGTGTATCCAGGCATGGGTGTCCTGATCTCAGCATCGGGGTAAACCTTTTTTATCAACTCCTCGGTCGGCTCATCTGCAGATGTGTCTTCGCCGTTGATAAAGAACGCTTCATGTCCGCCAAAGTCGGCCTCTATCGCCAGTACACAGGCCCGGGCCGCCTCGGCGATATCGGTCCACCCCCAGAAGTGCTTGGCATTATTTCCGTAGGCACCCGACCTTTCCGGTGCCGCGTTCAGGGCAGCCTGCCGCTCGCTGTCCATCAGGCCGTGAAACCGCATGCTTGCAATCTGCACTTCACCCGGCCTGCGACGTACAAACGCCTCGGCCATCTCCTCGCCCAGCCACTTGCTCAACGAATAGGAATCCTCGGCAAACGTCGGGTGATCTTCATCCATCGGAAAATACGGCCGGGGCGTGATGTCCTTCGAGAATACGGCTCCGACCGCGTTCACTGAAGAGGCCAGTACGATCTTTTCGATACCCAGCACTTCCGCGGCTTCCAACACGTTCCAGTTCGCAGTCATGTTCACTCTGAAAACCTCGTGTTCAGGCGCCATGATCGGGTTCGGAATTGCCGCCATGTGAATCACAGCATCGCAACCCTTCATTGCCGAGACCACCTGGCCGAAATCGGTCACGTCAACCGTCTTGAACCGGTATCCAACCACCCGGCCCTGGTATGTTCCGGCAGGTGAAGTCTGGTCAACGCCAATCACGTCATAGCCGTGCTCGATCAGGTCTGCAACGATGTACGGACCAGCACGGCCGGTAGACCCAGTAACGAAAACCGTTGTCATTTTGGGGAGTGCCGCTTTCTTCGATAATTTGAGGTTGTCATTCAGCGCACAGTCACATATCCACGCGCGACCTTGCGATAAAAAACCAGGCGATGCGAAATCGAAGTCCCAGTCTAGTGACCCGCTGTATCACTAGAAAGTCGGCTCCATGCCAACATCGAGGAAGCCGATCGGACCACGGTCGTCGGCGTACCACAGCCGGTTATCCCTCATGGTCATACCGTGAACCTGCACCGGGTCGGCCACCCTGAACGCGTCGTAGCAGCGTCCGTCGTCCAGGTTGTGGCGACTCACCACGCCGAATGCGGTGTCGGCGATCCATACGTGACCCTCTTCCTCCGCCCACGCCAGGCCGTGCACCCTGAAACCGGGGGCCTTCATGCGGTGGATTTCCTGCCAGTTGGCGGTGTCGATCACATGGACGAACTGCGATGGGGGCGAAGCGACGTAGAGCTTCCCGTCTTTCCATTCGAGTCCGTGATCACCCGTAGGTTCCGACTTGCGGCCAGCTGCAGCATCCAGATGCTCGCGGGTCGCGTTGATTCCCATGCCGGGCGACACGTATTTCTCAACGGTCTTACCGGTTTCGATTTCGAGCTGATATATCTCACAGCTGTACGTTGACGCTACCCAGATATACCCACCGCCCAGCGTAATGCCGCTCGAATGCAACGTCTCGGTGGGCACGTCGTGGAGGACCGCTCCCGTGTCCCAGTCGACCTTGTACACATGATTATCGCCCTGGTCGATGATCCACAGACCATCGTCGGCGGCCTGCAATCCGTTCGGCTTCGGACCCGGGGCATTGAACTTGAAAATCGTATCGGCGACTTTGTGAGGCATCGGTTTTCTCGCTGTCACATGTTGCGGTTCGCGGTTGGCTTGCGGCGGTAGTGTAGCTCGCCCGCCACCCGCTCGCAGGGCTACCCAGGCTTATGCGCACGAATCGAATGCATCAACGGCAGGTGATTTTCTCGCCCCTCGGGCATCCGGTAAAAACCGTCCTTGCCCCGCACGAGAAATGGAAATACCTGGTCCGGTATGACTTTGTGCTCATGCACGAACTCGATCTGGAGCCCGGCCTTTATCAGCGCGTTGATAATTTCGCCGAGACCGTGCGGAAAGTTGTATTGCTGAGTATGGGAGACCGTACCGGTGCCCGTATATGACTCTTCTTCTTCGTATCCCTGGGGCCCGGCGGCTTCGAAGTACGGCCAGTCAAGCACTATCAGATCGCCATCGTGCTCGTCCGAAACTGCCCCCATCATTGGGTGGGCTTCGAGGATATAAAAGATCCCGCCCTGCTTCAAAAAATGGGCGACCACATTCGCCCAGCCATCAATATCCGGCAGCCAGCAAAGCGCGCCAACGCCCGTGTAAACGATGTCGAACTGGCGTCCGGGCAGGACATTTGGCGAGTCGTACAATTCAGCCACGACAAATTCGCCGGGCGTGTTCGATTCAGCGCTCAATTTTCGGGCGGCCGTGATCGCCGATTCTGAGAAATCGACCCCGGTAACCGAAGCTCCCGAGCGAGCCCAGCTAAGGGTGTCCGTCCCTATGTGGCACTGCAGGTGAAGCAGTGTCTTGCCCGAAACGTCCCCGAGTTCGTCGCGATCACGATCAAACTGGATCACATCGCTCACGTATTCCGGATCGTCAACGTAATTCCGAATTTTGTAGCCGTCCGAATCCCAGTGAATCGGAACCCGGTCGTTCCAGTTCGCAAGATTTGCAGCACGGTATTCATCCAGTTCCATATTCAACTCCAGCCCTGAAATTGGGATTGCAGTTGAATGCTAGATGCGCTCCCGAAGGCCCCAGTAACGATTACTGATGAAAAGTTTTCCGGCCCGAATCCGCGCTAAAGATCGCTCGTCTTCACGGTCGTGGCTGGGTCTTTCAGGAACGTATCCAGCAACTCCGTACCGGCGCCGATTCCCTCGGGCGCGTAGACATAGCCGTTGTCGATCTTCGGCAGGGCAGTGACGATGTCCTTGTACCAGGTGGCGTTGTAGGCCCGCACCGTTTCCTGGATCAGGGCGTTCGGCGCGTTCAGGGAAAGGTGGACGCTGAACATCAACGTGACGGGGCCAACGCAGTCATGCGGGGCGACTGGCATGTGATAGGCATGGGCCATGCTGGCGATCCGCTTGGCTTCCGATAACCCACCTACCCACGATATGTCGAACATGCAGATTGTCATCGCCTGCTTTTCGAACATCTCCCGGAACGCCCAGCGCGAAGCCACCTGCTCACTGGCCGTGGTGGCGATGTGAGTCGACTGGCGGAACTGCGCAAGCGTGTCGATGTTGTCCATTGGAACGGGGTCTTCAAACCAGAACGGGTCCGTCGGCTCGACCGACTTCGCGATTCGCTTGGCCGAAGAGAGGTTCCAGATGGCGTGCATCTCGACCATCACGTCCATCCTGTTGCCGACTTTTTCGCGAATCTTCCTGAATGGTTCAGTGCCTTCATCCAGTTCCGTAGCCGATATGAACTGACCGTTCGTATCGTTTGAATAACCGTCGAACGGCCAGATTTTCATGGCCGTGAAGCCCTGCGATAACAGATCGTCGGCGAGTTCACCAGCATCGGTCATAAACCCCTGGAAATCCTCGTACGGCTGCTCGGGCTGATAGTCGATCTGGCCGGCCTTCCACCCACCCTTTTTCTTCACCCCGTACGAATATCCCGCGCAGGTGTTGTAGACGCGTATCCGATCACGCGACAGCCCCCCAAGCACCTGGTACAACGGCTGGTTCACACGCTTCGCATAAAGGTCCCACAGTGCCATGTCGATTGCCGAAACCGATGATGAATCGACCCCGCGGCCCCGCTGAATCTTGAACCTGCGTGACATGCGGTCCCAGTGAATGTCGAGCCGGTTGGGGTCTTCGCCAAGCAGGTAAGACGCGATCTCGGTGTGAATATTCGTCTCGATCGCGTCGGGAGAGAACGAGGTTTCGCCCAGACCGACGTACCCGTCTGAACTGTGAACTTGCGCCCATACGATAAGCGGGTACTCGGGATTGCGGAATGTTTCGATGCGGGTGATAACCGGCCCGGATGGCATATTGGTGCTCGGTTGGCTGGACTGGGATTGAACGGTCGATAAAAAATTGATCCGGCAAAGCCTAACAAGATCGATAACGGGAGTGTTCTCGCCTAGCGTGATTTTTGCAAAAAGGCCAGACTTTCAACCTGCACGTGTCAGGCATCAATGGCGCGGTCAACGATTTCATCTATGTCTTTCATCCAGGTAATAGTCCTCGCAGTAGTACAGGGAGTGACCGAGTTCCTGCCGATCAGCAGCAGCGGTCACCTCATTCTTGCCTCGTGGCTGTTCGACTGGCCCGACCAGGGAATCGTGTTCGATGCCGCGGTGCACGTCGGAACGCTGGTTGCAGTCGTGATTTACTTCCGGCGACAGTGGATGCAGCTTATTTCCGGGCTCGCCTCGGATCAGCCGGTAGAGGTGGACGATTCCGGCGCGACGCTGAAGGCCCGAACGCTCGCCATTCTGATTATCGTTGGCACTATTCCGTTAGTAATCGGCGGTCTTCTTGCCAAAGACAGTGTGGAGGCAACTTTTCGCACACCAGAAACGGTCGGCTGGTTGTTGATCGTTACGGCTATTGCTCTGGTGGCCGGAGAATTATTCGGAAAAAGAGCGCGCAGGCTCGACGATATTGGAAAGTATGAAGCCTGGATTATTGGGGCAGCTCAGATTCTCGCGGTCTTTCCCGGCGTTTCACGGTCCGGATTGACGATGGTTGCAGGGCTTGGTTTCGGCATGACCCGCGCCGCCGCGGCTAGGTTTTCAATGTTGCTCGCAACACCAGCAATTGCCGGGGCCGGGCTCTTGATAGCTATCGATGCGCTAACCGGAACAGAAGATGTCGACTGGGGATCTGCCGCTCTTGGCGCGGTCTTATCGGCGATCACCGCGTACTTCGTGATTGCCGGTTTGATGAAACTGCTGAAATCAGGCTCGTTCCGACCGTTCATCGTCTACTGCGCCGTAGTGGGTGTTGCAGTCGTAATTGCAAGGGCGACCGGGGCCTAGCCCCCTCCATCTGACCATCTCCTCGGGGAGATGGGAACGGCCGGACGCCCGCGCTCCAATCAACTCGCCGGGCGCGGGTCCCAGGTCACCTCGCAGTTGTCGCAGTCGTCCATCCAGATGTGTTCCGCCGGTGGCAGCGATATGGCGAAACGCAGGCTCATCTCATCCCCTTCGGTCACGATGTGGTGCACCGTGCCGCGTGGAATCCAGACAACGTCGTCCTTTACCGCGTGGATAATCTTCCCGCCGGTCAATTCCCAGCGAAGTTTGCCGGCCATCACGACCCACCACTCGTCAAAATTACTGTGCCAGTGGGCGCGGTTTCCCTCGCCGGGGTTCGAGGCGATAAGCGTCCCCCAGTTACGTTCATCTTCGATCAACTTGGTCGCCCACGGAGCCGGACCCATACGGTCGACCACCTCTTGGATCTTGATATGCATCGTGCCGGGGCCCTCGGAGTTGTCCACTCTGGGTGCAATCGGACCCTTAACAACATCGCTGATCGCCGAAGTGACGGTATTTACCTGATCGGACATGAAACTTTTCCTAATTTTCTGATCTGGATGATCGCGTCGTCGCCGGTGTGCTCTTATCAGTACTCATTCGCACCGGTCACACCACGACGGTTGCTGAAAGTTCGTGAGACGGCTAACGTAGCACGCCACTGCTGGAATCGGACACAGGTTGCCGGAGTCGGCGGGCGGGTCGGACGCTTGAATAACGTCCGCCCCGGCCAACCGACAGGAGAGTCATGCCAAAGATCACTGGTGAAATACATGATGCGATGACGGGCGAGGTCGTGCAGGCACGGGTGCAGGTGATCTCGCCCGATGGTGGAAACGTCGCTCCGACCGATGCCATGTGGAAGGTCGGGCCGGGCGAGCCGTTTTTCTACTCCAACGGCCAATTCTCCCTCGACGCGAGCCGCGGCTACCACCGCATCCTGGTCGAAAGGGGCACCGAGTACACACCCTGGCAGAAAACGATCGAAGTCGATGGCTCCAGCGATTCTGTTATCGACATCCAGCTCGACCGCTGGGCCGATCTTCCCGACCGCGGCTGGCACCCCGGCAACACCCACATCCACTACGACGAAAAAGAGAAGGACCCCGACCGGCGTCTTGCCTACGATTCCAGGGTCGAGGACCTCCGTATGACCGCGGTCTCGATCCTGAAACGCTGGGATCTCGACTACGCCACCAACAAGTACCCGCCCGGCGTACTCAACGAATTCACCGATACCCACCACCACGTCCAGAGCGGCGAAGAAACCCGTCATAACCAAGACCCGTCGAACCCGTTTCAGATCGGCTACGGTCACGTGATGCTGCTCAACATCCGCAACCAGGTCGATCCAATTAGTCGCGGGCTGATCGTCGATCAGTTCGACCCCGACTACCCACCGCTGAGTTACGCCTGCGACCTTGCTGCCGATCAGGGCGGACTCGTCATCTGGTGCCACAACGGCCAGGGCATGGAAGCGCCCGTTGCTGCCGCACTGGGCAAAGTCCATGCGATGAACCTTTTCGACCCCTACTGGAGCGACATCGAATACCTGAATTGGTACCACATGCTCAACACGGGTATCAAACTTCCCGTATCGACCGGCTCCGACTGGTTTGTGTGCTCGGCAAACCGGGTCTACTCGCAAACCAACGGTGAGTTCGAGTACGAATCATGGCTCGATGGTGTGCGAAAAGGGCGGACGTTCATAACGAACGGGCCGGCGTTGTTCCTTTCGGTATCGGGACACGAACCGGGGGACACTATCGAGGTCGAACCGGGTACCCGACTCAACGTCCATGCGAACTGGAACTCTCACTACACAGTCGATCATGTCGAGATAGTCGTTAACGGCAATGTGGTGGCCCGCAGAGAGTTTCCAGGGGGAACGACGAACGGGCATCTCGAAGCCGAGCTTACCGCCGATGCCGACGGCTGGATCGCAGCGCGCCTGGGATCGGCCTCACGCGATTCTTTCAACCAGTCGCTATGGGCGCACACGAGCCCGGTTTACATTGCAGGGACTGGGGTTACAGCGGCGGCGAGTGCGCAGTCGGCGAGCTACTTTGTCGATAGGATCGACGAAGGCATCAAGTGGGTGAAGACTAAGGGCCGGTTCTACACAGACGCCCAGCGAAAAGAAGTGGTCGACCTCTTCAAGCAGGGACAGGACTGCTACAGCAATCTGAAGTAGCCTGCCCGCCCGTGTAACTACAGGTCCTCGACAGCGGGTAAACTCGCTGTCGTTCATATTCACCGCGCCCGAAAAGACGCCCGCCCAATAAGAAACATGTCACTCGAAACACTTCTTGAAAAATACCACGAACGGGCAACTGTCCCGCTTCGCAACACGACTTTCGACCAGCGTAATAAAGGACCGTTCGAGATTCTTCATGTCATCGAAGATGATGAATTCCGCGTGCTGAACCACCGGATCGTTTACCGGGACGGCGCGGCGTCGAGCGTCTGGCGTCAGCAGCAGTGGGGCTCGGGCGATTGCTCGATCGACGTGACTCAATTCGACGGCGGTATCGTAAATTCGGTCAGCATTCGGTATGCGGGCAACTCTGTGTTTGCGGCAAAATTCAGTGTCACACGACCGGAATGGCTGATTGCCGATCCAGATTTCCGCCTGCCATATATCTTCGGCCGCACCGATATGGAGGCCTGGTACTACACCCACGCAAACCGACTTGTGCTGTCGCGGGTCAGGCTCGCCTTCGACTATTCGACGAAGCACACCTTCACCGTGCTGGACCAGGGAGTCGAAAAGAAGACGGCTGTGCACCTGTACCGGGATGTCGAATACCGCTGTGATCTCGATGACGGAATCCGACTAACGATCGACGGCAAGAGCCCCCGTCGGGTGCACTGGCGGCAAAGCCTGAGCGCAGACGATGCTCGGGCAATCTTCAAGTACGCACGCGGCTACCGGTGGCTCGAAGGCTGGCGCCCGGTGGCCGACATCGTCGAGATCTGAGATGAGACCGGTCCAGTTCTCCCTCCCTGGCAGGGAAGGAGTTAGAGGGTGGGTTGTTATAAAAGACCGTATTTCGCGTCCCGATCGAGCGGATAAAGCGATTTCCTGACATGCATGTATTCGAAGGTCGACATATCGCCTGAAGTGGTACCAGGCGTGTTCACGGAAATCATTTCGCTCGCTATGGGTTGGTAGGCCGGACGGGGAGAAACCACACCTTTGGCAACCACGATGTCGAACTCTTCAGGACGGTAGCCGAGTGAGTAAAACTGCTCGCGGCTCATGTTGCCCACACGCGTTGTGACAAGGGCGACGGTTGGCCCTTCCTCCGTCTCGAGCACGATGGTAGTGCCGCCATCGAAGAACCTCCAGCCGGCGTGAACCGGACCCGTGTCTTCGAACCGGCCATCCGAAATCCGGGTTATCCGACCCGTCATTCGCACCCGGTCTCCATGGAGCGAATCGGTCTTCCCGCCGATCTCTAATGTAACGGTCGACCCGATTCCAGCCTCAAGACACACCACGATCGCCTCGGGGTCGCGCACGGTCTGGAGCCATGACTTTGCACCCTGTTTGACCGCCTCGGCCAGCAGGAATGTGCTGTCGCCAGCACTCCCGGCACCGATGTTGTCGCCGACATCCAGCAGGACGACCGGGCCCTTGCGTTCGGTTGACGAAGATCTATTCCGTGACTTCTCCAGGGCGTACTCGACGGCCTCGGCCGGTGTGGGGCCAGCTGGCGAGTGAAGCGCTGCGCGATTGGCCCACGCGCGTTCTGCGATCCACCTCGCCCCATCTTTTGCGGCTTCCTCGGAATCCTCGTGCAGCACATAGCACGCGAGGCCGTTTTCGTACACATCCGACCACGGATAGCCCTGCGCCACCGAACCCCCGACAACGCCCGGACGTGCAAGGACGGTCTCCAGATCGTCGATCACAACCTTCATCGGCATGTCCCGGGTGTCGTGCTGGAAAATGCCGATCACCATCGGGGGTTGTTCGAGCCACTTCGCCGGACGCCAGTTCTCAGTCGCCATCCGCACAAGCAGCTCGCACGCATCAAGCGCACGTGGCACAGCGTCGATGTGCGGATTGGTCTTGTAGACCACTAACGCATCGGTCTGATCGGCCATCTGCTGCGACACGTTCGCGTGCAGATCGAGCGTCATTACGACCGGCACGTTACCCACGATATCTCGGACTCTTCTGGCAAGCTCGCCGTCCATGTCCGGGTATTCCTCCGACACCGCGGCACCCATCTGATTCAGCAGCACACCATCGAATGGCCCCTGGTCAAGCAGCATCTCGACCGCTTCGCCGCCCAGCGTCTCGAACGCCTCGGAACTGATCGTCCCCGCGGGGTCGGTCGCCGCGAAAAGCAGCGGCACAAGCTCGAACCCGTGCTGGATTGCCCCCTGCATGTAACCGGCCATCGAAGTCTGCGCCTGGCCGTGCATATCGGCGTACTGCTGGCCGCGTTGCACCGCATACGTCTGAAGCCCCGATCGATTGAACTCAGCCAGCGTTGTCTTGTTGCTGGCGAACGTGTTCGTCTCGTGGTGAATACCGAGTGTCGCTACGCGCAGTTTGCCGGTCATTTTTGGCTCTCAAGGAGAGGATGCGAAATTGAAGTGGATAAACGGACAATCCCTTCTCCTCGGGGAGAAGGTTAGGTTGAGGGGGAACTATTCGATGGCATTGTGGACGCGATCGACGAATAAATTTCCGATCCCGGCAAATTCTGCTCGCGCCTCAGCCGGGGGAGTCAAAAGACAGTCCCTAGGCGTATCCAGTAACTTTTTCGCCGTGACCGGTTATTTTCCCGTCAGAACCCGGCATGCGCCGCTTCTGGTCGAGCTTCGAAGCCACCTCGGGGTTCTGTCCGGCACTCGGCCATTCGCCCCTCAGGACTGCAGCCACCTGCTGCGAGGCTCGCTGCCGTGAGAGCCATGCCGAACGAGTCGACTGCCCGGCGATGTGCGGAGCGGTGATCACATTCTCCATCTGGAGGAGCGGGTTGCCCGGGTCGACCGGCTCCTGCTCGAACACATCGAGACCTGCACCGCGGATCTTGCCCGATCGCAACGCCTCGATCAACGCCGGCTCGTCGGTCACCGAACCACGGCAAACGTTGATGAAGTAGGCCGACGGCTTCATGCGGTTGAACTGCTCTTCGCCGATCATGTGGAAGGTCTCGGTATTTAGCGGGACTACCACGATGATGTAGTCAGAGCGCTCGCAAAGATCGTTGATGTCGAACACCTGCTCGACGTTGTGCTCCTTGGTGATCCACGGCTCGATGTACGGGTCGTACACAAGCGTCTCCATGCGCCAGCCCTGCCCGAGCTTGCGAGAAACCTGGCGCCCGATGTTCCCGAATCCCACGATCCCCAGCGTCTGCTCGTCGATCGGTTCGATCGGCAGGTACTGCGACGGTTCCCAGGTGCCAGTGGCCCTCAGGTGGTTCGTCGACTGAACGACCTGCCGGTTTAGCGCCAGCGCCATGGTCACGGCCTGGTTGGAGACCTCTTCTGCGCACATACCCGCGCCGTTGGTGACGATGATCCCCATCTCGGTGGCGGTCTCAACGTCGATGTGGTTGAAGCCGTGAGAATAGACCGCCAGCACCTGGGCGTCTTCGGCGGCGCGGATAACCTGCTCAGTACCCCAGCCGCCCCGCATCATGATTGCGTCGGCACCGCGTACGGCCTCGATCGCTTCCCCCTCAGACTGGGGCGATTCCTGTACGAACTCGATGTCCAGATCGGCCATTTCAGCCCGCTCGTGCGTCAGCGGATCGTCAGTGTCGGGGCCGAGGACTACGACGCGTTGTTTTGCCATGCTTGTTACTCCACCAAAATTAATCAAAAGTCGGAATTCGGAAACCTATTTGCCAAGCTCCGCGAGCATTACTTCCCAGCTGACTGCCCAGTTCCGCAGCCCGCCCGTGGACCGGACATCAGGGTTGATCAGCGACATCGGCCAGTAGCCCAGCGCAATCCGCATCGCCTCTTCGCCGAGCTGGGAATTTGCCCGGTCCCAGGCAACTTCACTGTAAGAGGCGTAGTGGTTCGTAACGGATACGTTGTCCATTTTCAGCAGAGGATTTTCAGGGTCGATCGGCTCCTGCTCGAACACGTCCAGCCCAGCGCCCGCGATCTTCTTCTGATTCAGGGCGTCGATCAGCGCAAGCTCGTCGACAACCGGGCCACGTGAGCAGTTGATCAGGTATGCCGTTGGCTTCATCAGGTCGAAGAACTCAGCACCCACCATGTGGTGAGTCGCATCGGTCAGGTAGACGTGGGGCGAAACATAGTCCGACCGCCTGGCGATCTCTTGCGGAGTCGTGACTATTTCGACACCGTATTCCTTGGCGTCCCAGGAAGACACGAACGGGTCGTAAGCGATCACTTTCATCCCGAATGCAAGCGCCTTGCGCGCCACCGCCCGACCAATGTTGCCAAGTCCGATTATCCCGAACGTTTCAGCTACTATGTGGCCCATCGGCGCGAGGTGGTCTCGGTTCCATCCGCCGTTCTTGACCATCTTGTCGTGAAATACGAACTTCCGCGAACAGACGAGGAAGTGAAGCATCGTCTGATTGCTGACTTCCTCGGTTCCGAACGATGCAGTGTTGGACAGGACCACGCCGTTCTTTACAGCTGATTCGAGGTCCATCGTGTCGTATCCGTGGCCGAACGAGACGAGCCCCTTGCAGCGTCCGTTATTGCCCATCTCGGAAAACATCTCGGGTGAAAATCCGTGGCCCTGGGCCATTACGACATCGACATCCTTAAGAGCCTCGATCAACTCGCCGTCGCTCTCACCGTCGTAAACAACGAACTCGGCTCCTACGGAGCGCGCGGCGCGGCCCTGTGGCTCAAAATCGTTCGTGTGCGTATCGCCGCGGCGTGGTCCCAGGAACAGAACTCGGAGGTTTTTCGGGTCGATTGATTCTGGGCTCATTTTGTTTCCGCTTTTCGATAGAAATTCGTTGGGGTGGACAGGTCTTCAGCTATTCAGGAACAACGATGCTTTCGGGCGCTCCACCATCCCACACCCTCGACATGTTTTCGAAGGCGAATCGTACTCTCCTCGGATAACTTTCGTAACTCTTACCCGCAACGTGCGGCGCGACTACCACATTTTCGAGCTTCAGAATCGGGTTGTTGGGGTCGACCGGTTCCTGCTCGAAAACGTCAATACCCGCGCCCCATATCTCGCCATCGACCAGCGCCGAGTGCAGAGCCGGTTCCTGGATCACCGGCCCCCTGCATGTGTTGACCAACACCGCAGTGTTTTTCATCAGCTTTAGCTCACGTTCGCCGATCAGCCCATTGGTGCTGGTATTAAGCGCTGTGTGCAAGGTCACGATGTCAGATCGCTCGAGAAGCTCGTCCAGATCGACACGCGTCGCACCAAACTCTTCGGCCTTCTTACTCCGAACAGGGTCGGTGTAGAGCGTCGTGGTTTCAAATCCTCGCAGCATCCCGGCCACGGTGCTGCCAATACGACCAGCACCGATGATGCCCACGGTTGCGCCGAACAACTCGTGGCTGTCTCGACCATCGAGTTCGGGCCGCATCCAGTCGCCGGCCCGTGTATGGGAATCTGTAATCACCAGATGCCTGATCGCAGCCAGTGTCAGGGTGATCGCGAATTCAGCGACAGGAACTGCGTTCGTGCCTCCGTTGTTTGCGACCGGAATGCCCATCTCACCAGCAAGTTCAAGGTTGACCCCGTCGAATCCCGCTGAGCAGAGCTGCACCAGTTTGGTTTTTCTGGCTGCGCGCAACACATCATCGGAAACGCCGTGTCCGTAAACCAGAATAAAGTCGGCGACCCCTGCCGCCCTCATCACGTCGTCTACCGATGATTCGCTTGTTCGAACGTGCAGGTTCCACCCCTCGGGTTTTATCTGCTCGGAAAGATCGAGAAGGGGCAGGGCAGGGCCGGAAAACACAAGTACTTCAGGCATATGTCTTTTTCTTCCATCGGTCTGGTTAAACTTCCTCGCAGGAACCGGGCGCATTGTAGAGCCTGTCTGACCCAACCCGGGGCAACGCCCGTATCCTACGTTGCCCGATTGAATTCTGTGTGAACGAAGCCGGAGAACCAATGGCCAACGGCCTGCAAAATATCGAAACCACCGCTATCGAAATCCTTTCCGATCTGGGCAGATTCACCGCCACCTCTTTCTGGGAGGACGGACCTGCCGGTTACCTTGCTGAGCGAGCAAAAACAGCCGGGCTCGATGTGTTGATCGATGAATGGGGAAACGTACTTGCGACCAAGGCCGGAAGCGATTCCAGCGCGCCGGGCATTGCATTTGTAGCCCACATGGACCACCCCGGCTACGAGGTGATCGCCCAGAACGGCAGCGACATCACGCTAGAAACGCTGGGCAGTGTGGGAATCGCAGCGGGTCGCGAGGGGACGACGATCGACGTGATCGTCGAATCGGGCGCGCGAATTCCCGCGACCATAAGCGGTGCAGGACCTATCGAAACCGACCTCGCGAAAATGAAAAAAGCGGCGGGCTGGCTCGGTGCCGACACCGTCTATGCGAAGTTGGAAACCGATCTCGACCTGGGCGATTTACCGGTTCCCGCAGTACCCGATCTGCCCGACTTCGTCCTGAAGCAAGGCCTGATAAAAATGCGAGCTGCCGACGACCTCGCAGGCTGTGCCGCGATACTCGCAGCACTTGAATCCCTCGTCAACACTCCAACTACAGGCACGGTATTCGGCCTGTTTACAAGGGCCGAAGAGGTCGGTGGAGTGGGCGCGCAGCTCGCCGCGGAAAACGAACTGTTTCCGAAGGACACAATCGTGGTATCGGTCGAAACAAGCTCGGTCTTGCCGGGTGCGGAAATCGGAGAGGGCGTGGTGATTCGAACCGGCGACCGGGCGGCGACCTTCGACTACGAAGCTGAGGTGTATCTTGCCGAAGCCGCAAAGGTTATAAGAACGGAATACCCCGATATCAAATTCCAGCGCCAGCTGATGAGCGCAGGAGGATGCGAGGCATCGGCATTCAAAGCTTTCGGATACACGGTCACTGGAACCGCATTCCCGCTCGGTGCGTGGCACAACCGGGGAGAAAACGGAGTTGAACTCGAATTCATATCGAAGGACGATTTTGTCGGGGGCGCGCTGTTGATTTCGGAGGCAGCAAAACTGGCGGGTACGAGTCCGTCGGGTGCGCTTGCTCAACTGACTGTAACGCCCTCGGAACAAGGTGCACGGCTTGCCAGCAACAGGTCTCGACACAAATAATCTGCGCGCGTGGCGTATTCTGATGCACGCACATTGACCTCGGCCCATCCGATGGAGTTTTGAAGAACCAACATGGAAGTAGACGGCAGTTACCTGGTAGCCCGAACGCTCAAAGAGGAGGGGGTCGAGCACCTCTTCTTTCTGATGGGCGGTCCCAACTACGAAATCATCAACAACTCTGAAGATTTCGGGATAAAAACGATCGACTTTCGCCATGAGCAGGCAGCCTCGATGGCCGCTCACGGCTATGCCAGGGTCACGGGTAGACCCGGTGTGACCACTGCGGCCTCAGGCCCCGGTACGCTGAATCTGCTAACGGGGCAGTACACAGCGTTTGTTGACTGCGCACCAATGATCACCCTTGGCGGGGCAGGCCCGATCTCGGATTTCGGTCGCGACGGCTTCCAGGAGATCGACCAGGTGGGAATCTTTGAACCGGTCTCCAAGGCGGTCATGCGACCCACCGATCCGGCCCGCTACCCGGAACAGGTTTCGGCAGCGTTCCGCACTGCGACTTCAGGCCGCCCCGGTCCGGTCTACATCGACTGCAACGAAGACGTGCTTTACGGCAAGGTCGACGAAGCCGATGCCGCCGCGCCACCGCGCGCCGTGGGTCGTGCCCGGCCATCCGGCGATCCCGACCTCGTCAGGCAGGCAGTGAAGCTCCTGTCGGAAGCCAGCAGTCCCATGATTTTCGCCGGTGGGGGTGTCTGGTGGTCGCAGGCCTACGATGAACTCAGGCAGTTCGTCGAGCGCACCGGAATTCCCTTCTATACATCGCCAATGTCACGCGGACTGCTCCCCGACGACCATGAAATGTCGTTCCCGGCCGCCCGTTCAGGCGCGTTCAGGCAGGCCGACGTGGTGCTTGTCGTGGGCACCCGATTTAACTGGATGATGACGTTCGGAAACAGGATTGCCCCCACATCGAAAATAATTCAAATCGATATTTACGGCGCCGAACTCGGCCACAACAGGTCAATCGAGATAGGTATCGAAGGCGACGCAAAAGCCGTTCTTAAACAGATGATCGACGAGGTCGGCCGCTCGGGATTTGAGTCGAAGGCGGAGTCAAAGTGGATCGAAACGCTCAGGCAGGCCGATCTCGACCGGCGTGAGCGCGTTGCACCACTCGAAAACTCTGAACAGCGACCCATACACCCCCTGCGCCTGTGCAAAGAACTGCGGGATGTGATGGACCGTGACGCCATCATCGCGGTCGATGGCAACGAAATCCTCCACTACGGCAGGCAGTCGGTGCCGACCTACTTCCCCGGACATCGGCTTAACTCGGGGCCTTCGGGCTGTATGGGTGTGGGACTTCCCTACGCGATTGGCGCAAAGATCGCCAAACCCGAAAAGCAGGTAGTAGCGCTCCATGGCGACGGCTCGCTCGGCATGAACATCCAGGATTTCGACACCGCGGTACGCCACAACCTGCCCATCGTCATTGTCGTGTCAAACAACGAAGGCTGGACGGCCCGCGTTGAAGGCATCCGAAAGCCGGGCCGTGAACTCGGCTTCACCCGCTTCGATAAGGTGGCAGAAGCGCTGGGCGGGTACGGCGAGTTGGTCGAGGACCCGAACGACATCAGGCCCGCGCTCGAGCGTGCTTTCGATGCAGGGGTTCCGGCAATAGTCAACGTCCGCACCGACCCGACCGCGCGGGCCCTTTCAAGGTTCGTTGGCTCAAAAATGGAGTGATTTTTCTTCAGATTGGAGCCTGTTCTTGCCGGTGTTCACGAATATCCAATCCCGAATACGCCGTCAAACACAACCAAGGAAGTAGCTAACAGTGCCGTATTACCTGATGCTTTCCAGACTTACCGAACGTGGGCGCGACCGGATCAAGCACGACCCCGATCGCATCATGCAGGTCAATATCGAGATAGAGGACCAGGGCTGCCGGGTGATTTCACAGTACGCACTGCTCGGACGCTACGACTTTGCGACGGTCATCGAGGCCCCCGATAACGCACACATGAGCCGACTGGCTATCGATCTGGGTGCACGCGGGACGATCGAGACTGAAACACTCCCGGCCGAACCGACCGATCTGTTCATCGAATCGATGAAGGGAGACTAGCCGGGGCAGTGGCCCGGCACTCGGCGTAATTTGCCCTTAGAATCTCGACCATCGCCACCCGACAATGTTGATCGAGGCGACCCAGGAGAACATGGCACCATGACAACGGACCGCGATCTCGGTTTCACCCCCGTTTACAGGCTCCGCGAAATGATCGGTTCGAAAGAGATTTCACCGGTGGAGCTGATGGAATCCCACCTCAGGCGCGCCGACGAGCTCGATCCAAAGCTCGGTATCTTCATCAATCGCATGTCCGAGCAGGCGATGGACGCGGCCCGCACAGCCGAAGCGGCGGTCATGCGAGGAGAACAACTCGGTCCACTGCACGGAATACCTGTCCCGGTCAAAGATACCGATGCAGTGGCTGGTGTCCCCTTCACACACGGATCTTTGCCGCACAAAGAAGCCATAGCAGCAGAAGATTCCATTCCGGTCATTCGCATCAAGGCCGCGGGGGGCATCGTCACCGGCAAGACCAACGCGCCGGAAAACGGCTATGCCGGAACGACGGAAAACCGGCTGGGGCCGCCTGCGCGCAATCCGTGGAACCCGGAAACGACTCCCGGTGGTTCGTCTGGCGGTTCGGCCTCGGCGGTCGCTTCCGGTCTCGCCAGTTACGCGACCGGTGGCGATGGGGGCGGCTCGATAAGAATTCCTTCAGGATTTTCTGGCATCTACGGCATCAAGGCGACGCAGGGCAGGGTAATCCGCGCCACGACCGGACGGTCCAGCTACAGCATTATGAACAACTCGACGGCAGGACCGCTCACCCGTACGGTACGCGATGCCGCCATGGCCCTGGCGCTCGGCTCCGGGCACCAACCGGCAGCGGAGTACGGGACCCTCACCGACGATGTTCCTGACTTCGTTGGCGCGCTCGGTAACGGCGTGAAGGGTCTTAAGATCGGCTGGACTTCCGACATGGGGGGTAATCCCGTCGATCCCGAGGTTGTCGACGTCGCCGAAAAAGCCGCGAAAACTCTCGAAGAACTTGGCGCGAACGTTGAAACGATTGACTTCAACCCCTCTGACTACGAGGAGGTTTTCTGGAGTTTCTTCGACTATTTCTGCATCAAGGGCCTCGATGCCTATCACGACGACTGGAAGAATCACCGGGACGAGCTTTCCGACTACTTCGGCGATTGCATGGACCACGCCAACTCACTTCCGGCGGTGCGGATGTGGCAGATCCTCGGCAATATCGGCTGGTACCGGAACTACACGACCGAGTTCTTCGGCGACTACGACCTTTTGCTATCGCCATCTCTCGCGGTCCCGGCCTTCAAGATCGGTGAACAGCCTGAAGAGATCGGCGGAAAGCGAGTGCCGCACCGGCTCTGGGGCTTCACACCGTTCACCTACCTGTTCAATCTCACAGGCAACCCGGCGGCATCGGTTCCAGCAGGCTTTTCGTCGGCCGGGCTCCCGATCGGCCTGCAGATCATCGGCGACATGAAAGACGAAGTGACGGTGCTCGCTGCCTCGGCGGCCCTCGAAGAAGCCCGACCCTGGGCCGACAAGCGACCACCGGTGAGCTGATACTTCGTTGCCCCGGGCGTTCGAGGGCTCGGACTAGCCGCTGGCTTGGGCCGAATCTAAAGACTATTCGGTCAGGATGTGGCTGTATCGGGCAGCGCACGAACTCGCCAAACGCCAAAAAGCATGACCAAAATTAATCATGATGCGTGACCTGCCCCCATAACCTGTACCACTCGTTATGTTAGTCCGACGGCTTGTTTCAGCCTTATTGTCTCCGGTACTGGCGGCCGGTATCCGAGTGAGCTGTGCGGCCCAATCGTGTTGTACTCCTGCCGCCACCGTTCTGTCAGTATCTGCACCTCCCTCAATGAATAGAAGATCTCCCGCAGTTCAACTCCAGTATAAATACCAGCCTGAAAATGTCGCCTTTGGCTCCCTCCCTGGCAGGTAGGGAGGATCCCTTAGTGCCGGAGCGGCACAACACCTACGGCTGGCTGTAACTCCGAATCACGTCCCAGATTTCGGGTTTCATTGAGTTGTAGATGAAGTAGCAGTAGTGCGTCACACCCTGGGCCTGCATTTCCGCAAGCATCCGGTCCAGCTCGGATGGGGTCAGCCAGTTCGACCCGAAATGCTCCAGTCCCACCCACGGCAGGTAACTCTCCTGTCCGCCACTGTTGGCGATCATCTTGGCGGTCTGATCGCGCACCGACGTCGTAAACCACTCGTCGGTGGCCTCGCCGTTGTAGGCACTCACCGGGTAGTCCGAAGGCATTGGGAAGTCGAACATCGACCCGAACAACTCTGACGCCAACTCAGGATCGAGCCCGTCGTTCCACTCGACCAGCGTATCGACCCAGTTGACGATCGTTCCCCTGAACCCGGCCACCCCGCCCGACCACCAGTACTGCTTGGGCTGCTGGAAGTCGATGTAACCCTGCTTGCGGGCGGTGTTGTGGCCTGTCAGGGGCTCGGCAAACGGTAATCGGGACGAGTTGCCGACCCGCATGTCCGGCAGGTGTTCTTTCACGCCGTTGTACGAACTGCTGACACTCCACTCGACCGCAGCCTGCTTGAACGAATACCAGGCAGTGAACTTCGGGTGGTCTCGCCACCAATCGTGACTCGCGAGCGCCCCGGGAGCTTCGGCAATAAACTTCCGGGCGTAGTCGGGATTGAACCCGTGCAGGAACTCTTTGAAGTGCTCCCTGCCATCAAGTGCGGCCGGGAAATTCATACTTTTCGAATCGGCGAACGCGCGGTTCTCAGGTGTATCGATTTGCTCCACCCACAGGTCATCGCGGTGTCCCGGCTTGATCTCCCACTTGAAGTCCGGGCCGTCGAGCAACAGACCGGTCACCTGCGGAAAGTGCTTCGCCGTGTCGCGGGCCCGGGCGACCGTCATCGTGGGCATTTCCGGATCGGTGAAACTTGGAGCGCGCCGGGTCGTATCGAGCTTCCCCGAGCCAAAACCTCCATGCAGAAAATAGCCCTTGTCGTCGACCGCGTAGATCGTAAAGCCCTTTGCCTTCCCCATATCGAGTGCTGCCGATAATGTTTTCGATTGGCCAGCAAGGCGCGCTGGCATGGTCGGTGGCTGCCACGATAGTCCCTCGTAAAACTCGGGAGTGGGGTCGAAGGCCGCGGTCGGTATGCGTCTGACGCGCTCGCCGCCCATTGCCTCGAGGCCACGTGGGTGCCCGTCCTCTGGCTGCGGGTAGATGTTCACTGCATCAGCGTCATCGCCATCACCCGGATCGTCGAGCAGGCACAACCACTGGAGTGCAACCTCGTCTATTCCAGCTTCTTTCAGTTCGTCCCAGAACGACTCCTCAAACAGGATGTCGTTCGGCGGCCGTACGCACATCACGGGTTTCAGCGGTCGGCGGTCAGTTGGCATTTGAGTGCTCTCCGGGCGTAGCTTTGGTATTCGCTGGAAATGTACACCATCGACTGCGATGAGTTAGGACGTCTCAGCCGTCATTCCTTAACGTAGCGGCGAAATCCCGCCCACGCCGCACTCGTCCTAACGCCGGCTATTGTCATCCTGAACACATGTACACAAAAGACCAACTCAGATTTGTGCTCGAGATGGAGCTGTAAGGTCGAGATGTATGGTGGACCCTTTGCTTCCCAAGCAAAGGGTCGCGAGTTCGATCCTCGTCTCCCGCTCCAGTTGGAGTTGAACTCAGAAGCCTTCGTAGAAATGCGGAGGCTTTTCTGTGATTGACACCATAAAGACACTAAACGGGCGATTAAGTCGGTGTTTTTGAGTGGGATTCCACCTTTTTGGCGTGAGTAGACGAGTGGTGAATAATCTGCGTCGTTGCAGCAGCGTGATCCTACGATGAAGTGTCACGTATGCACGGTCGCTCCCCTCGATCCAGTTACCCTTGCGACATGACTACCTCAGCCGTCGAACCGACCAAAGCCCTTCCTCCCAGACGAGCAGCATTCGTCAGGGAGTACCTCGTGGACCTCAACGCATCCCGAGCGGCACGAGACGTTGGCTACGCGGCTAAGTCGGCATCTGTTGAAGGATCGAGGTTGCTTGCCAATGCCGAGGTACAAGCCGAGATTACGCGGCAGCGGGCAATTCTGATGGAACAGTCCAACGTCACGCCCGAGAAAATCGTTGCTGAACTAGCAGTGATTGCGTTCTCCGACCTAGGTGATTACATCCGTATTCATCAAGACGGCACACCATCAATCGAGCTGGGCAACATGCCACCAGGTGCGACAAGAGCCATCGCATCTCTGAACACGGACGCCACCAGGACGGCAACTGGTAGGCAGACGGCGAAGATTCGGATCAAGCTCCACGATAAACAGGCGGCGCTGGTTTCACTGGCGAAGATTTTCGGCGTGATGACGGGCGACGGTGTAAATGTGAACGTCAGCCTAGGCGAAACGAGTGAACTGGAGCAATTTACTGTCGAGGAACTGCGTCAACTGGTGAGTAAGACGCATACGTAAGAGGTGGATGCAGAGAGCGCACAGCTATCGCCGACTGTCACACGCTCCGCACGGGAGGCGAGCTTGCGAGCTGACTTCCTTACGGCAGAGGTGGAGGGGGCCACTCCCGAGACCTCGGACGAGTTCGAGGCTTGATGAGCTGACATGTTTTCTCCACGAAAATTCTGGAAATATTATTCCGAGTCAAATCCGATAGCCCAGCGAAGGCCGATGTCTTTTCCTGGATATGGACGTAGAAAGACAACTCCGCGCCTAATAATCAGATCTGCTCTGTAGATGAGGAACGATGCTATTCTGCCCCCGACGCTGAGTTCTGACAGAACCCGCAGCTGCAGACCACGACGGTTTATCTCGAGCTGGTCGCCGACCCGGGTGGATTTATGGAACGTGTGCCATGAGGTTTGTGTTGAAATGTCTGGTTTGTGATAAGCGTTTTTCCGTGGAATTCGCGGCAGGATACGAGCTTCCTCCACACAACCTCCCACGAAGTCAAAGCCCATGCCCAGGAGCGGGCGATCTAGGGGCAAAGATCTGATCGGAACGTTCGTTGAAACGCCTATTGCAGTCTCGGCAACAGAAAGTCCGATAGCCAAGCGAGGTTCGAAGTTTTCTCTTGGATACGGACGTGGACAGGCAGTGCGGGCAGGACATAAACAGTCTCCTCAGCAAGTGAGGAATGATGCTATTCTGCCCCGACGCTGAGTTCTGACAGAACCAACCCGGGGCGGTTCATGCGACCAAGTCGCCCAGAGCATATAACGCACGGCGTCGCACTGCTAGCATAGTTGGAACCCTATACGCTGGTCGAAACAAGAGGTGCTGCGAATTCTGAGAGAGAAGCCAAAGTGGTTAGGTCGCCGCATATTTTGGCTCGTGGCAATCGCAACGGGTTTCGCTGCGCAGCTGGCCATATCGGGCTTCATCGTGAGCTGGCTAGCCAGGGGGAATGACTGGAACCTAATTGCCGCACGCCTACTCGTCGGAGAGGCCGCAACGGCGCTCTTTGGAATGGCCGCACTGGCGTACGCACTACGCTGGATTTCCAAAGGGCACGGTGCCACGGTCATCGTTCCACTGCTGTACCTCATTGCGGTCGGATATCTCACGCTGCTGGCGACATCCGAAGAGACATTCCGCGCCAGCCAGTTCAGCATCGCCTACACATATTCGTCACCGGCCGATGTTGCGATGGCACCGAACGGCGATATCTACGTCCTCGACTGGTACGCGGGCGACATGAAGATAATCGATTCCAGCACGGGCCTACTTTCGGCCCCTCCGATCCGGCAAACAGCTACCGAAACGGCTCGAGGTTTAACCTTCCCCCGGTCGATGGACCCATATGGCGACGGAACTCTCATAATCGCCGACACGGGTAACAACGTATTGCAGCGCTTCGATCCCAGGTCCGGTGATCTTACGCGTTTTGCAGGTTCGGGCGTACGCGGATTTAGCGGCGACGGCGGACCATCAACTGAGTCCAGCCTCAGAGGACCTCGTGGTGTGGTCGTCGATGAACATGGCAATGTGTATATCGCTGACTCAGGGAACCGGCGGATACGCAGGATCGATGGCGCAACGGGGGTGATTACGACCGTCGCCGGGAATGGCGAGCGTGGGTCGACAGGAGACGGTGGACCAGCGCTGGAAGCGAGCTTCGTGAGTCCCAGGTCGGTTGCGGTCGATCATAACGTTAACCTGTACGTCCTCGATTGGGGTAGCAATCGCGTCCGCAGGGTCGATCACGAAACAGGCATCATCACCGCCTACGCCGGCGTGAACGAGCCCGGATTTCAAGGTGATGGCGGTCCTGCAACGCTCGCGCAGCTGTGGGGCCCTCTCGGCATTACTCTCGACAATGACGGCAATCTCTACATTGCCGACCAACTCAATCACAGGATTCGGCGCGTGGATGTTGCAACCGGTGTAATCGAAACCGTTGTCGGCACCGGCACCATAGGCGAGTACGGCGGCTATTACGGGGGGGACGGCAGACCGGCGACCGAGGCCTTCCTCGACAGGCCGGCAGCAGTCTCTCTGGATATAACCGGGAACCTGCTTATCGTCGACTCTGGCAACAGCCTGATACGCCGTGTGGATGCGGAAACCGGGATCATCGAAACAATTACCGCGATACGCCGCCACAACAAATAACCAGGTTTCGAGCCTTAGGAGCATGTGCCTTAACAGGCGTGTGGGTTCGAATCCCGCCTTCCCCA
>CAJWWK010000023.1 GCA_913048295.1 uncultured Dehalococcoidia bacterium
GGGAGGTGAAGGACAGGACGATCAACCGACGTAAACTATCGAATCACGTCCTCAGTGAGCAGCTCACGACAGCCTGATCTCTCTATTACCAAAACCGCCCCATTTTGCTCAAGTCCAACACTAGACAGGCCCGGCCAGCCTAGAAATGAATCGCCTCGCCAGTTACCGCCGCGCCGGCCTCTTTGACAGCCTCTGACAGTGTCGGGTGCGCATGCGTCATCTTACGCAGCTCGAGGTTTGTTCCCTCCAGCAACTGCAGCATCCCGATCTCCGCGATCAACTCGGTCGCCTCGGGACCGATAATATGCGCCCCGATCACCTCGCCGGAATCGTCATCGATAAGCACCTTCGCGAAACCCTGTGACTCACCGATCGCCACCGACTTGCCGGCCACGGCAAACGGCACCTTGCCAACCTTCACATTGATCCCCTGCTCGCGGGCCTCTGCCTCGGTCAGGCCGATCGATGCAATCTGCGGCTGGCAGTACGTGCAGCGCGGCATGTTCGTGTAATCGTCGATCGGGGTGGTCTCATGACCCGCAATCGTCTCGGCCGCCACTACGCCCTGTTCGAACGCCACGTGCGCGAGCTGAAGCTTCCCGTTCACGTCGCCGACCGCGTACACACCGCCAACGTTGGTGCGCATGTTGCCATCGACCTCGATAAAGCCGGGGCCAACGGTCTTGATGCCGAGGTCCTCAATTCCAATGCCGTCGGTGTTCGGCTGTACGCCAACGCCCAGCAATACCTTATCGCAGACAAACTCCTGCTTCTCGCCACCGAGCTCGTACTGAACGGCCAGCCGACCGTTTTTCTTTTCGACGCCCGAAACGCTTGCCGCCAGTGCAAATTCGATTCCTTGCCTGCCGAACTGTCGTTCGAGCTCGACCGAAACCTCCTCGTCCTCCCGGGGCACAAGGTGCGGCAGCATCTCGAACATCATTACGTTCACGCCGTACGAATTGAAGTAATAAGCGAACTCACAACCAATTGCCGATGCGCCGATAATCGCCACGGCTTCAGGCTGCTCACGGAGTTCGAGGGCGTGGCGCGAGGTGATGATGTTCTCGCCATCGATCTCCAGTCCCGGCAGACTCCGCGCCCGCGCTCCGGTAGCGATAACGATGTTTTTCGCCGTCAGGGTGTCACCACCCTCAACCGCAACCTGGGTTGACGACTTCAGCGTCGCCTTGCCTTGCACCACCGTGATCTTGTTCTTCTTGAACAGAAAGCCGATGCCGTTGGTGAGCGCCTTCGACACCTTGCGACTCCGGTCGACGGCCTTGCTCATGCTTGCGGACCAGTCGCCGACCTCGATGCCCCAGTCTTCGGCGTGGTTCAGGTGGTTGACGACCTCGGCATTCTTCAGCAGCGACTTCGATGGAATGCAGCCCCAGTTCAGGCAAACGCCGCCAATACCACCAATGCCCGTGCCATCGTCCTTCTCGACCACTGCCACGCTCAGGCCAAGCTGCGCTCCCCGGATCGCGGCGTGATACCCGCCCGGGCCAGCGCCGATAACTACAAGATCGAAATTAGTTTCTGCCATTCAATATTTTCCTGAGATTGTCCTGGGGCGGGTAGCGAAAGTGCGGATGTCCGGACGATATGTGTCTACGACTACGACCGTAATCCGCGAAATCAACCGACCGATTATACGTGCGAGTCCCGCCAATCCGACGTTCCCAACGAACGGCCGATCAACCTGTCATTCCGTTCTAGAGCCCTCGTCCACGTTAACCGCTTGCTACGCATCGCTGCCGGGTTTCGAGGGCGATTGTGCTCCGGGATTGATGTCTTTGGTATCTGGTGGCGGGAATTAGGAGCCGCAAGCTGTACAGCCGATCACGGAATTGCCTTTTTGGTAGTTGTGTTCGACTGTAGTTAGCGATTTCGATCCGAACCGCGGTGGACTCCCACCCTTTAAGATTTCTTCACATTCCCTCGACAGGAACTACACATTCGTTTTCTAACGTTGGTTGTAGGTAATCATCTCCGCCGGTCCGCGGCACAAGGATTAGAAAATGAAACGCAAGATTATGCTCGGTGCGACAGCAGGACTTATCGGCGCACTTGCAATCGTCGGTGCCGCATTCGCTCAGGAAGGCCCCGGAGATTCGAGCCCCGGGGATTCCATCAAAGACCGAGTCGCCGAGATTCTCGGCATCGACCGTGAGACTCTCGATTCGGCGATGAAGACCGCCCAGGACTGGAATCGGGACGCCAACCAGGAAGAACGGCTCGCCGAACTTGTTGAACAGGAAGTGATCACACAGGCGCAAGCCGGCGAGATCGACGCCTGGCAGGACGCCCGCCCGGAAGTAATAGACGAATTGAAAGGTCTCGGCGGAGGCAAGGGCAACGGCATCATGCCACCGGTCGACGAAAACGCGGTCGAAGCCCGACTTGCTGCCCTTGTGGAGCAGGAAGTCATCACTCTGGCCGATGCCGACGAGATCCTCGCGTGGCACGACGCAAAACCCGAGTACCTCGATAACCTCTGGCAAGAACTTCGCAGCGAACGGGATGGACAGCGCGATCGGCACGGCCGGCATGGTCGAAACCACCGCGGTGGTCAGGGGGACCACGGAGGCCCGCGCGGGTTCGGAGGGTTTGGTCAGCAGACTCCCGACTCCGAGGCAGGCACGACGTTCACCCTCCCGGACGGCTCCGAAATAAACTTCTAACAGGTTCCGATCCCAGATCTCCTACGCGAAACGCCCTCAACTGTATTTGGGGGCGTTTCTCGCGTCTACGTGACAAAAACTCCGCCGGTCGTACCTTCAGTTCCATCAATAATCCCGGGTTTCTGTCAAAATGTTCGCCATCGACAAAAATAGACCTGCCGGAATCGCGCCCGGAAAAACCACCCTACAGGAAGCGAAAAAAATGGAACAGAGTCAAACCAACAAAACGCAGCGTCTGCAACAGTGGTTCGACGATCACCCCCGGTGGGACCACGCCTCTTACGGCGAATTCATGCACGTCGGGGCCAACCAGACTATTTTTAGAATCGCACTCCAGGAACAGGAAATTGGCCCAGAAACAAGGGTCCTCGATACCGCATGCGCAGTTGGCGGCAACGCCCGCTGGATGGCCTCGTTGTACGGTTGCCAGGTGTATGGAAACGATATTGACGAAGAGGCGCTTTCAGTTGCCCGCGACCTTGCCAAGATCGAAAATATCGCCGATCTCTGCACATTTGTGAAAGCACCGGTCGACGACCTCCCTTTCGAAAATGAAGCGTTCGACATGGTGATCACCACCGACCTGTTCGACCCGCCTGAAGTGAACCGAGTCCTCAGGCCCGGCGGCAGCTTTATCGCAATATCACTCGTTGAAGATCCGAAAATCACTCCTCCACAGCTTTCGGCCGACTGGGACCTCGATCTGGAATCTTCGCTGGATGTCACCGACCTTGCGTTCGCATTCAACAAGGCCAAAGAGGCCGAGGCGAGACTCCTTCACGATTCAGACATGATCGGCGCTAAAGAACTGATCTCGATCATGAACGAGAGTATCGCCCCCTACACCCGGGGCGGTCGCCACTACATCATGCGACTCAGAAAGCCGTAAGCAACTCAACATGACAGACCCAGATCCAGATCAATACCGCGGAATCTACGGCATACCTGCAACGCCGTTTCACGAAGACGACACACTCGACACGCGTTCACTCGAAAGCGTCCTCCACTTTTCTGTAGAAAACGGGTGCCACGGAATCGTTATGCCCGTGATGGCGAGCGAGTACCACTCGTTGACCGACGTCGAACGAAAGCAGGTATTCGATATCACGACGAAGGTTGTAAATAAACGGGTCCCCACCGTCGCGGGGATCACCGGCGTCTCGAACGCCCACTCGATAGGCCTTGCCGTTTACGCACAGGACGCCGGCTTCGATTCGGTAATCGCCATGCCACCCTTCAGCATGAAGCCGTCCACTGGCGAAATCCTGCTTTTCTTCGAACAGCTAAACGACGCCATAGACATTCCGATCTTTATCCAGAACCACTCCGGCGGTGCCCCGCTCAGCGCATCGCAAATCGTCGAACTGTGCGAAAAGGTTGAGCAAGTTGGCTACGTTAAGGAAGAGACCCAGTTTGCCGGTCAGCTGACAACGGACATTCTCGATCAGGCTGGAGATTCGGTAAAAGGCGTGATGGGCGGTTCGGGGTGCAAGTTCCTTATCGCCGACTACAACCGGGGCATGTGCGGCAACATGCCAGCCTCTCACTTCGGTGATGTCCACTCACGGATATGGAACCTGCTTGAGGAGGGTGACGAAGCACAAGCCCGCGAGATCCACACCCGCATGGCCCCCTTAAACAACTACGAGAGCCTTTACGGAATGCGAGCCTTCAAGGAAGTGTTGTTCAGGCGGGGCGTTATTTCCTCACCGACAACCCGTTCGCCCGGCAAGAAAATCCTCGACAAGTACGACATGGCCGAATACGACACGCTGCTCGCCTCGATCGACGACCTGCTTACGTGGAAGGCTTCATAGCGAGGTGAAGATCGCAGCAATCGACCTCTTCTACGTTGCGCTGCCCGTCATCACGCGAACGGCCGACGGCACGCAGGATTCGCTTGTAGTCCGCATTAGCACCGACAACGGCCTTGTCGGCTGGGGCGAGTGCGATGCATCGCCGCTGGTATCGATGACCGCATACGTGATGCCGATGTCCCACTCGAACATCATCAACATCTCGGAAGCGCTCATCGGCGAGACCCTCGATTCACCGGAAGATGTCGTCCGGCTCCGTACCAGGGCTGGGGAGTACGGCCTCGATATCCAGCAGCTCGACCACGCCGTAGCCGGGGCCGATATCGCTATGTGGGATGTGCTCGGCAAGCATCTTGGCGAACCGGTGTGGAAGCTGCTTGGCCACTCCGATTCTTATAAAAAACTTCCGTACGCCAGCGTGCTGTTTGGTGACGATCCCGCGGAAACGAAGACCATCGCTGAATCAATCACCGCACGCGATTTTCGGGCGGCAAAGTTCGGATGGGGGCCCATGGGGCGCGGCACGCTTGAAGACGACGTGGCTCTCGTCCAGGCCGCGCGTGACGGTCTTGGCCCCGATGCCAGGTTGTTGGTCGATGCCGGTGTTATCTGGGGCGACGACGTAGACGCCGCATACGAAAGGGCTGTGAAATTCGCTGAGCTTGGCGTGGTGTGGCTCGAAGAGCCGCTGCGGACCGAGGAGGTCGGTGCCTACCGGGCGCTAAGCGACCGCGTACGTGCGAACGGCATCGACATCGGTATCGCTGGCGGTGAAGGTGCCGACTTCTACCGCTCGGCCGACGACATGATGACCAACGCCGGTCTCGACTTCGTGCAGATCGATGTCGGGCGCATCGGTGGGATCACGGAAGCAAAACGCGTTGCGGACCGCGCACGCGAACTCGGAATCCAGTACGTCAACCACACGTTCAAAAGCCACCTCTCGGTCGCCGCCTCGATCCACGTCTTCGCCGGTTTCGAAGAGTTCGACCTTATCGAATACCCGGCCGGCAACTCGCCCCTTGTTCTGGGCCTGACCGAGCCGACCGGCGTTTTCCGGGATTCCGAGGGCTACGTGAAAGCCTCGTCAACTCCCGGTCTCGGAGTAGAAGTAAACCTCAGCGCGATAAGCAAATATCAGCGCCACATAAAAATAGAAATCGACGGCGAAGTGCTGTTCGAATCACGAGAGCCGTAATCGCCAGGGTCGAGTTATTGCCACCTCCCATCACTCTCGCGATTAGCCTTTAGTTCGCCGTGACTTCGACTTCTGGCCCGTCACAGCTTGTTGACGCAGCGCGCTACCGTTCATAGAATTTCTAATGCTGGCACTCCACACCTTCGACTGCTAACAGTCGTAAGGGCCAAGTGCCAATCATGGATACGGTTGTAATTCAACTCGATTTTGTGTGTCCGCACAGAAAAATCGAACTTCAATGAACCGGACCCACAAGTCACGACAAGGAGAAAAATACCAGTGGCATTGAAGCTCACACCGCTCGGTGACAGGGTGATCATCGAGCCGTCCGAGGATGAGGCATCGACCTCACCGGGTGGAATCATCATTCCCGACACTGCGAAAGAAAAGCCCCAACAGGGTTCGGTCGTCGCAGCAGGACCAGGCCGAACTACCGACGAAGGCAAGGTCATTGACATGCCCGTCAAGGTTGGGCAGAACGTCATCTACTCTAAGTACGCAGGTACCGAGTATACGGAAGACGGCGCCGACTACCTGATCGTCCGAGAAAGCGACATCCTCGCGATCGTCGGCTAGTACAAATGGGGCCAGTACAACTCGTACTCGCTGACTTATTTTGGAGAGATATAGCTAATGGCATCAAAAGAACTAAAGTTCGGTGATGACGCCCGAGCCCGCCTCAAGGCAGGCATCGACGTCCTCGCCGACACATTGAAGTCGACACTCGGCCCACGCGGTCGGAACGTTATCGTCGACAAGAAGTTTGGACCGCCCCAGGTCAACTCAGACGGCGTGACAATCGCCAAAGAGATCGACCTCGCGGATCCGTTCGAAAATATGGGAGCCCAGCTCCTCAAAGAGGTCTCGAAAAAGACCAACGACGACGCGGGTGATGGCACGACCACCTCGACGGTTCTTGCCCAGGCGATCATCGCGGAAGGTTTCAAGAACGTTACGGCGGGTGCCGACCCAATGGCGGTGAAGCGCGGTTTGGAAATCGGCATGGCAGCGGTTCGAGTCTCAATCAAAAAGCAGTCGACTGCAGTGGTCTCCAAGGACCAGATCGAAAGCGTCGCCATCCTTTCCTCCCACGACGACGAGATGGGCAGCCTCATCTCTGATGTGATGGACAAGGTCGGTAAGGACGGCGTGATTACCGTTGACGAGTCAAAGTCTCTCTCATACGAGACCGAATTCGTCGACGGCATGAACATCGACCGTGGCTTCCTCTCGCCTTACTTCGTCACCAACTCTGAGCGACAGGAATCGGTTCTAGAAGAGCCGTACGTCCTGATCACCAGCCAGAAGATCTCTGCAATATCCGACCTGCTCCCGGTTCTTGAGAAGGTCCTCCAGACCAACAAGAACATCCTGGTCATCGCCGAAGATGTAGAGGGCGAGGCTCTCGCCACGCTCGTGGTGAACAAACTCCGTGGCACCCTTAACGTGGCTGCCGTGAAGGCCCCTGGCTTTGGCGACCGCCGAAAGGCAATGCTGGAAGACATCGCCATCCTCACCGGTGGGACCGTCATTTCTGAAGAAATCGGTCGAAAACTGGAAACGGTCACTCTCGACGACCTCGGCAAGTGTAAGCAGGTCATCGTGAAGAAGGACGAAACCACCTTTATCGATGGCGACGGCTCCAAGGACGCTCTCGCCGGTCGAAAAGCCGAGATCGAGACCCAGATCGAAGACACCTCCTCCGACTACGACCGTGAGAAGCTCCAGGAGCGCCTCGCCAAGTTGTCCGGCGGTGTCGCCATTCTCAGGGTCGGCGCTGCCACCGAAATCGAGATGAAAGAGAAGAAGCAGCGTATGGAAGATGCCCTTTCGGCCACTCGTGCGGCTGTTGAAGAGGGAATCGTACCCGGTGGCGGGACTGTTCTGATACGCGCGTCCGAAATCCTCACTGCGATCAAATCGGATAACGACGACGAGCAGACGGGTATCGACGTTCTCAGGCGCTCACTGCTGGCCCCCATCAGGATCATCGCAGCCAACTCCGGCTACGAAGGCGCAGTGATCCTTGCGAAGGTTTCTGACAGCAAAGAAAAGAACTTCGGGTTCGACGCCCACAAGGGCGAGTATGGCGACATGCTGACCATGGGCATCGTCGACCCCGCCAAGGTGACGCGTGCCGCTGTCGAAAACGCAGTTTCCGTCGCTGGAATGATCCTCACGACCGAGGCTCTGATCAGCGAGAAGGAAGAGCCGATGCCGGCAATGCCGGGCGGACCTCCCGGTGGAGACATGGGCTTCTAGCCTTGCCACCAACGGCAAAACGCAATTCGAAGGGCCGCTCCAACTTGGAGCGGCCCTTTTTTTGTTACTCCATGAAGCCCGGTGCGATCGCTATTCACATATCCTGCGACGATGTTCACAAAAACGGCAAAACACTACGACGCGGTCTATTCCGACAAGGACTGCCCGGGCGAGTCACAACTTCTCGCATCACTTGTTTGCGAACGAGTCCCCGATGCAAAAACGTTGCTCGATGTGGCGTGTGGAACCGGGCGTCACCTCAAGCACCTCTCCCGACAGTTCGATTGCACCGGGATCGACCTCGACGACGAAATGCTGGCGATCGCCGAAGATCGCGTGCCCGCAGTCGCTCTTCACAGCGGCGACATGCGCGACTTTACCCTCGATACGCGATTCCACGTCGTCGCATGCCTTTTTTCGTCGATCGGATACACCAAAACGGTCGAAAACATGGACCGTGCGACAGCCAATATGGCTTCTCACCTTCTACCAGGGGCATTCTTGTCATCGAACCCTGGGTCACCCCGGAATCGTGGATCGTGGGAAAGGCCGGCTCTTCAACGGCAGAAACAGACGACTTCATCGTGACCCGTATGATGATTGCCGAACCGGTTGAGCGTGGACGGGTCGTATTCGAGCACATGATCGGCGATTCAGGCGGGATCCATCGGTATCCGAAACCCACGAAATGGGCTGGTTCACTCACAATGAGTACATTTTGGCCTTCAAAAGAGCAGGTCTCATCGCCGAGTTCGTCCAGCCCGGTCTTACCGGTCGCGGCCTGTATTTCGGCCAAAAATCGTGATTGGGCCGCATATTGCGTTGTTCACGCGCGTGCTGCCCCCCACACGGGTTGTACGTGACAGCACTCTGATGTCATCGCTCCGCTCGTTGCTAAACTGACAGCAGTAGAAGGCTAATCGTGTACTTTGTGGGAAGTCGAACCCGCAATCGGAGCTCCAATTTGGTGCACGATACCGCCCTTCTAACTGGTTAACGCCCGATATGGAATCATTCCGCTTTGTGCATGCGGCGGACCTTCACATCGATTCACCCTTTTCGGGTATCGGTGACGTTGATGTCCGCGTAGCAAATCGACTTCGAGAGGCCACCTACGAGGCCTTTCAGAACCTGGTCGAACTTTGCCTGAAATCAGATGTCGATTTCCTCGTCATCGCGGGCGATGTCTACGATGGCGCAGACCGTTCCGTACGGGCGCAACTCAGGTTCCGAGACGGACTTTCCCGCCTCGCCGACGAGGGAATTCAGACGTTCGTGGTTCACGGCAATCACGATCCCCTCGACGGCTGGCAATCGTCTATCGCATGGCCCGAGGGCGTTCATATCTTCGGCGCTGCACCCGAATGGAAGAACATCGAAAAGAACGGTGAAATCGTGGCCGCCGTTCAGGGCATGAGCTACCCGACGCGCGAAGTTACCGACAACCTCGCCTTGCAGTTCAGCCCACCCCAGTCCGGTAGCATCTTCACGATCGGGCTGCTCCACGCCAATGTCGGAGGCAACAGCGCACATCCAAACTATGCGCCGTGCACTGTCGAAGACCTTTCGGCCTCCGGTATCGACTACTGGGCGCTGGGCCACGTACACACCCGTCAAACACTGAAACGCGCAGCCCCGATCATCGCGTATCCGGGCAACATCCAGGGCCGTCACCCGAACGAAACCGGCGAGCGCGGAGCCCTGGTTGTTGATGTCGACCCCAGTGGCGCTTCGAAGAGCGAATTTGTTCCGCTGGATGTTGTCAGGTGGGAACACACCGACGTCGATATTTCCAATCTCGAGACAATCGACAGTCTCGATTCTGCAATCCGGCAGCAGACCGACAACATGAGTGCCATTGCCGAAGGCCGAGATGTGGTCTGCAGAGTCACCATCACCGGCAGAGGTCCGCTTCACGAGCAGCTTGCCGCCGATGGAGCGGTCGAAGACCTGATCGAAGCGACCCGCAACAGCTGGACCGGCGGTTCTCCGTGGGTGTGGATCGACCGAATTGTCGATTCGACACGCCCGGCCATCGACATCGAGGCACGGGCCAAGCAGGACGATTTCCTGGGAGCCACACTGAAACGTGCACTACTCTCGTCAATCGAATCGGATGAAATCGACCGGCTGACCGAAGTCGTTTCTGACGTGTACAGCGGTCGCCGGAACGGACTCAGTAAACCGGATGATGAACAGGTCTCAGCATGGGCCAAAGAGGCACGCTGGTATCTTGCTGAACTTCTGGAGCAGGGTAAGTGACTTGCGACTGACAGGCATAAATATCGAAAACTTCGGACCGTTTGCCAATCTGGAAATCGGCGATATGTCCGGAAAACTCACGTTGCTGCACGGCCCGAACGAGGGCGGCAAGTCGGCGGTTCGAGCGTTTCTGCGCTCTACTCTGTTCGGCTACGCAAATAAGAGCGACCGGGCGCAGCTGCGCGAATTGTTCCTCTACCGACACTTCAAGCCAGAAGCCGGATCCGGTTCGATTTCACTCACCACTGCGGGGGGTGCAAAGTTCGATATCCACCGCCGGGACGGCCGGAGACGCGGCGAAGTAACGATTACTGGTGACGCTGATGGAAGCGACGATCTGCTCAGAACGCTTCTCGGAGGGATCGACAGCGATCTCTACACCAACGTATTTTCGATTTCACTCAGCGAACTACAAGCACTGTCATCGCTCAATTCCGATGAAATCAGGGACAAGATCTATTCGGTCGGTCTCGGACTCGCAAACGTCTCGCTGACCGATGCTCGCGGTGAACTCGACGACGAACTCAAAAAACTGCGAAGCCCTCGGGCAGGCCGAATCAGAAGGCTCGAAGGTTACCTTGCCGAAGCGCGGGCCAACCTCGAAGAAACCCGCCGCGGCAACGATCTATATGCCGAACTGTCCAGCAACTTCGATCAGGTCGTCGAGAACATCGACACACAGACCGCGGAGCTGGAAGATGTCCGCTCGGCCATCGAGCGCCAGAAAACGCTCGTGGGACTTCGAAAACCATGGGAACGGAAAACCGAAATCGAACGCCAGATTTCCGACCTTCCCACGAACGACGCGATTCCCGACAACGCGGAACACCAGATGGACAATCTGGACGAGCAGAAGAGTGAACTTCAGCGACAGTTAGACGAAAGCGCTCTTCGCAGGAGTGAGCACGAGCAGGAAGCTGAATCGGTTGGCGTAATTGACGCATTCGTCGAACACGGCGAAAAAGCCCGCAAACTGGGAATGGAGACGGCCTACTACAACAAGGCGGTCGTCGATCTTCCCAGCGTGGAGCAGGAACTCGAAAAGGAGCAGACGCAGCTTGATCACGATCTCGCTGAGCTTGGTGGCGGCTGGACAGAACAGTCCATCAACGATTTCGAGACGCCGATAGACCTCCAGGCGAACCTGGAATCAGCAGGACGCGAACTAACCAAATCGAACCGCATCTATCAGGAAAAAGAACTCGCCGTTCAGAGCAGGACAGAAGATCGTGAGACGATGGCCAACGAGGCGCTGAAACTCGCAGCTGCACGTGACGCACTGGCCGATGTCCCCACCGAAACTTCTGCAGATCTCGAAAAAAGGCGAGAACGGCTGTCGCGACTGCGGGCCGCTATTGCTGAGTCTGGCTCAATGCGTTCTGAAATGAACGACGCACAGCAAAATCTCTCAGACACCCTGGCGCAGACCGAGACAGAAGACATCGGCGGTTTTGTCGGCTCCATCCTTCTGCCTGTCACCGTTGTCATTGTCGGTATCGCTTCAATGGTATGGAGCTACATGTCCGGAGAATTGTCTGGTGGACTCGCAGGACTTCTGGCGTTGATGGCCGGGTTCATGCTTGTTTCTCGCGGCAGGGCGGCCGGTGGATTCAAGATCACTATCCGAAAACCCGCGATTGGCGAGGCAAAAGACGTCGCCACTGCAAAGGTCGAGGAAGTACAGGAGCGTCTCGACGCGGTCGCAACCGAAATGTCAGAAATAGCGAACGAGTTCAGCATCAGCGAAACGCCCACGATCCGCGACATCGAAGAGAAAGCGGGAGAACTGGACCGGTCACTGGACCTGCGTCGCAGGTTCGAAGTGGTTGCGCGAGAGTTTGAAACTGCGGCCGCCCGCCTTGCCAATATCGATACACGGCTCACTGAATCAACCACCGCCCTTGCGCTTGCCTCAAACACACTGGCAGATGTCCAGAACCGGTGGCAACTGCTGCTCGAACGGACCGAACTGCGAATCGACCTCGATCCGTCTCAGGTCGCCAATGTTATGGCGAGTATTCGCACGCTAAAGAGCCAGCAGCGAACAGTCTCCAGCCTCAGGTTGCGGGTTTCTCAGATGTACGACACCGCTGGCGAAATCGAAATGCGGCTTACCGACGTGCTCGAAGCTGCAGGACTCCCAGACGCCAGCCCCATGAAGGCAACCGAAATCCTCCACGACCTGTCCGAACGACTGCTTGCCCATGACCGTGCCGTGGAGCGACAGAAACAGATAACAGGCGAACTCGAAACCCTGTCCAAGGAAAACGCAAACCTTGAACACAGGATGGGACAGGTCACGAGCAAGATCGAAGCGCTGCTCGAAAAGGGCGATATCGAGGACCATGAACAATTCAAGGCCACGGCGCGGCAGGTTCAGGAGCGGCGTGAGCTCGAGCGAAAACTGGCGGAGATGCACGAACTGGAACCCCTGCTGACCAACGACGATGGACAGCCTTACCGCGTCGACCTCGATGCGACACCGCATGAAGAAGCGGTTGCTAGGCAGCAGCAACTACAGGACGATGAAAAGCGCCTGCAGGAACTGCTCAACCAGCTACACGAGGAGCAGGGCAACCTCCGACGTCAGCAGGCCGAATTTGAAAAATCAGGTCTCGCACAGGAGCTGCACTCCAAGATCAACGTGATAGAGGAACAGCTGGACAGCGACGCGCACCGCTGGGCCGTATTGACTATCGCACGGGATATTTTCGAGCGGACTCGAGAGGAATTCCAGCGGGAGCGTCAACCCGCCCTGATGCAGGCGGCGTCCAGGTATCTTTCCACCCTCACGCTTGGTCGTTACACAGGAGTCCGCGCAGTCATCGGCGAGAAAGAGCAGGACCTCGAGATCATTGAGGGTGAGGCCCACGCCAAGCGCGTCAACGAGTTGAGCCGGGGTACCGCTGAACAATTGTTCCTCGCGATGCGCTTTGCGCTGATCGAGGAGTACGCCCGTAAGGTCGAGTCGATGCCGGTGGTACTGGACGATATCCTGGTGAACTTCGACCCCGAGAGGGCGACCGCGGCGTGCCGGGTTATCATGGATCTCTCTGAGCGTTTCCAAATTCTGTTCCTTACATGCCACCCGGAAACGATCTCCATGTTCGAATCGATCGCACTCGGTGGCAAGGAAGAACGTGCGGAAGCGATGAAAATCGTTGAACTCTCAGGCACAGGTGCCGATGACCGACTGTCGCTCGTCGATACCGCGTAATGGCGCTCTGTCGTGACATCGACCTACTGGAAGTAAAGATCGTCACCGACAGGCTCATTCTTCGACCGACCAGTTTGTTCGACCTGGATCCCATCTTCAGGAATTTCAACGAACGCGTCACACGCTTCTGTTTCCGTCGCCTGCTATATCGAGCGTGGAAACCGCATCATTTATCACCGATTCGATCGACGCGATGCTCAACCGAACAAACCTGCATCTGACAATTTTGCACAGCGATCCGAAGGATCAGTTCGCGGGGTGCGCGGAGCTTCATCACACGGAATCTCGCACGCCAGAGATCGGAATCTGGCTGGCCGAAGGTTCGCAGGGCATGGGACTTGGGCTTGAGGCAGTGGCGGCGGTCTGCAACTAGGTAGCCGACGAGGTCGAATGCGATTACATCAGGTAGCCGGTCGACCGGGCAAACGGATCAAGCCACAATATTCCTGAATCACTCGGGGCCGAAATAGAAGACGAGTACGACAGGGTCACACCGGCCGGCCGGATCCTGAACATCGTCGAAAACCGAATCTAACCGGAGTTTTAAACGCTGCTCGCAGGCGAACCTAAACGTCAGCGTTCGGCTGGACAGACTCTTCTTCACTCGCCTGGTCTTTTTCGCTTGGTCGCTCTGAAGCGCTCACCGACAAACCCTCGTAGAGACGCGTCATGCCTTCAAGCCACTTGGACTGTACCGAAGGGTCCCATGCAGGATCGAACTCGGGATACTTGGCAAGGATCCTGTCGGCAAGCTCAAGCTGGGCGACCTGAGCCGGGACAGCGTTCTCAGGCGGCGCTGTTAACGCCTTTTTCTCAGCCGCAACGGGCTGACTGGCGGTCGTACGCGACCGTCCGGCAGGCGCTGTTCGAGTGCGATTTGCCCCGTGGCGCCCCTGCAGTATGTGCCTCGATAAATCTATCTCGGCGTCCTGCGCGGCCCTGATAAAGAACGCTTCGCACTTGGTGAGTACTCCCTCTTTTGTTCCAAACGACCTGAACGCCTCGTGAAATTGTCCACGGCTCGCACGCGACAGATCGAGCGCAAAAACAGGCGTGTAAAAACGCTCCAGAATTCGTCGAAGCAGCGTCCTGCGATCGTCGCCTTCAGCATGTACGAGCGATTCCAATTCGTCGGTTGGACGACCGTCAGAATCGATCAATTCCAGTACTTTTAGCGTCGTCATCAACTGAATTCCGGAATTTCCTGAAAACCTTGGAACCCACACACTCCTATCAATCCGGTCTGGAATGCCTTCAAGTAGGAATTCTAAAAATGTTCGGAATGTCCGATAGGGGACATATGGGGGAATCGGCCGGGGTTGTTCTTGGAGGGTCATTTGAACGGGGAAATAGTCATTCCAAGCTGGTGCTGAGTCCACAGTATCCCCCAGCAATTCCAAAGTCAATTGTTAATTGGAATCACGGTTTCCCTGCGCAGGACAGTTTTAGAAACTTCTTTTTGGAACGCGGAGAATGTACGTCAACGATTTGGAATGCGGCGTGAGTTCGATTCACTACAAATTTCACGTTCCAAACTGTTCCAGGCTCGAAACCCCGTACTGAGGACAACAAGTTGAAGATTCCGATTGACCAGATCTTCCCAGACCCCGACACCCCTCACCCAACCGGGGTAAGCACCCGACGTCAAAGTACCAGGTCCGTACGTTCCAAGCGCGATCCAGTAGTCCTGTCAACACCCAATGGATACATGCTCCTCGCAGGGGAACGAAAACTCTCGGCGGCCAGAGATGCAGGCGAGATCGCAATCGAATGCACCATCAAGGAAGAAGTGACCCGGCAGGAACGCTGGGAACTGTCTCTAGCCGAGCAGTATCACTCTTCAACGGTGCCGGCGATGAAACTCGGGCGGGCTTTCATGGAATACCGCGACACTCACGAAGTAACGCAGCAAGAACTGGCTCGGCGTACCGGAATAACACCGGGCACCATCCACCACTACGAGAGCCTCATCCGTACGCTCGACCCGGGTCTTGGCGAAAGAGTGAACAGCGGCGAACTGACCTTTAAAGAAGCACGGTCGATCGCCGATATCGAAGACCACGTCCGGCAGCGAGAAATTGCACAGCCGTTTATCGAAGGTCGCCTCTCAAGCGTCCACGTTGAACGAATAGTCGGCCGGGCCAAGACAGCCCCAAGTCTGTCGATCGAAGACATCATCGAGGAAGTCGTCAACGGAAAACGCGCCCCCGAGCGCCAGCCAGAACCAGCACCGGTAATTCAGCCTGCACGGCACGTCGAGGCGGATACCCGGCTGATTGAAAACGCCGTTTTGAAGATCGCCGGCGAACTCGATGCCATGCAACTGCAGGTCATCCCGGAATATCGCCGGTTGAAGCTCATCAGCAGCTTGCGAATCCTCGACAGTCGACTGAAATCAGCCCTGGTCAATCTGAACGGGGGCACCGCGCTCACAACCGCAGTCCCGAAGCAGCTCTCAACAACTAAAGTTCCGGTTTAACGAGAAAACGACGGGCCATTTAAGACCGTATTTCACGGAGAAAACAACTTAAAAAAGCTGAGGTCTGTGCGGACACACAGACCTCACGCCGCCAGTAACTTCCAGGGCTCGGATGTTACCAGCTCAGTCTCCGCCGAGAGCCCATGCGCCCCTCCACTCACGCCTCAGGAGGGGCGCATCTTTTTAAGGCGCAAATCAAAATTACTCACCTGACCGTAACAGTTTTGCAGTCCGCCGAGAACCCCCGAAACCCGAACCGACACCTTTCAACCGGGGACAGTCGCGGGATTTATCCGGTTTCAGCTGAACGCCGGGTATGCAGTACGTTGCGTGGGACTTTAATCGGGTTACGAATCGAGCTCCAACCCCAGAATAGCGGCGGCGTTTTCACGGAGGATCAACGGTCGCGCTTCGTCACGTATGTCCACTTGCTCGAACTGCTCAAGCCATGTAACTGGCGAGATATACGGGTAATCGGAACCGAACAGGACCTTCTTCCGCAACCTGCTCCCCGCCTCACGAATTAAGGCGCCCGGAATATAGCGGGGAGCCCAGCCCGAGAGGTCGATGTAGACGTTCGACTTGTGCAGCGCCACCGCGATCTGCTCGTCAATCCACGGCCAGGCAGGATGGGCCATGATGATCGTCAGACCGGGGTGATGCGCGGCCAGCGAATCGACGTGTGGGATCGGCCTGGAATAGGCAAGCTGAAACCCGCCGCCACCGGGCGTATTGGCTCCGGCAGCCGCGTATCCGGAATGCATCAACACGGGTATACCCAGCTCTTCGGCCTTTGAAAATAGCGGAGTGAATGCGGGATCATCGGGGAAAAAGCCCTGGTGGATCGGATGCAACTTCAGCCCACGGAGCCCGAGGTCTGTGATTGATCGTTCAAGCTCTTCGACTGCCGCACCCCCCTTCCGAGGGTCGACTGTGCAAAAGCCCATAAGCACCTCAGGGTATGCGGCGACTGTTTCAGCCACGTAATTGTTCGGGTCAGGCAAATCACCGGTCTCGGTCTCGGCGTCGACCGAAAAGATCACGGCCATCGTGTCGATAGCGCGATATGTCTCGACCATCTGTGCCACATCGTCGGCTTCATCCCCCATACGGAACATACGCCTCAGGCCCGGCTCAATCCCATATTCGGGAATTCCGGGCCTCCGAGGAATGTGAACGTGAATATCGATCGCTTTCATTTTTTTGTTACCTGTCAGTTCGAAGCAAGTCGCTCCGGCATTGCCTCCGGTGCCTAATAGAGCCGACCGTGTCTACAGATGGAACGGACCAGGCTGCGTTTGAAGTTTGAGCGGAACCGGATATCAGACAGAAGAGTATCGCACCGTTACAGTGACGCCCAAAGTTTCACAAGGTCGCCTTTAGGGTGCCGCGCACGGTTTGGAATCGGTGAAGATCGAACGTAATTTCGATCTCGCAACGGAATTCGACGTAAATCGACGATTTACCCACTAATATAGGTGGCAAGCCATCACGTCCACAACTGATCCCAACCCTCTGCCTGACCAGGTCTTGGTCTGCTCGGAACACACTCAGCCGTGAAAGTCATAATCTGCGACGACGATCCTAACCAGCGCGATTCGATCGGTGTTTGCTTCACGGTTTCGAGAAGTAGATACGACCTGACCGAATTCGAGCTTGCCGTTGACATGCTCGAGTGTATCTGAGCACGTCGCACGCGGACCTCGTATGCCTCGACCTTGGGCTGCCGGACATGGACGGCCTTGAAGTACTGAGGCAACTCCGGAAGACCTCGGGCGCGCCCGCGATCATCGTGAGCGGCAACAACTCGAAGGAGTCGGTGGTCAGGGCCTTTGCGGTTGGGGCTGACGATTACATCACCAAACCTTTTGCACCAATGGAACTGATGGCCGGGGTCGGAGCGGTCACGCGACGTGCAATGGGCATTAAATTCGAAACAGACTACTTTCACTGCGCCAGGGGTGATGCTGGATTTCAATCTCAGAATCGCGACCGTGGACGGTGATCAGGTCACATTGAACATCAACGAGTGGGACTTGTTACAGTCGCTTATGCAACAGCCGGGAGCAGTGATTGCATACTCAAGGCTGAAGCAGAAGGCATGGGGCGACACGGTTGTGACGGATGCGGCAGTACATATGGCGATACGCAGGCTCCACAAGAAACTGAACTGTAGCAACCGCAAAGTGCGCCTGATTCGAGATCATCGGGGAATCGGGTACTCCTTAGCCATCCCCTGATGGCATTCGCATCTCCTTCCCCGAGACAGCGATGCAGATGAAAACGATCCCACCACGTATAAAACACTAGGGTGATGCAGATTCTCGCTTCGCCATCGGTAGGATCAGCGAAAGCACCGCACCGATGGTCGCCATCGCGCCCGCAAAAATGACGACGCCCTGAAACCCGTTCGACTGGTTGATAATCCCGGCAACGATCGGCGTTAGCGACCCGACTATCGAACCGCCCGCAAACATCAACGCAGTTCCCGAACCTTCAGAACCTTTGTCGATCATGTCCATCGCGGCGGCGTTGATGATCGGCATAACCGAGAAAAAGAACAGCCCGAGTACTGCGATCAATATCATCATCGAAATCCCCGAATCGAACTGCAAGAACAGGAAGAGCAGCACGGTCATCGCGGTCATCGCAAACGAAATCACCGGGCGACGACCCACGCGGTCGGAAAGGTTACCCATGATGGGTGTGGAGATAATTCCAGCCATGGTGATAAGCGCGATGTGCACACCAACGTATGTGTTCGAGTAACCGAGCTCCTCCCGCATGTAAATGACCAGGAACACCTGGAACGAGTTGTGCACCGCACCGCGCATTGCTCCGAGCAGAGCCATTCCGAGAACGGCGCGGTTGCTGAGGAGTCGCTTGGCCGAGACGAAATACGCTCCGAGAGTGACCGAACCCGTCGATTCCGCTCCCGCGGTCTTAAACCTGCTTACTACCACAAGCGCTGTCAGGATCATCGGCACCGAAATAAACGCCGCGAGCCAGCGCCATTCAATGCCGCCGAACACCACCCACGACCCGATAGTGCCAGCCAGCAGAAATCCGACTATCAGCGGCGATGTGGTGTTACCTACCTGCGCACCCGTCAAATGCGCAGCCATCGCAAAGCCACGGCGCCTCGGATACCGGGCCGCCAGCGTTCCAAACGCCGGGGCGTGCCACATCGACGTGCCGAAGCCAACAATGACCACACCCACGAGCAGAACCCAGTAGACGGGCGAAATGCTGATGAGAAGGTAACCGGAACCCACCATGATCATCGATGCAAAGAGGATCCAGGCGACCTTCTTGCGGAACATGTCGGTGAGAATACCGGCAGGAATGTTCGCAATTCCCGACGAAATCGACTGGGCCGACGAAATGCCACCGATGGCAACATCGGACAGCCCCAGCGTGGCCCTGATGCTCGGAATCATGATGAGCAGCGCGCCCTGACCGAAGTGCTTGATGCCGTGCCCTGCCGAGAGGCCATACATAAGGGCGAGCGACGGCGTGGATTCAACTTTTATCTCATCGCTGTCCTCGACCTGGTCAATAGTTTCTGGGCGCGAACCTGAAGCGTCCGCGGAATCTGGCGACGTGTTCGTAGGGGTTGAATCTGGCAAGGCGTGCAGAGTCTACGCCCGTGCCGGGGTATTGGTGGAGTATTGTTTACGGCCCTGCACACCGAATTATTCAGTATTCGAAAACCAGGATTCGAAGAGAAGCGTTTCCGCGAAACCTGTCGGTGTAATCACCGTTAGCGCGACGGGGTCAGTTCATTCCCGCCGTAATGCACCACCGGCACACCTACGGCTTCACCATCGAGCCATCGGCCCTGCGCACCGTATCCCACGCACCACCGAATTCACGTTCGGTGAACGGGAACTTCGCAGCCATATCTTCATCAATGTCGATACCCAACCCGGGCTTTCCATTCGACCACATCATGCCGTCTCTCAATTCCGGCATGCCCGGGAACATCTCCCGCGTGCGCTCGCCCGGAATCGCAGCCTCCTGGATACCGAAGTTGTGGGTGTTCAGGTTCAGCATCATGTTGGCGGCATGACCCACTGGCGAGGTGTCGCCGGGTCCGTGCCACGCCGTGCGGACGCTGAACAGCTCGCCCATTGCCGCAATCTTCCGGGCCGGGGTGATGCCGCCGATCTGTGACATGTGAATGCGGATGAAATCGATCAGGCGGTCCTTGATCATCGGAATCACCTCGTGCGGGCTGTTCCAGAGTTCACCCATCGCAATCGGAGTCGACGTCTGTTCGCGCACCATGCGGAAGTAATCGTTGTCTTCGGGACTGAACAGGTCTTCCAGGAAGAACAGCTGATACTTCTCTACTTCTTTGGCAAACCACACACCGAGGATCGGCGGGATGCGCTCATGAACGTCGTGCAGAATCTCGACGCCGTAGCCAAAACGACCACGGATATATTCGAACAGATCGAGCGTAGTTCGCATGTACGGCTTTGGCTCGAAGACGCCACCGGGGTGGGCGTATTTTTTGCCTTCTTCCGCGGCACGTATCCACGTAGTGATCGGGCGGGGACCCTCCAATGGGAGAGACTCTTCACCCTCGGCGCCGCTGCGACCGTATTCATGGTCGGCTTCGGTCATGCCTCTTCCGGTCCCGTAACTCGCGTATCCGGGTGTCTCGGCCTGTATGCGAATGTGGTGAAATCCCTGTTCAAGGAACGCCTGCATCTTATCGCCGACGTCTTCCGGGGTCGGGCCCGATGCATGGACGTAAACAGGTGCTGCCTCCCTGGCACGACCGCCGAGAAGGTCATAAACAGGCATGTTCGCCATCTTGCCCTTGATGTCCCACAGGGCCTGGTCAACTCCGGACAGCGCGTTATTCAGCACCGGCCCGTTGCGCCAGTATGAAGAAACGTACGACGACTGCCATATGTCTTCGATATCAGCAACGTTGCGGCCCACCAGGAAGGGCTTCAGATAGTCGCCAATCGCTGTCGCCACAGCTGTAGGCCGCTGCGTGAACGTTGCACAGCCCAGCCCGTATAGCCCCGGCTCCGACGTTTCGATCTTGACGATGACCAGCCGAATGCGTTCCGGCTCGGTCAGGATGGTTTTGATATCGCGAATCGTTACGTTGCTCATAAGTTGGTCGGCCTGGATACTCGGAAGGGTTGATTGCGGGACATTCCCGGGCGCACAGGCCCGGCGGAAATGGATTGTACTCGCGGCAACCCGGCACGGCACTGCCAGATTCGAGCACCAACGCTTGATCGACGCGATGAGACCAGGCGCACGGCTGTCACGCTTCGAACGTCGACAAGCTCACGACGACGGAGATGTCCGACGGCTAGCCCTCAGCGCGTCTCCACTTTCGCAGTGACGCCATCTCGCGTGGAGGGTTCTCATCCTTGCCAATTTCGACAAACGAAACCTCGGCCACGTACACATCGCCGTGCGAGTCGATTGCCATTGAGTGGGGCCACAGGAACTGATCGGGCTCTTCACCAATCTCGCGGGATCCGAACCTCAATATTCGGTTGCCGTCGCGGTCGTAGATGCCGACACGATTGCCGAGGTTTGGTTCTCCGCGGTTGGGCGAGCCTCTCGTCGGACCTTGCTCCGCAACATAAATGCGAACATCGTCCCCGGTGCCCGTAACCTCGATCGCACACGCTTTATGTACCATCCACTGCCGCTTGAACTCGCCGTCCAGAGAGAAAATCTGGACTCTGTAATTCTCCCGGTCACACACAGCCACTTCTTCATCGTCGATCAGCGCCAGGTTGTGGGGCACGTTGAACTCGCCGGGATCGGTACCGATCACTCCCCATGACATCATCAACTTTCCTTGGGCATCGAACCGGTGGATCCGCGAATTGTCGTAGCCATCGGTAATGAATATCTCACCGGTCTTCTTAGATATAGCGACATCGGTGGGTCGGTTGAACATCTTGCCACTCTGCTTCGGAGCCGCCTCGCCCGACCCGATCGACATCAGGAACTCACCTGACTTCGACATCTTGTGAATCTGCTGCCCATTGTCGTCAACGACCCAGACGTTACCCTCATGATCTATGGTCACGGCGTGCGGGCGGTTAAACCAAGTATTCCAGAACTGCATGGCGTTGCCGTATGGGTCCCGGCTTATCCGCACATCGTCGCTCGGGTTGTCATTGCCCCACATGTCGATCACGTTCCCATCGGGGTCGAAAACCAGCATCGGCTTATTGCCGCGATTGAAAACGAACACGTTATCGTCTTTGTCGACAGCAACCGAAGTCGCCTCTTTCAGCCATACGCCATGAGGGATTTTTGCCCAGTGCGGTACGGGCTCGAAGATCGTGTCGGACGAAACAAGTGGCAGCATCGCATTCCTCAATAAAACCGTTTCGGCACCGGGTTCAGCACCCGGTTCGCATATTAGCGCCGGTGATACCGAATCGGTGGTCGTGATCGATCCGATCCGATCGAATATTTCTTGATAGATTTACCGCGTAGAAATTCAATTGGTCGAGCACCACCCGATGACGGCCGAAACCCGGACCGAGAGCAGGTAAAAGCAGATGTTTGCAGATTTGAGCGGAAAAGTGGCACTGGTGACTGGCGGAGGGCAGGGACTCGGACTCGGTATTGTGCTGAAAATGGCCGAACAAGGGGCCGACATCGCCATCGCCGACCTGAGCGACAAGAATGCCGCCAGCGCGGCCAGTCTGGTCGAGGCGCTCGGCCGAAAAGCCTACACGGCTCGAATGGATGTTACAGACGCGGACTCGGTCAGTGCCGGGGTGGCAAGCATCACTTCAGCGGCGGGGCAGATCGATATTCTCGTGAACAACGCGGGCGTCGCGGGCGCTCCGGGCTCGACCGGGACAGCGTTCCGGGATGTCGACTGGGAGTTCACCTGGAAGGTAAACGTGAAGGGCCTTGCCGATGTAACTGAGGCTGTTCTGCCGCAGATGCGCGAACGAAAAGCCGGAAAAATTATCAACATCTCTTCTGTTGCTGCAAAAGCTGCGAAGTACATCACCGCCTACTACGCCACGACCAAGATGTCGGTGATCGCATACACCCAGGCGCTCGCCCGTGAGTTCGCCGCCGAAAACATCAACGTCAACGCTATAGCTCCGGGCCGAATCTGGACCCAGTTTCACCAGGACTGGATGAAAGAGCGCGAGGCGCTCGGCGATGAAGCCGTAGCCGGTAAGGACAAGTACGACGTGTTCATGGCATCGCTGAAAGAGGTGATCCCGATGGGCCGACCGCAGGAGCCGTCAGACATCGGTGCTCTCGCAGTTTTCCTGGCTTCAGAAGAGGCCCGAAACATCACCGGCCAGACAATCCAGTGCGACGGCGGCCAGGTAATGAACTGAGCCGACGATCGCTGACACAGGCGAAACATTAGTCCCGATCGAAGCGGAACGAGGCAGCGAATTAGCGACCGCTCGGCCATGCCCCACCGGTCATGCAATCGTCTCAGCCTTCGAGTGGCCAGTCCTTGATGCCGTCCGCCGGCACGTATCCGATCACCTCTTCCGCGTGCGAGATGTCCCGAAACCGGGTGAAGTTGTCCGAAACACCGTAGAAAACATCCCACTTCACGTCGCCTGGCGCATCGACGCACTTTTCGAACATCTGCTCGACGTCACGGTGGCTGAAGTAGACTGACACCCCTCTCGCATTCGCTGGCCGGTTTTTGGCCCTGACGCGTCCGATTCTGACCACAATCGCCGATCCATGAGTCTCTGAAAACAGCCTCGCCATCGCCTCGCCGGCCGTCTTGCCAACGCCGTACATCGCATGTGGCCACGGCGGATCTAGATGGGATACGACAGGTCTGGGATCTGGGATATCGTCGAGACGTGCCTCGACCATCGACTTGATCGGCTCGTACTTTTCGGCCGCCCTCTGCACTGTACCCGACGACCCGAATATGAAGCGCTTCACGCCAGCCTCGCCGGCAGCCCGAAATTTGGTTGATTCACCGATATCACCCTGGAAACCGGGTGTACTTTCTTCAAACGGGTAACCTCATCGATTCCAGTGCCGTGACCGGTCACCGTCTTCGCAACTCACCTAGCATCACAGCCGTGATGGCAGATGCTGCGGTGGTGTTGCTGATACCCATTTCGCCAATCGCGATCAGATCGGCGCCCTCTTTCGAGAGCTCCAGTGACAACTCGGCCCCGCGATCCACGATTTCGACAGCATGGGCGCGCGGCATGGCAGGGCCGAGCGTGAAGTTCTGAGTGCTGTTCTCCACTTTTAGCTCCACGAGTTCTGAAGTGTTTCCAGGTATCGGGTTTGCGACGCCAGCGTCGATTATCTTTACTCTTGCCCTGGCCTGCCGTGCCAGCGCGCTTACCGCCGCTCCACCATTGAGAAAATTAGCTACCATCTGAGCGGTCACGGTCTGCGTAAAGGCAGATACACCCTCGTCTGTCACCCCGTAATCAGCAGCTGCCACGACAACCCATTTCTTTTCGATTCGCGGCGTTTCTGTGGGCTGAATTCCGGCAACCTGGCAGGCGATGTCCTCCAAGCGCCCCAGGCTCCCGGCGGGCTTTGGTTAGTGACAACTGCCGCTGTCGTGCCGCCTCCACGTGGCTCTGGCTAACCGGCTAAATGTCGAAGCTCGATGCGCTGGGGGAGCCCCTCATCTCAACCTTATCCATTCAGTCTGTTTCATTCTCGTTAAACGAAATATCAACAGCGACCCTCAACTCAAACTCGACGGCTTGTAAAAACTCTCGCCAAACCGAAATAATGCTCACACGCGACGAAAGTACCTTTGGCACTCAAAATTCGACCCCCTTTTGAGCCCGAATTCCCTGGTCGGCATACGGGTGCTTGATCTCCTTCATCTCTGTTACGAGATCGGCGACCTCAATAAGCTCGGGCTCTGCGTCCCGGCCAGTCAGAACGACATGAAGCATTTCCGGCTTGTTCTCCAGCACCTGTACCACTTCGTCAACATCTATCCAGCCGAATGAAATCGGATAGGTGATCTCGTCGAGGAGTATCACATCGTAGTCGCCTGAGTTGATCTTTTCCTTTGCGATCTCCCACCCATTCTTTGCAAGGGCTTCATCCTCCGATAGGTCCTTCGACGTCCACGTAAAACCCCTCCCCGAGGGAATTACCTCGATGCCAAGCTTTTCGGCCGCCATCTGCTCGCCGTATCTCGATTTTTCACTCTTGATGAACTGAACCGCCATGGTGCTCATCCCGCGGCCCCATGCCCGCAGCATCATGCCGAAACCGGCCGTGCTCTTGCCCTTGCCGTTTCCGGTATTGACGATCACCAGGCCTTTGCGGTCCCGCTTCAGGTTCGGGGGTGGGTTGAACTTCGTTGGAGCGGTCTTTGGCATTTTTCGAATACTCCTGCAATCACAAAGTTAAAACGGCCAGCACCTACAGGCCATCGGCAATCCCTCTCAGCAACCACCCGACCCCGTACGCAAGCACAGCCGCCGCGCCGCCGACTGCAACCGTTTCGATTCCCGCCATGATCCGACTTGTACCGACCACTCGGGCTTTGAATACACCGATCGCCGCAAAAGTACCCGCGGTCGCCAGCGAACTCCACAGGAACGGGGCGGGGATGCCGTCATCAATCACCAGGTTAAAGATGAACGGAAGTATCGGGACCGACCCGGCGATGAGGAACGCAACAAAAGTGAACCATGCGGCACGGCCGGGTTCCGGACCTTCGAGCAGCAGGCCGTGCTCTACCTGCAGCATTGTATCGACCCAGACTTTTTCGTCCGAAGTAATCACCTCAACGACCTGCTCAAGGAGTTCGCCCTCAAAACCCTTGTGCGCGTAGATCTGTCGGATTTCTTCTCGCTCGCCTTCTGGGATAAGCCTGATTTCTTCCTGTTCCTCGAGACGCATCTTATGGAGAAACTGCCGTTCGGCGCGGGTTCCCAAAAAGTTGCTGACAGCCATCGAAAAACCGTCTGCCAGTAAGTTTGCAAGCCCTAGTATCACCACGATGCCGGTATCAAGGTTTGCACCAACGACGCCAGAAACCACGGCGAAGGTCGTGATCGTACCGTCGATGCCGCCGTACACCAGGTCCTTGAGATAGCTCTGCGGGGTACCGGCCTCCAGCCGTTCGCTCACCCGGTCGGGGGTGTGCATGGCGTGAAGGTCTTCCCTGTCTCTCAGGCTCCTGCCCATCGAATCTCCTAGAAACCGTGATCGGCCGCACTCTCTTGCGGCACGAACCCGAGCACTTCTTTTGCATGGTCGATATCGCGGTACCTTGTCGGATTGTCCGAGCATGCGAAAACAACGGCATATTTCAGATCGTCCGGTGCATGAACGGCTTTATCGATCATCCGGACGATGTCGCGATGACTGCACCAAACCGACGCGTTTCGGGCGTTTAGCGGCACATCTTCGATCTCGACCTTGCCAACCCGTATACAGATTACCGACATGTCGTACTGCGCCGAGTACATCTGGCCTAAATTCTCTGTGAACATTTTAGAAACGGTGTAGAAGCCGCGAAGCCGGACCGGATCGCCTATGGCAACCAGGGGACGCGGTACCGGCATTACGAAATCCGGGTCGTGGACCATCGACCTGAAAGGTTCTTCCTGCTCGTAACCGGCCACGACCGCGCCACTGCTGGCAGCAACGATTCGTTTCACTCCCGATATCCGGCAGGCCTCAAACAGGTTGTAGACCCCGTTGATGTTTGCCTTAATGTGGGTTTCATCAGTGACATTTCCGCGCGACGCGGCCATGTGGATAACGGTGTCGACATTCTCGAGGGCGGGCATAATGCCGTCGATTCCGTCGCCAATATCAGTGACCGTTGTAGGAAATCCTTCAACTTCTCTGCGGCCGAGCGCCGTGACTTCGTGCGATTCAGCAAGACTTCGCCCCGCAAGACCTCCGATCAGGCCGCTCATTCCGGTAACGAGGATTTTTGATGGACTCAAAGCTTTTCGAGTGATTCTTTCGGGATTCAGAGCAGGCATGTTCCGCTCGATTAGGAAAACTCGGTGATCTGCTCGCTCGTAACTCGCTCCAGCTCGGAGGCCAACTGCGGATGTTCGTCCGGCCAGTCCAGCGTTCCGTCGGCCATCAAGTCTGAAGCTTCCCGGCGTGCAAGTTGAAGCAAATCGACATCGTCGATAGTTGCGACCCGCAATTCGTCCCATCCGCTCTGTCGGGTACCCAGGTAATCGCCGGGTCCACGTATACGCAGGTCTTCTTCCGCAAGTTCAAAACCGTCTGAGTTTTCAAGTACTGCACTTATTCTCTCGCCAGCAGTCTCCCCGCCGGAAGATGTCACCAGAACGCAATAGCTCTGGCTCCCGCCCCGGCCAACACGACCCCGCAACTGGTGAAGCTGGGCGAGGCCGAAACGGTTGGCGCTCATAATCATCATCACGGTCGCATTGGGAATGTCAACCCCGACCTCGATCACCGGAGTTGCAACCAGCACGTCGATCTGCCTGCTCCGCACGCGGTCCATCACATCCTGTTTTTCAGGAAGTTTCATACGTCCGTGCAACAACCCGACCCGGAGGTCCTTGAAAGTATCAACCGAAAGACGTTCAAACTCCTGTACAGCAGAGACCGCCTCGATCGAATCGGACGGTTCTATGAGCGGGCAGACGACAAACGCCTGTCTGCCCAGGGCGACCTGCTGCCTGATCATCTGGTGGGCCTGATCTACATCGGCTTTGCTTCTCGCCAGCGATGTGGTGATCGGTCTGCGACCCATCGGCAGGATTTTCAACGTATTTACATCCAGGTCGCCGTACACGGTGAGCGCCAGCGTTCGGGGAATCGGGGTTGCCGACATCGCAAGCAGGTGTGGCCGCGGCGTACGTTTGGTGAGGGCCCCGCGCTGCTCCACCCCGAACCTGTGCTGTTCGTCGACCACAGCCAATCCAAGCCGCGGAATCGACACCTGCTCTTGCAACAATGCGTGCGTGCCAATAATTAAATCGGCCTCTCCGTCGGCAATCATCTGCTGAATTCTCGACTTGATCGACCGCTGGAGACTGCCGATCAGCAGCACCATCGTGATTCGGCGATTTCCTCTGCCGGGCAAGCTCGCGTGTCGCACCGCGTCACGCGGCTCTCCGGGCAGGGGCTCGGCATGCAGCTGGTTAGAAATGCTCAGGAAATGCTGTTCGGCTAGCACCTCGGTCGGTGCCATCAGTGCGCCCTGGTATCCCGCGGTGTTTGCAGCCAGCAGGGCCGACAGGGCAACGACGGTCTTGCCGCTGCCTACTTCGCCCTGTAACAGCCGACCCATCGGGACTCCGCTTGCCATATCAGCGAGAAAAACGTCCAGTGATTCCTGCTGATCGGTGGTGAGCTCAAAATCGAGCGATTCCAGAAACGGCTCGACGACCGGACTTCCTTCGTCCATGGCAATCACGATTCCATCTCGCCTGTTCCGCCACTCCGACTTCTTTTTGAGCGCCGCCAACTGGTACATGAACAGTTCATCGAAGGCCAGTCGACGACGTGCCTGACGCTGATCTTCAACTGAATCGGGGTAGTGCATCGATTCTACGGCTTCCAGCAGGCCAGGGAACGAATGGCGCTGTCTCAGGTCGTCATCAAGAAATTCGGTGAGAAGAGGAAGACCGGTATCGAGAGATTTTCGTGTTGCCGTGCGGATCGAACGCTGTACGAGTCCTTCGGTCGACGGATACACCGGCAGCAGGTTGCCAGCATGCGTGAGCTGCAGGTCTCCCGTCGTGGTGTCGGTCGATGCTGCAGACGAGGGAAGTTCGTCATACTCGGGATTCTGCATCTGCGCTCGACCCTGGAACGCGTCGATCTCACCGCTGAAGGCAATCAGGCTGCCGCGCTTGAACCTACTGGCGAGATAGGCCTGCCTGAAGAACGTGGCTTCGAGAAGACCCGTCCCGTCGTTAATGAGAATCTTTGCCGCACCGGGTGGTGGGCCAATCCGGACGGTTTCCGACCGCACAACGCGTCCTGCCACGGTCGTCAACGCCCCGTACTCAACCTCGCCTATCCGTGTGACTTTTGAATAGTCGACGTGCCGGGCCGGGAACAGCGACAGCATGTCGCGCAGCGTGGCAACGTTCAACCGCGACAACTTCCCGCGCGTTGCCTTGTGAATGAATTTAAGTTCAGCCAGCGGGGTATCGAGTTTGTATTTTGCCTTCGCCGAGCTTGCACGCCCCGAAGGAGGTTTCGCTTGGTTACGCTTTGCCGGTGCCCGTCCTGACGAGGTGCCCGACCCCCGCCCATCCGATGATTTGGCGCTCGCAGTGGCACCGGATATTTTCGCCATTACTGCCGATGCCCAACGGTGGCGCTCACCCGGCTGCAAAGCGGCGTAGTTGGTCCCACCCAGCGGCTCGATATCGCGAATCCACTGGAGATGGCCCGACGCACGTTCGATGAATCGGTCAAGGCCGCCCATCACTGCGCGATCGGAAAACTCAAGCTTGCGCTCCAACTCGATGACGTTCCGAAGTGAATTTGCCGCCTGTTCTGGCTCCAATATTCGAGGGGTTTGCTCTGGATAACTGCCGCGCACGCCCATCAGCCGGATTCAGCCTTGATCATCCCGAACCCGAGCGTGCCGGGTCCGAGGTAGTTACCAACCACAGGGCCGAGTTGTGCAACGGTCGCAACCCCATCTGGAGTGAACTTAGCCACATCATTTGCGATATCTCGAGCATCGGCCTCATCGGTCGTATAGAGCACCGCCAGTTTTTCGAGCGGCGCGTGCTCAGCCGCCAGTGCCTTAAGCCGGGCGATTCCCTTTTTACGATTTCGCGCCCGCTCCATCGGATGCGCTTCGCCATCGCGCAATATGAGGATGGGCCGGACACGCAGCAGCGACCCCACGAAGCCCTGTGCCTTCCCTATCCGCCCACCTCGGACCAGGTAGGTGAGAGTGTCGACCATCCCGATGAACACCGCTCGTTCGCTCAGATTCTTCGCCAGATCTGTAGCTTCGTCCAAAGACGCACCATCTGAAATTGCTTCGGCAACGCGTACAGCCGTCCACCCAAGGGCCATCGAAGCCTGCTGGGTGTCAACGACAGAAATACGGGTTGAGGACGCATTCATTGCTTCGACTGCGTTGACCGCTGAGTTGTGCGTCATGCTCAACTTCGACGAGAGGTGTATCGAAATAATCTCGTCGTGGGTCTTTGCTAGTTCCTCGTATAGCTCGATAAAGGATCCAACGGATGGCGCCGAGGTCGTAGGGATCACTTTCGAATCGGGAAGTTGCCTGTACATCTCATCGGCAGAGATCGTCACACCGTCGAGAAAAGTTTCATCCTTGATGTGCACGTTCAGAGGTATTACCGAGATGCCATGCTTCTCAGCGAGGTCCACAGGTAGATCGGAAGTGCTATCGGTTACGACTGCGATGCTCATTGAAGTGCTCCGAATTGCTAGAGGTCGAACGCAACCCCAGTCCGGGGCCTGCGCACTTCCAATATCGAGATTTAGGCTACTCTACTGCAATCAGGTAGTCGTAGTGTGGTTGTCCGCCGTGCACGACCTCGATATCGAAACCACTGAATTTTTCTTCGAGTGACTTCGTTGTCGTCTCGGCCTGCTCCGGAGTCACCGCTTCCCCGGTATACACAGTGACAATCTCGGCACCGTCTGCGTGCTCCTCGATCAGCTTGATCAACACAAACAGGGGATCGCGCCCCACCGTCACGATATCGTCATCGAAAGTTGCGAAAGTCATCCCCGCTTTAATTTCGTGACCGTAAATAGTTACATCTCTCGACGCTTGGCAAACCCCGCCCTCTCCCACTTCGCTGGCAACCTCATTCATCGCCTTTTCGTTTTGATCCAGCGACAGGTCGATGTTGAACGCCAGCAGTGCCGCAACGCCCGTTTGAACTGAACGGGTCGGAACCACCCTCACATCTTTACCGGTCAGATCGGGCACCTGTTGCGCGGCAACAACAACATTCTTGTTGTTCGGAAGCAATATCACCTTCTTCGATGGGGCAGCGTTCACCGCCGCCAGCAGATCGGCCACAGACGGATTCATCGTGTCGCCGCCTTCCACAACCGAAGTCGCGCCAAGACCCGTGCTGATGATCAGATCGGTCAGCCCATCTCCCGCGGCAACCGCAACCACCGCTATTTCCGGTGCGGCGAGCGTAGCCACAGGTGGGCTGGTGGCGTCTCCCCGCCGTGCAGAAGCCCAGCCAGCTGTCTGCTCATCCATATTGGCGATCTCGATATTTGAGATCTGCCCGTATCCGAGTCCGGCGCTGAGCGCCAATCCGGGATCTTCCATGTGGACATGAACCTTCGCGATTACGTCAGTGCCGTCGACAATTGGCGAGCGACCGAGTTGGTCCATGTGGGCGCGTATTTTGTCGAGATCGAGATCCTCGGCCTGGATCGCAAATACGGTGCAGTAACCCCAGTCAATCTCTTCGGAAGCATCGACAAAGTCGGCCTTAACAGAGCCAGAAAATTTGGCCCCCCCGGGCATGGGCACTTCGACCACACGCGCCGCCGGCTCCTCGCCGTGCAGAGCCCTTAAAGCTCCGTCAAGCATCACCGCGAAGCCAAAACCCCCGGAATCCACTACCTCGGCTTCTGCAAGCACCGGTAGCAGTTGAGGGGTGCGGCGTACCGTTTCGAGCGAACTCGCCGCCACTGCCGAAAGCACGTTTTCGAAAGAACCGTTTTTCGCGGCCGACGCCTCGGCAACCTCGGCACATTCGCGGTACACCGTCAGCATCGTGCCTTCGACCGGATTGGGCACTGCTTTATAGGAGTTCGTTGCCGCTATTCGCAACGATTTGGCAAAGCTACTGCCACGCAGTAGCGGTTCACCGTCCGTCGTCCCCAATGATTCCGACAGTCCCTTGAAGAACTGGGCGAGAATCAGCCCGGAGTTTCCGCGCGCACCCAGAAGCGCAGCGCGGGCCATTCTGTTCGCAACTTCGCCGATCGTGCCTGATGCATCGTCACCAATATCGTCCACCACCGACCGCAGGGTAAGCATCATGTTGGTGCCGGTGTCGCCATCGGGAACCGGAAACACGTTCAGTGCGTTGATCGTATCCCGGTTGATCTCGATCGAATTGGCGGTGGCCCGAATCATGCTGACAAGCAGTATCGCACCAGTACTGTCACTTGCGACCGTAGAGTTTTGCACTTGGCCTACTCCTTGATAAATACGAGGCAACTGCAGCTGAAATAGATCAGCCACACTCGCATTTCACCAGGCAATCTTCTGTTGTTCCAGCCCGACATGCATGTTAATGTATATCGATAGGGTCTCGGGCTAACCGCACCGGTTCGTATTCATCGTTCGGTCACTTGGCACGAGATTTCCCCCACACCATGAACTTATTTCGAGAGTCTAACTGTTATGCCAAGCTCCGACCAAATCAGGGCGAAACTGGGTCTCGGACCCCGACCCAAGCCGATGTTCGGTCACAACCGATCGCACGCGCTGAATGCGACACGCAAGATTTCAAAGCCAAACCTGCAGAACAAGTGGGTGGTAATCGACGGCCAGCGCTACCGCGTGAAGCTGACAGCACGAGAGATGCGCACGCTCGACAAGAAGGGCATCTCCCTGTTGTCCGTGTAGAAGCGACGTTCGCAAAGCACGCTAATACGTGAAAGTAAAAACCCTTCTCGGTTGAGAGGGGTTTTTAGTTGGTAGTACATCCTCCCTCTCTGCATGGGAGGGACCGAGGGAGGATTGCCCTGCGCGACCAGATTCGCCTCGAACGCCCGGAGCATGATGACCCACAGGCCCTAGAGCCGCTCGAGAAGGCTGTCCGCCAGGTCGATCATGAAGTCGGTTGACCACTGCGAAAGTTCACTCGTTGGACCGTTTTGAAGGCTTATCAGGTTGGACCCCATCCTCAAGACGACCATCGCGCCCATTCCATCCAGGTCCAGGGTCACGGTTGGCAGATCACGGTCCCGGTTATTCTGCTCGAAGTAGTCGACACCGGAGTCGGCTAAGCTGCCTTCGAGAATGCTGTAGTGGGCGATCGCCGCGTCGGTGCTGTTCATCGTGATCAGGGCAACCGTCAGGGAGCTATCGTGGGCATCGCTGCTGTAGATGGCGAGGCACATAGTATTGATGGCGGGATTGTCAGATTTCGCGCTATCGGTCGCAGTGCGGGTTTCCAGCTCACTCGGATACCGGCCGCCGGCGCCGGAGACAATCAGGCTGAAACAGGCCGTCGGACTAACATAACGAGTGGTACAGGTTATGG
>CAJWWK010000024.1 GCA_913048295.1 uncultured Dehalococcoidia bacterium
ATTATTTTCATATGTTCCGGGGCCAGGATTGATGCCACCCCCGTTCTCATCATAGTTGGGAGACTCGTACACCTGGCCGGTCAGGAAACCGCCGTCCTGCCAGAGAGCGAGGAAGCGTCCACCGAAACCAGCGCCAACGGTCGGCTGGAGAAGTCCACTTGAGACCGCGCCGCTGATCGTAATTTCACTCTCAATCGCGATCCCGTTCTTATCCAGAAGGTTGGCACGATATTCAGGGGAGAGATTCGGATCGAGGTAGAACTCGTACCCGAGGAAATATTCCTGAGACTCGGGGGAATAATCGATGGAGCTGATGATCTCCATGATTTTGGACAATTCGTAACTGGAGTACTCGGTCCTACCGGCATCCCCAGATTTCACCTTGATCGCCGTAACTGTATTGCTCCATCTGTCCTGCATCGAGCGTGTCTCTGCGGTGTAGTTGAACAAGGTTTTCAGCGTCTGGTGGTGTAGCTTGATTGCCCCGTTATTTAGAGGAGCATTCCAGTGTTTACGACGCCCTAGTCGAATGTAGGCGAGAAACGCACCAATGGTTGACCTCTCGATCAGAGTTATGTCAGCGAATTCGTGCATCTCACACCAGAGAATGAACGGCTCCAACTTTTCGGTGTAGTACCTGAGTGTCTCGCTGGATACGAATGACGCTCGCTCAGCCATGAATTCCTTGTAGACAGTGTTCGGATGATTGTGTCCGCCATCGGCCATTGGCGTGTTCAGCCATCGTCTTATGCGTCTCTTCAGGTCGCTGCTAGTTGGACGCTTATTGTTTAGGACCAGCGATAATAGGGTGGGGGACACGTCTAGTTGTTGAGCTAACTTACGAGTCGACAGTCCGAGCCTCAGCTGCCTTTTTGTGATTTCTTCGAGCATGTAAACACTCCGATGGTTACAAGTGTTTACAAAACCTCGATTTCTCACCAAGTTAGACAGGTAATAAATCTAGTATTTGAACTAGAATTCGACCATAGCCCCCGTAGCTCAGTTGGATAGAGCACCGGCCTCCGAAGCCGGGAGCGTGAGTTCGAGTCTCGCCGGGGGCGCCATTTTTTCTGCCGCGGTCTCTGGCTATTCGGCGCCCGTTCCTATTAACCTGCGGATGAGCAAAGCAAGCCCACCTGCAGATCACATGAGAACACGTAGCAACTCCCGCAATTCCAGCGAAGACCGACGGCGGTTTTTTACCGCGACGCGCCCCCACCCTCGCGTCCTGACGTCACCCGCCTCCCCGCCAGGGAGGGAGGACAACCGATGACCATCGTCCAAGAACTGCGAACGCTGATCGACGACGTCAGGAAAATCCGTGGGTTCGAGCGGGTAACAGTCGTAACACCCACCAAGCAGGCATCGTTCTACCTGCGTCGTGCGCTCGCCAGGGGCGGTCTGTTCAACGTCGATTTCAAGCGACTGGAAGATGTCGCCGAACAACTGGCGGGCCGGGAGTTCAAAGAGCCGCTGTTGCACGACCTGCAGGCGTCGGAGTTCGTTTACGAGGCGGCCCGCGACCCGAATCTGGGAACGCGACTCGGTGGCACCGACGTGTCGCCCCAGTTACAGACCGCGCTGCATTCGACTTTCCGAGATCTGGAACTGTTGGAACGAGGCCAGCTCGACAGGCTAAAGGCAGTGCAGCGTGAACTGGTTGACAGGTTCGACAGTTACATGAATCACGCGAGCCAGCACCGGCGCGGCGCAGCGGTCGCCAAGCGGGCGGCGAAGATGGTCCGTGACGGGCAGGGGAGTGGATATACCAGCCCCGCGGTGAGCGGACTTGGCACTGTGCTTCTTGCAAAAGTCGCGCCGGTCGCCCCGGTTCAGCGACTGCTGTTCGATGCGCTTGCCAAACTGCAAGACTCGGCGATAGTCACGACTCCGGATCAAGCCTTTGATGACGTAATGGCTTCCGATGCGGCTGTTCCCGGAGCACAAAAAAGTTCGGGGTCATTCCGCCAGAAACTTGTCCCGGTGGGAGTCCCCGACGTAGCCGAAGAGGTGCGGAGCGTGGTACGGGAGATAGTCGACCTCGCTCGGTCTGACGCCAGAGGGAAGACGACAAATTTCGCGCGTATGGCCGTCGTTTTTGAAGATGACACCTATGCCACCAGAGTCAGCGAGGCTTTCGAACTGGCCGGCATACCCGTTTCAGGCCCCGATCGCACCGCGCTGGCCGATGCGCCTGAAGGGCAGTTCGTTACGGGCCTGCTGGATATTTTCGAGAACGATTTCACGCGACTCGACGTGACTGCCTGGTTCTCGACCGCGCCCGTGAGAAATCCGAGCGCTGACCGACCGGTGCCCGCGGCCAGGTGGGACGCGCTCTCCAGAACTGCTGGCGTAACTTTGTCGGTGCGGGACAGTTGGATTCCTAGACTCGATCAGTATGCGGCCCACCGTATTGCACGGGCCGAGCGTTCCGACCGACTGGGTGAGGGCAGGTCAAACGAGATCGCAGCCGCAACATCGGATTCCGAATACGCACTCGCCCTGAAAGAGTTTGTCGAGACGTTCGCAAATCGCAGCCCCACTGCGGAGCAGGACAGTTGGCCGGGATTCGGAAGCTGGCTGCGGGCGATGACCAAGGACTACCTGCTGGTCGTCGGGTCCAGTTCTACAGACTCCACAGCGGTTGAGAACCGACAGACCCGATTGACCACCCTTATTGAACGGCTGGAATCGCTGGAGACTCCCGGAAAAGTCCCCGGCTTCAAACACTGCGCAGGTGTGCTCAGAGAACAGATGGGAAGACGTTCTGCTGGACTCCGGTCACTTGGTTCCGGGGTCTACGTGGGCCCTATCTGGACCGCCGCGGGTTGCCCCTTCGACACAGTATTTATTCTCGGGATGACCGAAGGCAGGTATCCGACCGCGGGGATCTCCGATCCGCTCCTCCCAGACAATCTGAAACGTGAGATAGACGCCGCTGGCAGATATTTGCGGACGGTTGAGAGTTCTATCGAGGAGAGCAAGCAGTCGTTCACCTCGGTGATTTCAAGCGCAGAACGGGTCGTCATGTACTGGCCTCGCGGAGTCCCGGGTGTATCGAGGGAACTTGGACCGGCGAGATGGTTCCTGGAAGCGGCAAGGCAAGTTTCGGGCGAACCGTTACTACAGGCCGGTCAGCTCGTGAGTCCCGAGCAGTTGGAGCAGCCCGTCAGCGGTGTCGTTATCCACAATCGTGCCGGCTTGTCGACGCTTCCGATGGCGCAGGCCGGGGATCAACATGAGTTCGATGTGCTTGCCGCTCGAAGTTGGAATCGTGGGGGCAAAAACCCCGCGACCTTCCCCCTGTCAGCCATCGCTCCATCAATTACCGATTCAGTAGATTTTGAAACAAAACAGCAAAGTGAAACCTGGTCTGAATACGACGGCAAGATCGATCTCGGAGGTGCAGAGCCAGATCTGGGCGAGACGGTCGGATCGGCCACAGCATTCGAAACCTACGCCGCCTGCCCCTATCGCTATTTCCTGTCGAGGAAGCTGCACGTTGAGCCGACCGAATCGCCGGAGCCTGAACTGGCCCTTGACGCCCTCACGTTCGGAACGTTGATACACGACGTACTCGAAAAATTCGCACTGTGGCGGATGGGCCACGATGGAGCTCCACCAAATAAGCCTAATCAAGAATCGTGGCTTCAAGCTTCGGTCGCCAGTCACATCCAGGCCCTCAGGGAAGAGACCCCGGGCAGGGCCGAGGGGGTGTGGCGTATCGAACAGTCACGGGCATGGCTGATACTGCGGCGATGGCTGCGGCGTGAGCCGACCGTTGCATTGCGCTCCGAGATGCACCAGGTAGAGGCGGAATACTCGTTCGGTAGCGACACGGGCAGACCCGCTGTCGAGGTGCGCACAACATCGGGAAAATCGGTCAAGTTCAGGGGCCAGGTCGACCGTGTCGACATATCTCACGACGGCAGCCGCGTAATCGTCTACGACTATAAATCTGGAAGTAACTCGGCCTACTCGAAACTCAAAGACGACCCGGTCAAGAGAGGCACGAAACTGCAGCTTCCGTTGTACTCGATGGCTGTGGCGGACAAGTATCCGAACGCAAGCGTGTCAGCTGCCTACTGGTTCGTCCGTGAATCTGGTAGTGACGAACTACAACCCTCGCCTGAAAATTACGCAGGCGACAGGGCGGAATTGGCATTGAAAGAAGCCGTCGAGACGATTGTCGAAGGAATCGACAGCGGCGTGTTTCCAGCGCATCCTGGCGATCCCTCTGCGTGGGGCGGCGGCCCTCCTTCGTTCGAAAACTGCAAGTTTTGCGAGTACAACCGCATCTGCCCAAAAAGTAAGGCCAGGTTGTGGGAGTCAAAGAAAACTTCAAACCCGGTACTGGATAATTACCGAAGACTCGCGGAGGACGATCGATGAACGATTCTCCCCGCGATCGAATAGTTGGAACAACCGCTGATTCACTTGGCGCAACGATTTACGCTGGAGCCGGTGCCGGAACGGGAAAGACCCAGGCGCTGGTCGAACGGATCGCCAACCTCGTCACCTTTGGTGGTGTGAAACCCGAGAACATTGCGGCGATTACTTTCACGGTGGCGGCAGCGTCGGAGCTTCGCCAGCGAGTACGCCAGCAGCTGGAAGAGAGACTCGAAGCAGCCAGAACTGGTGTTGATACCGACGCTTCCCAGGCCCTGTCGTCTGCACTTTCATCGCTCGATTCCGCGTTCATTGGGACTATCCATAGCTTCGCCCAGAGTCTGCTCCGGGAACGTCCGCTCGACGTAGGTCTGCCACCGGTATTTGAACTGGTAGATGCGGTACAACAGGAGTCGCGGTTCGACGAGGCATGGGACCACTGGCTCGATGACGCACTTGCCGACCCAATATTCGAGGGGGCAATCCTTAACGCACAGCGATTGGGCCTTGGAACTCCTCTTACGGCTCTCCGAAATCTTGCTGCCGAGATGCATGCAAACTACGATCTCGTGGCGAGAATCGGCGTCCTGAATCGTCCGGCAAAATCGATCGGCGCGCGTGCGTCTCTCGAGTCGATACGTTCCGACCTGGCTGTTGCAACCGGTCTTCGAGATTATTGCACCGATGCTGACGACCTCATGTTCATTCAGTTGGATTCACAGGCTGCCCCGGCCGTGTCATGGATCGACGAGGCACTTGAACTCGATAACGACGACGAGATGATCTTCGTCCTGACCCAGTTGCCGAAATTCATCGCGACTCGTGGCGCAAAAAGCAACTGGAACCCCCTGCCAAACGGCGACAGCAGTCTCGACGAGGTCAGATCGCTCCTGAAAGCCATCCAGAAATCCATCGATTCGGGTCGACAGGCGCTTGGCGAAGCGACCGTAATTCCCTTGGTCAATGCAGTTGCAAGAATGGTTCTTACATACGCCGATACCCGTCGTGCCGAGGGGCTTTTAGAGTTTCAGGATCTACTTGTTCTTTCATGTGAACTGCTGGACGAAAACGATGATGCAAGAGAGTATTTCCAGTCCCGATACACCCATGTCCTGATCGATGAGTTTCAGGACACCGACCCGCTCCAACTCAAACTGGCAAGGCTTCTCACCGATCGTTCCGGTTCGGGCAAGCCAACCGATGGCGCATTATTTGTTGTTGGCGACGGTAAGCAGTCGATTTACCGCTTCCGAAGGGCCGACCTGACGCAACTCCAGGCCCTGGTCGATTCGCTCGGCGCCGAACGACTATCGCTCACCTCAAATTTCCGTTCCACTCCGGCGATCCTCGACTGGGTTAACGCAGTATTCGATCCATGGATGAACGGACCGGCGGGCTCGGATAGAGATCCGCTGCAGGCCGAGTATGTGCCCCTCGAGCCGGCGCGCGCGGACGATGGCCACACAGAGATTCCGCGGGTGATGATCGCCGGCGGGTTTGCCGATGGAAACGTGGACGTGGCACGCGAGTCGGAAGCCGAAGACATTGCCCGCCTTGCAGATACTGTCGGTGCAGGTGGATGGCCACTTTCCGATCACCGCGACAAGGTTTACCGCTCACGTTACCGCGATCTGTGTGTACTTATGCCACGACGAACCTCGCTACCGGCTCTCGAAGAAGCCTTTATAAGGCGCGGCATTCCGTACGTGCTGGAAGGCCAGGCTCCAATATTCGAATCCCAGACTTTCAATGTGCTGAGCAACAGCCTTGCCGCGATCGATGACCCCACCGATCAGGTGGCGATCGTGGCCGCACTGAAATCGATTGCATGGGGTTGTTCGGACCAGGATCTATACGAGTGGACCAGGCTGGGTCACCAGTTTGAATATGCGCGCCATCGCGTCGACGTAGAAGACTTCCCCGAAGGCACCGGTGCCCGCAGAGTTGCCAAAGCTCTGGCGGGCATCTCGGAATTTCACGACCGTCGCCAGGAGCGATCCACCCCTTACCTGGTCGAACAGCTGATTCGATCTCGCCGATTGCGTGAAGTGGCCGCACTAATGGAAACGTCCGGCAGCGGTGAGCGCCTGATGGACATGTTCATTGAGATGTCGAGGACCCTGCAACGTTCAGGCACAGGGTCGCTACGTGAACTTGTACGCTGGCTGTCCGGCCAGGCGAAGGCAAACGTGAGGGCTGCCGAGGGCGCACTCGCAAACAGTGAAGTGAACGCCGTCAGAGTGATGACGATTCACGCAGCTAAAGGCCTCGAATTTCCGATTGTGGCCCTGGTGGGCCTTCAGGGCCAGAGGTCGGCGCGCACGGACAATTCGATTATCACGGAACAAAACGGGAAGCCTGTTCTTGCTGTGCAAATCGGCGCACAGGGACTGGGGCTCGCGACCTCCGACTACGATGTGGTGGACGCCGCGGACAGGCAGGCCGATGCAGCTGAGCTCGTTCGTCTTGCATACGTGGGCGCTACAAGGGCGCGCGAACACCTGGTCGTCAGTGTCCATCGCACTACCCGGGCCAAAAATACGCTGGCAGGCAAGATCAGCGAATTCGCCGAGCTGAACGATGAACTGTGGGAGCCGTTTGCCGTCGAAAGCCCCGCACGGGGGGCTAATGCCAGCACCGCCGGTCCTGAAAGCCCCGCCCCTGGAACCCCCTCGGTAGACGATCGTGAACAGTGGCTACGCGAGACATCCGAAGTTGTCGCATCGGCCACAAAACGCGGGTACGTGGTTCCGTCTCAACTCGCCGACCATGGCATGTTCGTGGTCCAAAAACCCGAGGACAATGCTGAATCGACCGAGTGGAATGCCGCCCGTCGGGGTCGTGGGGGAACCGAACTGGGTTCGGCAGTACACGCGGTGCTCCAGGACGTTGATTTCAGCGATTTAGCGACCCTCGACGAGCTTGTGCATTTGACCGCCGACGCATACTCGATGCCTGGAGAAAAAGAGAACATTACTCGGCTGGTCCGCAACGTTCTGGAAAGCCCGGTCGTTGCGGGCGCAACCGGCGAGAACAGCTGGCGAGAGGCATGGGTAGCAGCCGAGATTGCGGATGGGCTCGAGGTCGAAGGGTATATCGACCTGATCGTTCAGAATTCCGATGGCACGGTCACCATTATCGACTACAAGACCGACCGGGTTTCGGGGGAATCACTGATCCAGCGGGCGAAAGGCTACGAACCGCAATTGGCCGGATACGCGCTCGTTGTTGAACAACTAGGCCTGCCCGGGATGCCGAACATGAAGGTTAGAGATGCTGTGCTGGTGTTCGCCGATGGAGGACCCGATGGCCGGGCATACGAGCACCGTATCGGCGACCTTGAGGCCGCAAAAGCCGCGGCCATCGAAAAGATTCGCAAGCTAGTTTGATAGCACGCGTGTCTCGCGCTATCTTGACGGGTGTGGGGGTATCAAAACCCGACCCGCAACGGGTTCCCCGCGCTAAGATCGGCACCTGAATATTTCTTAGCCGCAAAGATGGAGATCATTAATGGGACTGCTCGATGGAAAAAAAGCTCTGATAACGGGAGCACGAAAAGGCATCGGACGGGGCATCGCGCTGACACTCGCAAATGAAGGCGCTGACGTGGGAGTCAATGACATCGTGGACGACGAGGTATCGCAAAGAGCGGCCGAACTCATCTCAAAACGGGGCGTAAAAGGCACCTTTCACGCGGGCGACGTGAGCAGCGTTTCGGGGATCAACGTGGTGATCGATTCGTTTCTCGAAGAACACGGGCAGATCGACATACTGGTGAATAACGCAATTTTCCCCGACCAGTCCCGCCCGCTTTTCGATACCGACGAAGCCTACTGGGACCGGATGATGAACCTCTCTTTGAAGGGCTACTTCTTCGGCTCCCAGCGTGCTGCGAAAGAGATGATCGCCCAGGGCACCGGTGGCCGCATCGTTTGTCTTGCGAGCGTCCACGCCTATGTCGCCATCGAGAAATGGACCGCGTATGGAACGGCGAAAGCTGCGTTGCGTCGGATGGTCAAAGGACTGGCCGTCGACCTGTCAGGTCACAACATCACGGCCAACTGCATCGCGCCCGGAGCCATATCCAACAAACTCCCCGAGGGGGATGACGATGTGATCGACGGCCCGCCGCACAACCCGGCACTGCTCGGAGCCCACGTTCCGGCTGCCAGGGGCGGACTGCCGAGTGATATTGCCAACGCCGTGCTTTACCTGGCATCGGACCTCGGCCAGTACGTCAACGGCGAGACAATTCTGGTCGACGGTGGCATGATCGCCGCAAAGAAGATGACCGACTAGAACGAGAGCAAGTTCCATGACCACCACAAAGCTTCTCGAAGGTAAAAAAGCGCTCATCACCGGCTCACGTCGCGGAATCGGTGCGGGAATAGCCCGGATGTTTGCCGAACATGGGGCAGATGTCGGAATCAACGACGTTGTGCGAGATACAGAAGCCGACAAAACCATGGCGTCGATCAATTCACTCGGCCAAAAAGCCTCATGGCATCAGGCAGACGTCGGCAATACTGAAGACCGCACCCGGCTGCTGGATGAGTTTGTCGCCAGTCATGGCCGTATAGATATCCTCGTCAACAATGCCGTAGCGTCTGCTGACATCCACTTCACGAAGATCACCGAAGAGTTCTGGGACAACCTTGTCGGTCACGCCCTGAAGGGCTACCTGTTCCTGGCCCAGGGCGCCGTTAACCGGATGATCGAGCACGGCCATGGCGGTCGCATCATCAACATCAGTAGCGTCCATAGCTACCGGGCCTGGCCCTATGACACCGTCTACGGAGTCGTGAAGGCGGGCCTGAACCGCATGGTGATGTCGATGGCCCAGGACCTGGCAGGTACGGGTATCACCGCCAACTGCGTGGCACCGGGCTATATCGACAGCCGGGTTTTGACGGATGAAGAAGAACCCGAGCGGGGGTCTGCCGATAATCTGGGTTCGGCCCTGTCTTTCATTCCCAGTAGTCGAGGCGGTGTTCCCAGTGACATAGCCGGGGCCTGCGTGTTTCTTGCTTCCGACCTCGGTGACTATGTCAATGGCCAGACGATTACCGTCGATGGGGGCTTCCTGGCAGGTGGAGTGCCACCTGATTCGCAGCCGTTGGAGCCGGGCCAACCCGGTGCGATGGAGTAACGGGGCGGGGAATGGCTGAAAAGGGCAATATTGCAGAGATTAAATCGGTCGGAGAACACCTCGTTTACGAGACGCCGTGGTTGGACTTTTATCACGACGACATCGAGCATCCCGACGGATCACCCGGCACATACGCGTGGGTGAAGGGTCATTCGGGCAATGACGCGGTGATGACGATTCCGGTAACGTCATCCGAGCGGTACCTGCTGATCAGGGTTTATCGCCATCTGTCCAAACGAAATCTCTGGGAGTTCCCAGCTGGATTAATCGAGAATTGCGAACCGCCTCTGGAGGCTGCCCGTCGCGAACTTATTGAGGAGACGGGAATCACACCGGACTCTGTCGAGTTGCTCGGGCCGCAGGTTCCGGTCGCCGGGTTCGCGGGCGGTGTTTTTCATTTGACCCTGGCAGTGATCCCGGAAATCGAGATCAGCGACGTGAAGCTTCAGGCCGAAGAGGGCATAGTGGACGCAAAACTTCTGACCCGGCGGGAGCTGATTGCCATGCTTGCCAGCGAGGATGTTGGCGAAGGCGTGACACTGACCTGCCTGGCCCGCTACTGGGCGTACCGGGAATTGAAATCAGCCGAAGGTACGAACACCACGAACAGAGCACGATGAAAGATATTTATTCCCACATCGAAACACACGTCGATGAGTCGATAGCTCAATTGTTTGAGATGGTCCGGCAACCCTCGATCTCGGCCCAGAAGCGCGGCTTCGATAAGGCACCTGGCCTGATGAAACAAATCCTCGAACGCAACGGGTTCAAGGCCGAGATCGTTCCGGTCCCAAACGATGGCTTGCCCAGCGTATACGGTTTCATGCCTGCTGCGCAGAACCCGGATGCTGCCCCGACGCTCCTGTTCTACTGCCACTACGATGTCCAGCCGGTAGATCCCCTCGATCTGTGGGACACCGATCCGTTCGAGCCAACCCGGGTCGGCGACCGCCTGTACGGACGCGGAATGTCCGATGACAAAGGCAATATCGGCGCCCGGCTGGCGGCGATCCGAGCATTCGTTGATGAGCGCGGCGCGGTCCCCTGCAACATCAAGATGTTCTGCGAGGGCGAAGAAGAGTCGGGTTCGGTCAACCTCCCCGGTCTCATTGCGGAGCGTGGCGACGATTTCCGGGCCGACGCCTGTATATGGGAGGGCGGCGGGCGAAACCTTAATAACGACCCGTTTATGTACCTGGGACTGAAAGGTGTACTCGGAGTCGGACTCAGCGTCAGAATGCTCTCGGGCGATGCTCACTCGTCTTACGCCGCGATTCTCCCATCGGCCGCATGGCGACTTCTGCGCGCAATCGAAACCATCAAGGACGAAGACGAGCGGATTCATATCGACGGTTTCTACGACGATATAGTCGAGCCGAGCGCGGAAGCCGTCGCAGCAGTCGAGGCCCTGCCAGACGACGCCCCTGAGTGGCTCGAAACTTTCGGAGTCACCTCGTTCGTCAAGGGTCTCGATGGCGAAGACCTCCGCAAGCAACTTATTTTTCAGCCGACCGCGAATATTGCAGGACTCGACTCCGGCTATCAGGATGAAGGAATGAAGACGGTGCTGCCGGCCGTAGCCAGCGCCAAGATGGACTTCAGGTTGGTGCCTGAACAACGGCCCCACGACATATACGACAAACTCCGCGCGCACCTCGACAGCCACGGTTTCAGCGATGTCGAGGTCGAACTGATCGCGGCGGTGAACCCGTATCGCACCGATCTCGATTCACCCTGGGTCCAGCTGGTTGCCGAAACTGCGGAGGAGATTTACGGGCGGAAACCTGTAATGACCCCGAATATGGCGGGGACCGGCCCGATGTTCGACTTTGGCAATACCCTGGGCATGCCAATTGCCACATCGGGGATCGACCACCCCTCGCACAGGATCCATGCCCCGAACGAAAACATCACGGTCGAGGATTTTCTGCTCGGCGCGAAACATGCGGCTCTCATCATCGACCGATTTGCGAGCGACTGGGGTTAGAACGTTACGCCCACTGACCTGCCGGAACCTCGCGGTGTCGCTGTCGACCTCCCTGTACTATTGGCATCTTTCCGCGATTCGAACCACCGGAGATAGCACCCCCATATGGCAGTAATTCAGGCCACGCCCGACCACACCCTTGATAAGACGACAATCGAAAAACTCAAGCGCGTCAACACCACGGCGGTCGTCGACGTGCTCGCCCGGAACGGCTACGAGCCACACTACGTCTACATGCCAAACGTGCGCACGATGAACCCCGGCCTGAGACTGGTGGCGCGGGCTATCACAGTGCGGTTTGTGCCGGCCCGTCCCGATGCGATGGCCGAAAAGCCGGGTGGCGAAGAATCGCCCGAATACGCTGCCTTCGAGCTGGCCGGCCCGGGCGACGTGATCGTGATGGAATCGATGCGCAACAAGCGGATGTCGATCGGCGGCGATATCAAGTTCCTCAGGCTGAAGCAACGCGGGGTCGACGGGCTCGTCTGCGACGGTGGCATCCGTGACATGCACACGGTTAAGGACTACGGTGTCGGAATGTGGGGGCTCGACAAGACGTCAAACCTCGGCACTCGCGTCGGTACGCCGTACTCAACGAACGATTCGGTCAATGTCGACGGTGTTCTTGTGCGCCCCGGTGACTACATCGTCGCTGATGACGATGGAGTGGTTGTAATCCCCAGTGCTGTGGCACCTGACATTGCTCTAAAGGCCATCGAGTACGACGACCTGGAAGAGTGGATTCGCAGGCGGCTCGACGAAGAAAAGCAGACGCCTGGACTCTACTATCCGCCCGATGACGCTGTGATTGATCTCTATCGCAAATGGAAGGCCGAGCAGGGCGGGTAGTGATTGATCCCCTCTCCCTGCGAGGGAGGGCATTCAAGACGCGTAAGGGTGGTACCAATCATGCTATCCATCAAGATCTAGAATCGTTTCATGTTGAAGTTGGAGGACGCCGTTAGTTGATGTAGCCTCCGTCTGATCTTCGAACACACTTCTGTCTCAGCAGCCTCCGGTGCACTCTGATGCGCGCTGATTTTACTAACTGGGGTCGTACTTGAGTACCCGCCCAAATATTCTTTACATCATGTCGGATGATCACGCTGCCCACGCGATTTCTGCGTACGGAAGCCAGATCAACCACACACCCAACATCGATCGACTGGCAATCGAGGGTGTAAGGCTCACCAATACTTTCTGTACGAATGCCTTATGCACACCGAGTCGGGCGACGATTCTGACAGGCCAGTACAGCCACGTGAACGAGGTCAAAACCCTGGACGATGAGATCGACAGTTCACGGCCGATTCAATCGCAAAAATTACTCAAGCAGGCCGGATACGACACGGCGATTGTCGGCAAGTGGCATCTGGGCAACAACGAAGAAAGTAATCCACAGGGATTCGACTACTGGAATATTTTGCCGGGTCAGGGCGACTACTACGATCCGTTGATGATTGAAAACGGCGTTGAGAAGCAACTCGAGGGTTACGTGACCGACCTCATCACAGATATCGCCGTCGACTGGCTCGATTCTCGAAACAGCGAACGTCCGTTCTTCCTGATGGTTCATCACAAAGCCCCACACTCGTCGTGGATCCCTGCCAAACGTCACGAAAATCTTGGAGTCGAAGGTGAGTTCCCAGAGCCGGAAACCCTGATGGACGACTATGAGACACGGTCGGAGGCGGTCAAGATCACTTCGATTCGAGTCGAAGACATGCGCAAAGCCAACCTCAAGTTCGATCCGCCGCCCGGGATTTCACAGGCCGAAAAACGAAAATGGGCTTACCAGCGCTACATCACGGACTACACCCGAACCGTTCAGGCTGTGGACGACAGTGTCGGCACGCTACTCGACTACCTCGACCTGCGCGGTCTCACAGAAAACACCTTGGTCGTTTACACGTCCGATCAAGGCATGTTCCTGGGTGACCACGGCTGGCACGACAAGCGATACATGTACGAGGAATCGCTCAGGATGCCGTTTATTGCCCGCCTGCCAGGGAAGATCAAGGCCGGATCAGTTGCATCTGACATGCTGTTGAACGTCGATTTTGCACCGACGTTTATGGACTACGCAGGTGTTGAGGTGCCCGACGAAGTTCAGGGCTCGTCAGGTAGAAAATTGCTCGAGGGAACCACCCCTGCGAGCTGGCAAAACAGCCTCTACTACCGCTACTGGATGCACACGATCGGACACCGGATTATTCCGAACTACGGTGTCCGAAATGAGCGGTACAAATTGATCTTCTACTACGGAGTCAGACTTGAGGACACTCGGGATCCTGAGATAAACATCGACGCCGAATGGGAACTTTACGATCTCGAGGCCGATCCTCGCGAATCAAACAATGTTTACGGACAACCAGAATTCGCCGAGGTACAGGCCGAGATGCTGGCCGAACTAGACCGCCTGCAAGCCAAAGCTGGCGACGCACCCCGACACTGAGGTTCGCTTGAATCACTGATTGGAGGGACCGGGCTATCCGGAGGACGTGGCAAACCTGGTGCTTTTCCTGGTCTCGGACGAGTCTCGTTTCATTACCAGCCAGATCATTAATATCGATGGTGGTGTGGCAGCAAAGATTTAGGCTGCCAGCAACGACCTGACCTGGTTTCTGGCAAGCCGATCCTGCTGTCGCCTGACAGCGATTATCTGGCGAGAAATGTCAACCTGGCAAGTCGAACCCGCGGGTCGCTCAGGATCCGGTCCTAGCCCCGCTCGCCCTTGTCGTACTCGGCGTAGATGTAGGGATGCTCCGGGTCGTAATACGTGAGCGCGACCGGGTTATCGACACGACCGGGCGGTCGGACGTTTTCTCCAGTTACCCCGCCGGCCTCATCCCCCAGCTCTCTGCGCCATGACTCGATCCTCGCGGTCAACTCGGCCACCACATCAGGATTGCTGTCGAAAAGGTTCACGCTCTCGCCAATGTCCGACTCCAGATCGTATAGCTCGCGTATATCGTGCCCGCCCTTTCGAACGTGCAGTTTCCATTTCCGGTCGCGGACTGCCTCGATGTCGTTTTCATCGTAGTAGATGAACTCGTCCCGAGGAGACGCACTAGGGTTGTCTTCGATCATGAGCGACGATATGTCCATTCCGTCGATCGTCCGGTCAGACCGAATCTGCGCCCCGGCCAGGGAAGCCAATGTCGGAAACAAGTCCATCGTGGTTGTCAGGTGGTTGCGAACCACCCCGGCGGGCATTTTCGAAGGCCAGCGCATTATGCACGGCACCCGCTGGCCGCCCTCCCAAGTGGTCCCCTTTTTGCCCCGCAACGCGCCATTGCTCCCGCCCTGGTTATCCAACCGGGAACCGTTGTCGCTCGTGAAAATGACCAGCGTGTCATTGTCCAGCCCCTGTCGTTTAAGTTCGGTCAAAACTACACCGGTTGCCCAGTCGATCCCCGCGACACACGCCCCGTAATCCCCGTTTTCCGACTCGTCTACGAATCCGACCGGGGCGTACAGGGGCAGATGAACGTACATGTGGGCAAAGTAGAGGAAGAACGGACCTGAAGTGTTGTCGCGAATGAACCTGACCGCCTCGTCGACATACCGCTCGGTGAGAGCGCGCAGATCCGGCTGTTCCTGGATCACTTCCTCATCTCGAAGCAACGGTAGCGGTGGTCGATTCCTGCGTGCTTCGGCGTTCTCGGTGTGATCAGAAGGGTTGCTGTCGACCTGTCGGCCCATGTCGTTGCTGAACGGAAGGCCGAAGTAGCTATCGAAACCGTGCCTGGTGGGCAGGAATTCTTTCTGGTCGCCGCAGTGCCACTTTCCAACGATCTTGGTGGCATAACCGGCGTCCTTCAGCACGCCTGCAATGGTTGTCTCATCCGGGTTCAGGCCGATTCCCTGGCCCGGAAATAGAACCCGAGAGCCATCGAACGAGCCGAATCCTATCCGCGGAGGGTAGCAGCCGGTCATCAATGCTCCGCGAGATGGTGAACAGACCGGAGAGGCCACGTAAAAGTCGGTGAACCGCACGCCTTCTTCGGCCATTCGGTCGAGCACCGGTGTCTTGTTGATCGTGGAGCCGTAGCTGCCGAGATCGCCGTATCCAAGATCGTCACAGTTGATAAGTACGATGTTCGGTCGGTCCATATCAGGGGTCTTTCTTGATTGAGCGAGATCTCGAAAATCAGTGCTGGCGAAAAAGTGGCCTTTTTGAACGCTCACCCGACGCCCAGCAAGCTGAATCTGAGGAATCGGGCCGGTAAGCGCATGGCCGAATCCTAGCAGCACTCCGGTCCTCCTTACCGGAATCTGTTGGCTGGCTGTTGGGTACTGGTCGCTGAATTTTCGCGGTGGAGTTCGAGTATTATGCGGCGTCATGGTCACAAAGTTGATTACAGAATATTTCCTCGATGAACATCGCACAGTCCACAGATCGAGCACACCGGGTACCGGAGGGCGCACGGTTCTCGACCGTTTGCTGGACGGAATTACTGATGAGCAGATTCAAGAGATGCCGGTCGGGGCGGCAAACTCAATTGCGTGGTTGCTATTCCACACCACTCGTGTCGAAGACGTGATATTCAATGTCCTGATTGCAGGCAATTCTCAAGTGTTCGATCAAGATGATTGGCAAAACCGTACCGCAATAGAAAGAAGAGACATCGGAACGGGAATGAACGAAGGTGAGGTCGCCTCACTAAGCGCGAACGTGAATGTTCAAAACCTTCTTAACTATCGAGACGCTGTCGGGAAGAAAACGGTAGAAATAGTTGGGGGCAGTCCGACCGAATTTTGGGAGGAATATGCCGACACTGAGCGACTAACCGATGCTGACATGCAGGGTGTTGCAACCGAGATGGCTCCGTACATTTTGGAACAAGTTTGGACAACCAATACATCGAATGCCAGGTTCCTCTGGTACGCAACATCTCACGCCCTTGGTCATTTCGGTGAGGCCAGAGAGACCAGAAGAATTGTCACTGGCATGGGAATGGCGTGACCTTCAAGTGGGTTCATCAGCAACTGGTTCCGAGCCAACCAATCTCCTGACAACATACGCGCACGGCGCGCGCGTAGGCTGCCGATGGTCACCTGTAGCCGTCGCTGAGTTGCATCGATGTGGGTGGATGACGGTAGCGAGTGTTTCGTGGTGTCGAGGGTTGCTGGTTGGACCGGGGGCAGTAGTCCTTGCCAGATATTTGTTTCCTGCTGTTGTTCAGGCTGCATATATTCCGCGTGAGATTTTCAGGGTTCACCGGTTTCGCTGCGCGAACACACACTTCACACGGACGATGCGACAGGAAGCTGCGAAGACGATGGACTCGATTCTGACCGGCAGCTGAGCGGTTAGAGCAGAACTTTTGCTTCTGTGCTGATCGAGCCTTTTGAACACGATTCGGCAGCGTTCAATCACGGAGCAAACGAAACTGGTGTTTGACGCCGGTACCGGCAACTACAGACCCGGAACATCACTCGGCGCGTAACGCTCTCGTCTCAATTCGGTCATGTGAAGAACTTCTTTTAGTGCGAGCCCCTACTGATGGAGGCTTTCCGAACAATGCCAAAAAGACGTGGCAGTCAGGGTATCGACGCCAACACTGACGCCAACCGCTCAGCCACGCCGGTGTACTCTGAGCAACGACTTTAGACATTATCTCGAACGAAGTCAGTGATTGGGATACTGTCGAAGATAGCCTGAAACGGATGTACGCAGGTCGTGGGTTCGATCCCCACAGGGCCCACCAAACTCGCGCCAAGCTCGTCAAGAACGCGCTACCTGAGTCAATTTCTCACTGGAAAAATTAGCTCTTCGCCAGTCTGGAGGCTGGCCTCAATCTTTTAATCCGCAGGTCGTGGGCCATTGGAATTTGGCCCCACAGGGCCCACCAAACTCGATATCCGACGCTGCCTCGTCTCCTCAGGTTTGAGCGCTACTTGCTCTCGCGTGAGCCGATACGCTGTTCCCAGCCTTCTTCGTGCAAGTTGAAAAACGCGTCTGGATCGTAGGGATGTTCTTCGATTGCTTCGAGATTTAAATCGATACCCAACCCTGAGGCTGTTGGAAAACTCAAGTGACCGTTCGACTGATCGATCTCCGGGTGCCAGGTGACTAAATCGCGCGTCCACGTTTCGTTTGTCGCATCGAAATGTTCCTGGATCAAGTAGTTTTCAATGCACGCTGCTAGTTGTAAGCAGGTTGCAGTTGCAACTGGTCCTCCGCTCTGGTGCGGAGCGATCACTGCGTTACTGGCGCGTGCAATATTGGCTACAGCAATGGTGTTCGAGATGCCGCCCAGAGACATAGGCTCGGGCTGCCAGATACTGACACCGCCACCCTGTGCAAGGGTTTCGAACTGACCGATTTTGTCGAACTGCTCCCCGGTGGCAATTCGGATCGGACTCTGCAAGGCGATTTCGTTCGTCAGAGCCTCACGCTCGTCCTTTGTAGGTTCTTCCCACCAGTACAGGTCAAGGGGCGCAAGAAATCGAGCTACACGTAAAGATTCTGACGGGATAAATCGACTATGAACGTCGATCAGGATCTTGAAGCCTGATTCAAATCGGGCACGAAGCGCAGCAAGAATGTCGTAACTGAGTTTCAGATCTGCTTCGTCAATCGTTCCAAACGACTGCCCGAACGGGTCTAGCTTCACCGCTTTGAATCCGAGTTCAACAACTATGTCGGCTGCGGCCACGAACGCTTCGGGAGTTCGTTCTGCGCGATACCAACCGTTCGCATATCCAAGAATGGACTCGCGCTGCTTTCCGCCGAGCAGTTGATAAATCGGTACACCCAATGATTTTCCAAGGATGTCCCAGCAGGCAACTTCGACAGCCGACATGGCAAGACGATGAATGTGACCGGCATCCTGAACGGTCTCGATGACTGTTCGGGAGATAGCGTTCACATCGCGTGGGTCTTTGCCAATAACAAGATGGGAGAGTTCGTGAATAGCTGCCTCAGTGGTCTTGATAAATCCGTTGAGGGTGGCTTCGCTGACTCCATAAAGACCGTCCTGGTCCGTCATCACTCGCACGAAAAGCCAGTTCTTCCAACCTGCACCCACCGGGTAAGTTTCGATCGACGTAATTTTCATCTCGTGTCCCAGTGACTAAGCGCTATTTTCCAGTTGGTTTCGGTTCGGCTACAAAGCTCTGAGTGCATTGGCTTTGGCTAATAAGCGTCTTGCTAGCCCAGGGTTTTCTTGATCGATTCGATAATGCCGTCGCTCGTGGGGTACACGAGCTTCTCAAGTGATGGAGAGAACGGAATGTGGACCTGCTTGGACGCCACTTTCTGCATTGGCGCTTGAAGGTCCCAGAACGCCTCTTCACCAACGATCGACATGATCTCACTGGCAGCACTGCAGACCTTCGCCGCCGGATCTGCGACAACCAATCGACCGGTCTTGCCGACTGAGTTGAGAATTGTTTCCTTGTCCAGGGGCACGAGTGTACGTGGGTCTATGACCTCTACCGAAACGCCTTCTTTAGCCATCTCTTCGGCTGCGGCTAGCGCCCGGGGTACGGAGCCAGCAATCGCAACCACTGTTACATCTGTACCTTCTCGCAGAATGTTCGCAACGCCAAAAGGCACCGTAAAGTCTGGATCGTCGGGAACCTCACCTCGCGTGCCCAGCAGAGTGCCATCCTCGAACATGATCACCGGATCGTTGTCTCGGATCGCGGTCTTCATCAGCCCTTTCGCATCTGCCGGGGTGCCGGGTGTGACGATCTTCAGACCACCAATGTTCATGAAGACGGGATATGAACGGTCAGAGTGGTGAGCAGCCGAGCCTCCGCCGTAGTACATCACGGCACGATAGACCACGGGTAGAGTCGCCTGTCCGCCAAACATGTATCGCATCTTGGCGGCCTGAGAAACCAGTTGGTCCATCCCAACCCACATGAAGCTTGTCAGCGTCTCAACAATGGGTCGCATTCCCACTGCCGCTGCACCCACGGCAGCACCAAAGAAACCGTTCTCAGACAAGGGCGTGTTGAGGATCCTCTCATCGCCAAACTCGTCGTGGAGTCCGGAGGCAGCACCATAAACGCTGGCCCGAACGTCCTCGCCCATCAGAAAGACCTTCGGGTCGATACGCATCTCTTCTGCAATTCCCATGCCCAGGGCCTGCATAAACATTTTTTCTGTCATCAGTTGCGATCCAATATTTTTATCGATGTGGTTGAAATTTGAGTTGTCCGTGAGTAGGACCACGATTGAGACCGGTTAAACGACCGGCATATCGCTGGCGAACATGTCCTTGTAAAGCTCGGACTCATCGGGAAATGGACTGTTGCGAGCAAACTCAGCGGCTTCTTCCACTTCGGCATGTGCGTTGGCGCTGACGGCATCGCACTCGGCTGGCGTGGCGGTTCCGCTGTCTACGATGCTCTTTGTGAGCAGGTCGAGCGGGTCTCGAAGGCGCCATTCATCGATCTCGCTTTCCTCGCGGTATTCCGACTTGCGAATCTTCTCAAGTCCGAGGGAGTGATCTTCGAATCGATACGTAAGCGCTTCGATCAGAGTAGGGCCTTCACCGTTTCGGGCACGCTCAACGGCCTGAGCTGTTGCCTCGTACATAGCGATGGCATCTTGTCCGTCAACCAGAATCCCCGGCATGTTGTAAGCCTGAGCCCTGTCGGAGATGTGCTCGACAGCCACCGTGTCTTTGTACGACGTGGTCACTGCGTATTGGTTGTTCTCACAAATAAAGAGGACTGGTAGATCCCACACCGAAGCGAGGTTCATCGACTCGTGGCAGGCACCTTGATTAGACGCTCCATCGCCGAAAAATACGGCGGAAACGAAATCTTTGCCTTCCAGTTTGGAAGCTAACGCTGCCCCGGTCGCAACTGGCACTGAGGACGCAACAATTCCCGACTCACCCAGGATGCCTACAGAGAAGTCCGCAAGGTGCATAGAGCCGCCTTTTCCCTTGCAATAACCGTCAATACGCCCGAAGATCTCCGCCATCGCCTTTTTGAGGTTTGCACCTTTCGCAATGGGGTGACCGTGCGAGCGGTGATTGCCCGCAATGTAGTCAGAATCCTTTAAGGCAGCACACGCGCCAACGGCAACGGCCTCTTGTCCTATGTAAAGGTGCACACCGCCTACTTCACCGGCGTTATACATTTCGGTCAGTTTCAGTTCGAAATGACGTATACGCCACATGCGCTCGAGCATCAGCATCAGCAAGTCTTTGGAGATATTCGTTGTCATACGAAAATATGTCTTTTCACCAGTGGTTTGAATCCGCCTGCCGATTTCACCAACGACTCGGGGAATTGGAGTCAGGAGTATAAGGCAGTGACACCAGATTGTGAGGGTTCCAAGATCAATGGATGAGTATGTCTTCTCAGCGTGCGTATTCCCTGAACAATCCCTGAAGATTTGAACTGAAAACAAGTGTGTGAATAACGGGGAGACACTGCCTTTTAATCCGCGGATCTGGACACTGACACCCACCCTTACGCGTCCCTAGTAGGAGAGGGTTAGGGTGTGGGTCAAACCCGCGATTAATGTATGCGACACGCCCTGCGCGCCATCACCTCTTCCCGACCCCTGCGGAGGGATCCGCACCCAAGATGGGAAGACTCGCCGTTTCAGACAAACCTATCCTTGCTGGCATGCGTTTTATCCACGCTCCAGCAGAAGCTAGTTCGATGTCACGAATCGATTGAAAGATCGCAGCGCGCCATTCGATGCGCATCCCTCTGCAGGGGTCGGGAAAAGGGTAGGTAAGTTCGTGGGCACCCCTTGCAGCTAGAAATCGACCGCCACCTCCATGCCGTCAAACGCATACTGAATGTCGAGTCCCTCGGAATCCCTGAGTTTCGCCAGATCGGAATTCACCTCGTTGTGGTCGATATCGTGCGTGGCGTCGGTGAGAAGGGTTCTTTGCGGGCGCAACCGGCGTACCTGTTCGACTGCCTCTTCGACCGTGAAATGGGTGCCGTGCGTGCGCGCAGGACGAAGCGCGTCGAGGATCAACAGTTCCGATCCAACGATAAGTTCCGCCGTTGCATCTGATATTTCCGACGCGTCGGAGACATAGCTGACCGGCCCGAACCTGTAGCCGAATATCTCGTGAGTCCGGCCGTGCTGGACCGGCAGCGGGATGAATTCCAGCCCATCGATAACGAACTGACTTCGGTCGATCGTCTGGAAAACAAGTTTGGCAACCCCACCACCACCGGTCTGCCTGTTGCGGTCGACGAGATAGTAGAAAAGCGACTCGATATTCTGCAGATCGACTTCTCTCAGGTAAATAGGGAGCGAATCCTGGGCGTTGTTCGTCCAGTCGCGCAGGTCGTCCATGCCCCCAATAGCGTCCGCATGGGAATGTGTGATTACCAGTGCGTCTATAGTCGAGACTGAGTATTCAGGAAACCACTGGATGGCCGATTCGTAGAAGAACTTTCCTACATCGATAACGATGTTGTTGGTCTGCCCGTCGCCCAGTTGCCGCTGGATTAACAGCGAAGTATTTCGCCGTCGGTTTGGTGAGCCGGGTTTAATCGCATCGGTACAGACCTTGCAGACGCGGTCGGTCCTTGTCAGGCACGAGACCCGCGGGACACCTTCTGATGTGCCAGTGCCGAGAAAGACAATTCGGGAGCTGGAACTGGAATTTGGCATCGGAGAATGATACCGGCCAGTTCGCCACAATTTATCGTTCTGGTGCCAGTAGATTGCTTGTTCTATAACTCTGTGCCGTTACGGGCGAATGCCCGGTAGACTTTGGGCCGTTAAAGAAATATCTACCGTTGGGTCGGTGCAGATGCGCCGTCGAACCGGTACCACAGGTGAAGCATGAAAAAGTCCATTCGCGGCGAACTCAAGAAGAAACTCCAGGCGGGTGAAACCGTAGTCGGCCCGTTCGTAATCGTGCCTTCAACGGCGATGGTCGACGCGCTTGGTTATGCGGGCATGGATTTCTGCATCCTCGACACCGAGCACGGTTCGCTTTCGATGGAATCGGTTACCGACCTCGTGATTGCCGCACAGGGAACTGGAGTGGCACCGATCGTCAGGGTCGGCGGCAACGAAGAGTGGCCGATTCTGCGGGCGCTCGACATCGGTGCAGATGGCGTCCAGGTACCCCAGGTCAATGTTGCCGAGGACGCGAGGCGGGTGGTACATTCCGCCAAATATGCCCCGCTCGGCGAGCGTGGCGTTTCCGTGTTCACGCGGGCCGGAAACTACTACAAGGATGATGCGGTCGATCATCCGGCGCGCCAGAATGAAGAGACCATGACAGTCGTCCATATCGAGGGAAAAACGGGCCTGGACAACCTCGACGAGATCATGACTGTCGACGGTATAGATGTGTTGTTCCTGGGCCCCTACGACATCTCGCAGTCACTCGGCGTACCGGGCGACGTTCGATCGAAAATAGTAGAAGATGCCCTGAAAGAAGCCGCGGGCAAGGCAAGGGCGAAGGGCCGAGTTGTTGGCTCGTACGCCAAGGACGTCGAGATGGGCAAGTGGCTTATCGACCTCGGTGTGCAGTACCTGTCGATCAATGTCGACGCGACGATCTACATGCAGGCGTGCGAGAGCATTGCCAGGGCCCTGAAATAGGGCCGGTACCGGGCGAAACTAAACCAAATCGTCGTTGGGTATGACGCCGAATCCGGGCGCGTCGCCAAGCTCGATGTAACCATTTTCAGCTTCGGGTGCCCCCAGCCACAAATCGTCTTTTTCTGCGTTTCGGGTGCCCGTCACAAGCTCGGCGAAGTCTTCGCAACCGGATACCGCAATCAGGTGAAGACCCCACGGCTCGCCACCACGGTGGGGCACCGTTCTGGCACCCGCGGCTTTCGCCATTTCGACGATGCGCAGACCAGCTGTTATACCGCCGCACCACGTGATGTCGGGCTGCCAGATGTCATACGCTCCGGTCCTCGCAATCTCGGCGAAACCGAGAGTAGTGAACTCGTGCTCGCCCCCGGCCATGCTGATCGGGCGAATCCCGGGCTTGAGTGCACCCAGCTCCTGAAGATCATCGGGTGTCAGCACGTCCTCGAACCAATGCATACCCACGTGAGCAAGTGCAGCCGCCATCCGCAACGTGATCTGCGAATCCCACGACATGTAAACGTCGAACATCACCTCTGCATCGGGGCCCAGTGCATCACGCGCACTTTCGGCAGTACACACTGCCTGGTCTATCGAATCTTCGCCCGTCCACCGGTGTGGCATTTTCTGAGCCGTAAAACCCAGTTCCGCGTACCAGTTCGTATCAGGGCCCGTTGCGTAGCAGCGCATTCGGTCCTTGTTCGCTCCTCCCAGAAGCGCGGCGACCGGCTTGCCTTCGGCCTTGCCCAGCACGTCGTGCAACGCGAGGTCCACACCGCTCAGCGCCATGATCGCCACACCACCTCGCCCGTACGGAATCGACTCCGCATAAAGAAAATCCCAGGTTTCGGCGATATCGGAAATCGAGTTAACGGACCGCCCAACGAGAATTTCAGCAAAATGCCCGTTAACGATCTCGACCGCGGCTTTGCCACCACCGCCGTAGCCCCATCCGGTCTGGCCGGTATCGGTTTCAACCCGTACAACGATTTGCCACAGGTGTGTTCGCCACGAAGGCGCGGTGTGCCTGTAGTTCGGGTACACCGCACTAATGGAAGTGATTTTCATTGTTGGGGGCCAGTCGGTGTTCGGGCTTGAAACGCGAATCGAGCGCGCCACTCACACCCTAATCCTCTCCCGCTCGAGGAGGAGGGTCTGAGCTCGACGAGAGAAGCTAGGCCTGCGTTTCGGCAGTGCCGGTCGCGAAAATCCGGGATACGATCTGCACCCCGGCGAAGCCCAGGGCCCCAAGGCCCGCCATGATCGCAACAGCCGTCGACGCTCCATACGATTCGGCGAGTGCGCCCATGGAAAGGGCACCGAACGGCATGAGCCCTATGACCAGGAACCGAACGCTGACCACGCGACCGCGGATGTAATCGGGGCTCATCACCTGTACGACCGTCATGTTTACAACCATGTACCCGGTCGTAGCGAACGCCGTAACGCCCACGAGCAGGATAGACAGTAAGAACCACGGCGAGAGTGCAAATGCAAGTAGAGATGCAGCGGCAAGCATCCCGAACACGAGTTCGAGCTTCTGGTGGCCGATCTTGTCGTCGATTATCACGACACTCAGCGAACCCGCAATCGCTCCGATGCCAGCAAACAGCAGCAGCACGCTCAGCCCGCCTGAACCAACCTTCAAAACTTCCCCGGCAAACACCGGCATCAGGGACTGAAACGGTCCCACGGTGAGAACCATTACTATTGTGCCTAGCATCAGGAATCGAAGCGTCGAATTGCTGTATGCGTACGACAACCCGGCCCTGATGTTTTCGATAATCGACCCCTGCGATTTGCTCGAATCTGGCTGGTGGACCGGCTTTAGCGACGCATAGAGGAAAAGTGCCGGTATGACCACGACTGCGCTGACGCCGAGCGCCCAGGTTGCTCCGAGAAACGACAGGATGGCGCCGCCAATGGCGGGTCCGAGTATTTGAGCCGAGTTGTACGTCGTCGACGAAAGTCCGATGGCCGTGCGGAGCTGCTCACGGTGGACGAGCCCCGAAATCAATGCCTGCCGCGCCGATATCGCCAGCGAGAAGGTGATGCCGTTGGTAACCGAGATCGCAATGATGTGCCACGGCGCCATAATGCCCGCGGCCGAAACCAGAAACAATGCGACGAAACTGGCGAGGAGCGTGACATCGGAAATCAACGTGATCTTCTTGCGGTTAACACGGTCGGCCAGCGCCCCGCCAACGAGTGAGAGGAACAACATCGGCATCATCATCGCAGCCGTCACCATCGTCACCATGAGCGGCGATGAAGTGAGCTCGTACATCATCCAGCCACGGATCAGCATCTGCATGTTGAAACCGGTAAAAGTCGCGAAGCCAGCGACCCAGTAGCGTCGGTACTGGTGATTCCGGAGCACGCCGAGCGGATGACCCCTGCGGATGCGTCGCACAGGCCGCGTGTTGGGGGCAGTCTCGCCCGGCAACTGTGTCGTGCGGTGGCGGTGGAGCATTCGTAAAGTTGCCGTTGCCAGAACTCCGGTGCTGCCCCGATACAACGGGGTCAGGCCTCGATAGGTGCCCGGATTCGGGCTGATACAAGTGATAGTTGAGAGCGCGAACAGACGACCTGTTTCGTTTCCCTGGTTCAACGCTCGCGCTTTGTCCCGCGAATCTCAATACATCTGCCGCGAGAATTTTGTGCGAAATCCCCAGTATGTCGATTTTTAACGTTTGGTGAGTAGCCGTTCACTTACGGATAATTCCAGATTGGGGTACAAGGCATTGAACTGGCGCGGGAATTGACCTGATTTGGGTATGTGATCGGGCGTTTACGGTTTTACAATGGTCATGTTCGTCTGCCCCGGTATACCCGAAGGCACGAACAAATCGGTCGGGGCGTGGCGCAGTGGTAGCGCACCCGTTTTGGGGGCGGGGGGTCGCAAGTTCGAACCTTGCCGCCCCGACCAATATTAGATACAAAAAAAGAGCCAGCACCATGGTTGGGTCTTTTGCATTCACGTCGAAAACGATTTACCAACAGCGGAAATGAAGCGCGATGATATTTCCACTGGTAGAGCATTTGCTTCCCAAGCAAAGGGTCGCGAGTTCGATCCTCGTCTCCCGCTCCATATTGAAACCGAACTGAGAAGCCTTTAGAGAAATCTAGAGGTTTTTCTGCTTCTTACCCCCTAATTACCCCTTATGACGGTATTTCGAGGGTTTAATGACCGCACTGAACATCATTGCGGTGGTATTTGCGGACGACGGAATTGTCGGGGCTGAGGTTCGAGTATCACGGCTTTCGCTTATCCAACAGCTTCAGTTGCTCCCTGATAGAACGTGCGTGGTCCACGTGTTTCTGCGCACACCCCGGGCGGGCCGGAACAGTCCTTCAGATCTTCCCGACAGCCTCACGTTCGAGATAACGGATACCGGTGAGGTGCGTGACGTGGAATCGGGTTCAACCTGGGACACCGAGGCCGGGGTCGCGGTCGCCGGGCCGCTCAAGGGCACGTTGTTACAGCGTGCTCCCCACGTTTCAGCCCTGGACTGGGCGTGGGGAGATTTCAATCCGCATTCCGTCTACTGGAGCGATGTTCTGGACACGTTGGAGTGAACCAGGACTGATTGGCGACCGTGGCGAAACGGATATCCGGCCCGCCAACTGCCGGATGTTGCCGGCCCGCGTGGTACGCTCTGCATCGGGTCTGCCCATTGCCACCGTGCGCTGCGGTGGCCCGAGCGGATGTGTGCCCTGCCAGCAAGTCGCGTGGGAACAAAGTTTTGACCGATGATTCTGATTGGACGACCGTAAAACCGGGTCGGCTGCTGAAACGCCGTTTTACGCCGGGCGAGAAGCTGGTCAGTGGCCTCGATGAGTTCGCCAGGGCCAACGGGATTACCTCGGCCGTTATTGTTTCCTGTATCGGCAGCATCACGGACCTTGAGCTTCACAACCTGTGCGGTGCGACCGGTGACGGCGATTTTGAGTTCCAGGACCACGACATTTCGAGTGTGCTGGAGATAGTCAGCGCCGAGGGACATATTGCACCACTGCCTGGCGGGGATATTCGGACGCACATCCACATTGTCGCCGCAAAAGGCTCTGGCGAAGTGATCGGGGGCCATTGTGTTGATGCCACGATCTGCACGAGCGGTTACCTGTTTTTGCAGGTGCTCGTAAACGAGTGACTGCCAGGTGTGAACGGAGATTACAGGTGCTTAAGTTCGGGATGATCGGGTGTGGGAGTGCTGCAGAAATTCGGGGTGGGCTCGGTATCAGGCTGAGCGGGGTGGCTGAACTTGCAGCCGTTGCCGATAACGACCGTGGCCGCGCCGAGGCGTACGCGAATTCGTTTGGGATTGACCGCTGGTACGGCGAAGGCCAGGACTTGATCGATGACCCGGAAGTGGAGGCCGTGTATATCGCGACCCCCAACAAGTTTCACCATCCGTTAACTCTGGCCGCGGCCCACGCCGGAAAGCCCGTGCTGTGCGAAAAGCCGTTCGGCACCAGCGTAGAAGAGAACCTGGAAATGATCGAAGCCTGCCAGAAGGCGGGGGTGTTGCTCAGCGTTTCCTACTATCGACGGTTTTACCCGAGTGTGCAGCGGGCAAAGAGGTTGATTGACGAAGGAGCGATTGGACAGGTTACGCTGGCGGGCATTCATGCGACGCACTTTCTTGGCGAGCACCACCGGCCAGACCTTGCCCCGCGGCACTGGTTGATCGAGAAGGACATGGCGGGTGCCGGTGTGTTCCAGAGGGCCGGTTCGCACCGTATCGATGTGCTGGTCTATCTGCTGGGTGCGGTCCGTACAGTGCACGCTGACATCGACAGGATGGGCGAAGGGTACGACGTTGACGATGCATCGGTGGCGCTGCTGCGGTTCGAATCGGGGGCGCAGGGATTCATTGCAATGCACCATACGATTACCGGGTCTGAAACGGACTGGATCGAAATTTGTGGCACCAAGGGCCGCATTTTGCTCGACCCGCTTGATCAATGCCGGGTCACGGTCGAAACATCGGAGGGTCGGAAGGTGTTCGACGACCCGGTCCCTGAATCGTCGACGCTGTCCGTAATCGATGATTTCGTTCGTGCGGTGGAAACGGGCAGCCGGACGATCTGTCCTGCTGAAGAGGCCCTTAAGACAAATCGGGTCATCTATGGGGGCTACCGCGCGTCTGCCGGGGGAAGCCCTGTGTCGTTGGGTTGACCCGGCCTGTTGCACGGTGGTGGCGGTACAAGTGGCTTTCTCGCTGCGCATTGAAAACTGTGGCGACGCTTTGGATCTGACTGCCCCGATCTGGTTTTGGCCGTGCTGATCTCGAATCCGCGTTGCAAGAGCAGCTCTGCCACATCGCGGAAACTGAGCTTGTATCTCAAACGCCAGAGAACCGCGAGTAAGACGATGTCAGTCGGGAACTGGAGATCATTGAAGGGTGAACCTGAACGTTCATTGAAGCGCCTTCCGCAGTCACCACAGAAGAAAGTTCGATAGCCCAGTGCTGTCCGATGTTTTCTCTTAGATGTGAACGTAGACAGGCAGTGCGGGCAGGACATGAGCGGGTCTCCTCGGCTAATGAGGAACGATGCTATTCTGCCCCGACGCTGAGTTCTGACAGAACCAACAAGATGAGGGTCATCGGAGTGAAATCCGCAAAATTTCTCAGCCTTTCATCCCGAGGCGAGCGCGGCAAGTCGGATTCAGCCGAATGCTGATAAATGCGTACTATCGCGGGAAGTTTCCCGCGATAAGTTGATCTACGTAAATGTTGCGGAACCTGAGTTCGCACGGCCTGGCAAGCTGACTTGATTAAAGTTGCCGGAGCTTCGGATCGAGCCGGTCTCGAATCCAGTCGCCCAGAAAATTGAATGCGAACGACACCAGGAAGATCGCGATCCCCGGAAACAGCGCTATCCAGTAAGAGGTGTCGATATAGGCTCGTCCATCGGCGACCATGGATCCCCATGCCGGATTGGGCTTTGGAATACCCACTCCCAGGAAGCTGAGCGTTGCCTCTGTAAGGATCAATTGACCGATGTTCAAGCTTGCGATAACCATTACCGTATTCGTCACGCCCGGCACGATGTGACGGGCGATTATCCGGGTCGGCGAAGCCCCCGCAATTCTTGCCTGCAGAACGTAGTCGGCAGTGCGTAATCTCAACGTTTCTGCCCGTACCTGACGCGCAAATCCGCTCCAACTAAAGAGTATTAGCAGTGATATGACCAGCGTTATGCTCGCGCCGAACACGACTACGGTCGCCAGTGCCACAAGGATGAACGGCACACCGAGCGTCAGGTCGACGAGCCTCATTAACGCTTCGTCTAGCAGACCGCCAAAGTAACCCGCGACCATGCCAAGGAAGGTGCCGCCGATCGCACCGGTGACGATCACAATGCCTGCAATGATCATTGAGAAACGGGCGCCCCATATGATGCGACTGAGAATATCCCTGCCGAGCGGATCGGTTCCGAGCGGAAAGGTCATCAGGCCCTCCTTGCCGCTGATTGGCGATTCTGCCTGCCAGAATGGCGGCCTGTCCTGATCTCGCAAGTTGCCAACCAGTGGATCGTGAGGCGCCAGTATCGGCGCGAATACCGCAGAAATGATTATCGCGATGACAACAATCAAGGGCAGGATGGGATATCGACGAAAAAAACGCCAGTATCGGGTGGGTCTTCCGATCGCTTCCTCTGAACCTGCAATTTTTTCCTGAACGGTACTTTCCATGGTTTATTCAGCGTGACGTATGCGCGGGTCCAGTATTCCGTAAAGGATGTCGACGACGAGATTCACAAAGAGATATCCAGCTGTAGCAAACAGAACAATTGCGCTCATCACTGGAAAGTCGGTCCCGAACACCGATTGAATCGCCAATCGTCCCAGTCCGGGCCATGCGAACACGGTTTCGGTCACAACAGCTCCTGTAAGCAGCGCCGTTAAGAACAACCCGGCGAAGGTAAGAGGGACCATAATTGCATTGCGAAAAGCATGTTTCCAGATAATCAGGTTTTCTGAAACACCTTTTGCTCGCGCTAGCTTGACGTATTCCGAGTCGAGCACTTCGAGCATGGCTGATCGGGTCAGGCGGAGGAGAGCAGCTGCCGCGAACCAACCCAGCGTGATCGATGGAAGGACGAGACTTGCGGCGCTATCTCTGCCTCCTACGGGCAATAGCCCAAATCTGACGCTGAAGATGAGGATGAGCATTATTCCCAGCCAGAAGCCGGGCATCGCCTGCCCGCCCAGTGCGAACGACCTGGCGAGCAGGTCGAGGAGCGTCCCCCGTTTCGTGGCCGACAGAACACCGAGCGGGACGCCCACAATGATTGCGAAAAAATACGCACCCGCTGCGAGTTGAACGGTCGGCCAGATCTTTCGCCGGACGACAATTGTGGCGGGAATCTGTTCCTTGACCGACTTGCCGAAATCGAGCCGGATGGCCCCCTTCAACCAGGTGAGATACTGTATCGGGTACGGTTTGTCCAGTCCAAAATCCCGACCCCACTGCTCCCACTGTTCGGCCGTTGTGTATTCGCTCAAGAACAAGTTGCGCGGATCGCCCGAGGCACGTGAGAGTGCAAAAACCAGCACGCTCGCCATGAGCAATACGATCACCGACGCAACGAGCCTTTTCAATATGAGTTGCTTCAACCCCGACCCCTGAACCCGTTGTTACAACGGCGCACCTGACAAAGTGCGTTGAGAGAACCAGATCCTATCCCGATATTTGATACCAAACGGGGGACAGGCGTCTGACCCCCTGTCCCCCGTTGTGCGGTTAGCTCAACTGGTAATCCGATGAATTTACTTCATCACCACCGTTTCAGGTGCGACGAACTCTGGACCGTCGTTCATGTACGGGCTGTATGCAGTGATTTCTGGCCGCAGCACCACAGAGGTCGGAAGCGTGCTTACCGAGGCCACCAGGTTCCACTCGTTCAGGTAGGCCCACCAGTCGGCATTGTTCTGCACGCGCTGGTCGTACGTCGTTGCCTTCAGGTCCAAGTTCTGTTCAGCAATCTCGCTGATCTCGTTTGGTACCTCAATTCCATAGTTGAACCCTCCAGACGGCCTGAACACCGATGCGGCGCCAAAGGCGTCCGGGTTCGAGTTCGTTCCTGCCTGGATCATCCAGGGAATCTGTTTCTCACGGTTTACAAGGCGGGGTCGAGCAGCACCGTAGTCGGTCGCATCGACTGTCACTTCGCATCCGAGGTCTCGCCAGAACTGAGCAACCGCGCCGCCTACTTCAACGTCCCACTCCTTGCCGGGAGCGACGTGCATGGTGAACGAGAAGCAATTCGGGTATCCGGCTTCAGCCAGTAACTTTTTCGCTTCGTCCGGATCGTAATCAATGGCGAACTCGTCGCGCCAGTGCGGGTCGCCAGGGAACGCGTTGATGACGTTCGTCAGCGTGCGGCCAATCCCTGACTGGACTTCGTCGACGATCAACTGACGGTCGATTCCCAGCCGCAGTGCACGGCGTACTTTGTTGGCGTTATCCATGGACTCAGCATCGTCCGGATCACCGATCCAGGGGTGGTCCGAGTCGGGCAGGAATCCGGGCCTCTTGCCTTTGATGTCGGAACCGTCGTTGCGATCGATGTCTGCCCAGAAGTTTCCAGCGAACATTACAACCTGGTTGATCGCCGGGCCGACGACCTGGCTTTTTGCACCATCTATGGCGTCAACTGTGCCGGCGATCAGCTTCAGCGGTACTCGTGCCACGTTAATCTGGCCAATCTTGAGCGCTGCTATTCGAGTCGCTGGCTCGGGCATGAGTATCACTTCGAACGACGCCACCGATGGTTCCTTGCGGTAGTGATTTTCTACCGGAACTGCCTTGATATGGTCGTCGGTAACCCACTCGGTTACTTCGAAAGGCCCTGTGCCGACAGCGTTCACAGTCGCGGCCTCTTCACCGTCCTGGTCAAACTGGGCCTTGGAAGTAATCCAGAGTGTGCCGAGTGTTGTATTGGACAGGATGTGGTACCACAGCGGATCAAGCTTGCTGTCTTTGACGGTCATCACGACTGTGTTTGCGTCAGTCGCCTCGAATCCGGCCGCGAATTGCTGTACACCTTGAGCTCTCTGGTTAATGCTGCCGTCTTCAATGCCATTGTTAAGGCTCCATGCGACATCTTCTGCCGTCAGTTCACCCCAGCCGTGGTGGAACTGAATTCCCTTGCGGATCTTGAGAGTGACCGTGCTGGTGTCTGACGCAACAGTCCACGACTCCACAATGCCCTCGTTGTAAGTAGACTCATCCACGTTGAGATCGGGCGGCTCGGAGTGCGCTGCATACATTAGCGGCTCGAAGAATCCCCAGAATCCCAGGAGCTGGGAGTTGCCGGTACCTTGTTTGCTTGGCAGGAATACGGGAGGATCGATCAAGATCTCCCCAAGTCTCAGATTCCCGTTGAACTTCGACACGGGCGGAGCCGTAGTCGAAGTGGGTTCCTGCACCGCGGTAGTTGGCGCAGCGCCAACAGGGGCTGAAGTGGGAGCCGCGGCGTCACCGCCCCCGCCACACGCTACGGTCGCTATTGCCAGTAACATGACCAACAGTCCCAGGAATAGCCGAATCCTCCGAGTTTGAATCAGTAGTTTTTCCACGAGTTGTGCTCCCTTAGAAATTCGTACCAGAGAAGATCGAGGAACTAGATACTCAACGCCACTTCTCGCCTAGGCAAACGTGTTATGCGCGAGCGGTGCATATATCAAATCCCTATTGCGCGCGGATAGTAACCGAAGTTAGTTCACGCCACAAGACTGACCTGCCCCCCAAAAAGGGTTCTATCAGAACTCAGAGCTTAGAGATGGCTCCGGAAATCTGAACAGTGGGATAAGTGGAATCGCTGCCTGAGCGAGGCATCATAGTGCCTCAAGAAACAGGAGCGAGAAATGACCAGACGACCCCGCCGTAACCACTCGGCAGACTTCAAGGCGAAGGTGGCCCTGGCCGCAGTCCGCGGCGAAAGAATGCTGACAGAACGGTGGAGACGGGAGTACAACACGATCCGACCCCATAGCTCACTTG
>CAJWWK010000025.1 GCA_913048295.1 uncultured Dehalococcoidia bacterium
ATTACCGGTGGCGACGCGAGTACGGCGGACTCAACCTCGACCAGGCAAAACGGCTTAAGAGACTCGAACAGGGGAACGCACGGCTGAAGCGGACAGTGGCCGATCTCGCCCTGGACAAGCAGATCCTGAAAGAAGCGGCCGAGGGAAACTTCTGAGCCCTTCCAATCGCCGCAAGTGCGTGGAGCACGTCCAGCGGATACTGCCCACAGTCTCTGAGCGCAGGGCCTGCAGGGTGATCGATCAACCCCGGGTCGACACAGCGCCGTGTTCTGAAGATCCTGGACGATGAAGAGTCGTTGACCCGAGACATCGTCATGCTGGCAATACGGTTCGGCAGGTACGGATATCGCCGGATCACTGCACTGCTCGGGGACCAGGGGTGGCAGGTGAACCACAAGAGGGTCGAACGTATCTGGCGACGAGAGGGGCTGAAGGTGCCGAAGAAGCAACCGAAGAGAGGGAGGCTCTGGCTGAATGATGGTTCATGCATCAGGCTGAAACCGGAGAGAAAAGGTCATGTGTGGGCTTACGACTTCGTGGCCTGCAGGACGGAGGACGGTCGTGCGGTTCGGATGCTTACCGTGATCGATGAATACACCAGGGAGTGCCTGGCGATCAGGACGGCAAGACGGATCAGGTCCGACGATGTGATCCACACCCTGACTGAACTGTTTGTCCTCAATGGTGTTCCCGAGCATATTCGCTCAGACAACGGCCCGGAGTTCACCGCCAGGGTAGTCCGTCAGTGGCTGGAGCGTGTAGGGGTGAAAACACTCTTCATCGAGCCAGGCAGTCCGTGGGAGAACGGCTACAACGAGAGCTTCAACGGGAAACTCGGGGACGAACTGCTAAACCTGGAGATCTTCTATTCGTTGAAGGAGGTCGAGATACTGACAGAACAATGGCGAAGGGAGTACAACACGATCCGACCGCACAGCTCACTCGGAATTGCGACCAACTGCAGCCTGGGCATGATCGCCTCGGATACCGGCCGCCAGCACCGGAGACAATAAGGTTGAAACAAGCCGTCGGACTAACATAACGAGTGGTACAGGTTATGGGGGCAGGTCAGGATGAGAGATGTCTAGAAATGTGCACTCTAGCGCGAACAGGCCTCACCCAATCGAGCGAGGCCTGCTGCTTTGTGTTCTTGGTGGAGACGGGGGAGAGTCGAACTCCCCGTCCAGAGAGGGTACCGGGTTGACTTCTACGAGCGTAGCCGTCGGTGGTTATCTCGTCGCCGCACCCGCCCCGTCGGCGTGGCAAGAGCGGCAACCAGCTAGTGGAGCCTTAGATGTTCGTCACTAGCGACCCGAACACCGCAGCCTGACATTTCATCTCTCGATCCCAACCCGCCAGGCCGGGGTTGGGTCGAAAGTCACTGCGCTTTAGGCAGCGAGAGCGAATTCTCGTTCGCCGTTTATTTTTTTGCCGCTTTTTACGTGGTGCACGGCGCCACGGCCCGCGATCGAGCGGATATCTCCCTGTCGAATCCACGCGTCCCCAAGTTACAACTTCAATTCTACAACCGGAGTATTGCAGATACGTGATGATTGTTACGCCGGCAGGGCAGTAGATGATGTTTTGACGTGTAAGTTTGCCAGAACGGAACTGGGGGAGCAGCGACGAAAATGACTAGCGGGCGATGTTGCAGGCTACAGGGGATATCGGAACTGATGTGGTGCTGGTAGAAGGCCCTCGCGACCCCAGGTCCCTCCGCACGGGTCGGGGAATCAGGTAATGGGGGTCGGATTGGAGTTGCTTGAATCGGAGTGTTGTTGCGTTTTGGCACAGGTCCTGCACCCCATTCGACCCTTCGACAAGCTCAGGATGGAAGGCAAGTTCAGAATGACAAGTTTACCGAATGGGTCTTGCGTTGCCGGGTGGGTCTCGTCGTTGACGCACCGAAATCCCTAGATCTTCGACCGCATTGCGCGGTCGATCTCTCGTTTGGCGTCACGCTCTTTGATCGTGTTTCGCCTGTCGACCTGACGCTTACCTTTGGCAAGTCCGATCAGCAGTTTTGCCACCCTGTTTTTGATGTAGACCTTTAATGGGACAACAGTGAGCCCGTCGCGGTGCACCTGGTCGTCGAGGTAGCTGATCTGCTTTTTCTTGAGCAGCAGTTTGCGTGGTCTTACAGGATCGTGCTGGCCATGTTCGCCCGCGGGGGCGTAGGCGGCGATGTTGGCGTTTTCGAGCCAGGCCTCGCCGTCCTTGATGTAGACGTAGCCTTCGGCGATGTTTATCCGGCCTTCGCGTGCCGACTTTATTTCCGAGCCGAGCAGCACCATTCCCGCTTCGAACGTTTCGTTAATGAAGTAGTCGTAGCGGGCACGTCGATTTGTGGCGAGGGCGCGTTGTGAATCGGAATCGGCCATATTTCAAGTTTAGTTGTGTTTTGCGTTCGACGTGCAAGGTGAAGCTGGTCGCGGTTATGCCAAGCCGCGGGTAGGTTGGGGCAGTTGCCGGGGTTCCCGAGATTGAATTCAGGCGAGGGTCGGTGGTTCCATCCCTGAATGCCGCGACTCACACTCCCACCCACACCCTAAACCCTCTCCCTGCAAGGGAGAGGAGATCGCGTCACCCGTGGCTGCTGGCCAGCGTTGCGATCTGGAAGTCGAGCTGCTTTACCGCCGCTTCGATCTGCGGGTCGCCGCCTTCGCTGGTCTGCGGGTTGATACCGACCGCATCGAGATCGAACTCAATGACAACATCGGGATCAATCCCGATCTCCTCGATCAGCCGACCGTTTGGCGTGAACCACCGGCCGATGGTCAGGTAGACGCCACCACCGTTAGAGAGGCCACGGAGCAGGTTTACGCTCCCTTTGCCGAAGGTGTTGGTGCCGATCACGACCGTGCGCCCGTGGTCCTGGAGCGCCCCAGTCAGCACCTCGGATCCACTCGCCGAGAAGTTGTCGACGAGGGTCACCAGCGGAATTTCGGGGAACTTTCCACCCTTTTTCACGACCCAGTCCTGGCGACTGCCACGTGAATTGACCTCGTAGGTCACGAGTCCTTCGGTCAGGAATTCGGAAGCGACATCGACAGTTGCCGTGAGCAGACCGCCCGGATTTCCCCTGAGATCAAGAATGATCCCTGTGGCGCCATCGTCGATCAACTCCTGCACACCCTGTCGGACCTCGCGCGCCGTCTCGGCGGTGAACTGCGAGATTCGTATGCGGCCATAAGTAGTATCGGACACCTGTCGAATGATGACGCTCGTCTGTTCGATCGTGCCGCGAATTATTGTTATGTCAACTGGATCCAGACTTCCAACGTGTTCAACGGTCAGGACTACCGGGGTGCCGTTTTCGCCCCTGATCTTGTTGACAGCCTCGAGCACGCTCCAGCCGGTGGCGTCCTCGCCGTCTACAGCGAGGATGCGGTCTCCGGCCTTGATCCCTGCCTTTTCGGCCGGCGTGTTCGGCAGCGGTCGGGTGATGATCACACCTTTACGGTCGGGAGCGGCCTCGACCTGGGCACCAATACCGCCAAACTTACCCTGGAATCCGGCCTGGTCGATCTGGAACGTTTTTGGCGAGATGTAGGACGTGTAACGGTCTTCGAGAGCGTCCAGCATGCCGATGACGGCGGCCTCGGCCAGCACATCGGGGTCGATTTTTTCCCTCGCGACGTACTCTCTGACCAGTATTGAGTAGGCTTCCCAGACGATTTGGAGGCCGTCAGGGACCTCTGCAGGCTGGTCGGCGATAGGTAGCGGCGTTGCGGTGGCCACAGAGCCGCCTGAGAGGACGACCGGACCCTCGTTCCGAGAAGCCGGGCCGTCACCTTCGTTGCTGCTGCAGCCCATGGCAATCAGCATCACGGCTAACGCGATTGGGAGCACTGAAAGAATTTTGAGCGAGCCCGCGGGTTTGAGCGAGCCGAAGCGGGAAATAAATTTCATTTTGGAGTGGATGACCGGGATGGGGTTTCGCGCAGGTACGCAAAAGCATGACGGGCGCGAAGAAAAAATCCTCCTATTCAGCATACGCCCACGATGCAATTACCGATGTGTGGACGCACACAAATTTGGCTGACAGGGAAGCGCGCCCCCGCGTGGGGGGGGGGAGTACTGATAAATATCACTTCCTACTTTACATAACAAGGATAGTGCGGCGTAGTGACACTTACTTCTACCCCGTCTCCGGTCTCTCTCTGACACCGGTTCCGGTACCGCCGCAGCGAGGTTGACTTCCGTATCAGCGGATGGCGTTGACCGCTGCTTTCTGGTCATCACTTTCCACAAGCTGATCGACCGGAGAAATCACGACGTCGATGGCGTTACGCAGATCGACGATGCCCCAGTTTTTCGTCGCGGAGGTGGTGACCACCCGCCGGTAGCCCGAGATGTCGATCTGGCCCAGCACATCAAGCGTCAGTGGTTCCTCGGGGCCTTCGACCACGAGGTCGAGTTTGTTCAATACAAGAATCCGGGGCGTATCGCCGATCCCCATATCTGAAAGCTGATCGGACACGACCTGAGCCTGTTCCGCTGCGTAAGGGCTTGAAATGTCAATGATCTGCACCAGAAGATCAGCTTCCAGGGCCTCTTCCAGCGTCGCCGTGAAGGCCTGGACAAGAACCGGCGGCAACTTGTGAACAAATCCCACGGTATCGCTGATCGTTGCTCCGGTCCCGGAAGGCAGGTAAAGGCGCCGTGTAGTCGTGTCGAGTGTTGAAAACAGCTGGTTTCGCTCGATGACCTTGGACGAAGTTATCTTGTTAAATACCGCCGATTTGCCAGCATTCGTGTACCCGACCAGACAGATGATCGTGGTCTCGCCCCCGGTCCGCTGCTGCCGTTGCTGACCGCGTTGCGAGCGGACCTGCCCAAGCTCTTTTTTCACCTGAGATAGCTTCCGGCGGACCAGTCGACGGTCGGTTTCGATCTGTGTTTCACCCGGTCCTCTTGTGCCCACTCCACCGCCGAGCCGTTCGAGGTGAGACCACTGGCCGGCAAGGCGTGGCAACAGGTACTCAGTCTGTGCGAGTTCGATCTGCAGGCGACCTTCGCGAGACCTGGCACGCTGAGCGAACACGTCGAGAATCAGCACAGTCCGGTCGATGACCTTGATTTCGAGTTTGTCCTCGAGGGTTTTCTGCTGACTCGGGGTGAGTTCGTCGTCGAAGATTGCGGTATCGACGTGCTCCCGCTTGATGACCAGTTGAAGCTCGTCCATCTTGCCTTTTCCAACATACGTTGGCGACGGCGTGTTCATCGACTGTGTGAGCAGTGCGACCGGGTTCGCCCCGGCAGCACGCGCCAACTCGGCGAGCTCGGCTAGTGAATCTTCGAGCCTCCAGTAATCTGCCTGCGATCGCACTTTCACGCCAACAAGCACTGCCCGTTCGCGGAAAGGTCCGGTTGAATATGTGCTTTTCTTGGGCATTATTTGGGGGATCGGAAACTCTGAACTTCTCGTTACGCCAGCTGGGATTCGATGCTCAGACTGGACAACCTCCGCAAACCCTCGTCGATCTGATCGTCGGGGATTGTTAGCGAGAGCCGAATATATCCCTCTCCTCCCGGTCCATAGCCGTTGCCGGGTGTCACGACCACGTCTGCCTCATCAAGTAGCCTCTGCGCGAACTCTGCGGATGTGTATCCAACCGGAACGGGAGTCCAAATGTAGAGGCCGCCCTTTGGGGCCACAGTGGGAACACCGATCTCGTTCAACACTGAGACTACCTTGTCCCGGCGCTTACGATATACCTCGTTGTTGTTATCGAGCCATTCTGCGGGCAGGTCCATTGCGGCGATGCCCATTTCCTGGTTCGCCTGCGTAAGGCCTGAATCGATATTCGACTTTACCCGCATCAGTGCGTTGACCATTTCTGAGTTGCCGACTGCCATTCCCACCCGCCAGCCTGTCATGTTCGCAGTTTTCGACAGTGAGTGAAATTCCATCGCGATGTCCATTGCGCCATCGGCCTGCAGCACGCTCGGGGCAACATGGCCGTCGTAGGTCACTTCTGTGTATGCCGCGTCATGGAGCAACGCTATGTCGAACCCTTTGCAGAAGCGGACGGCCTCGTCGAAGAAACTTACTGACGCGATTCCACCGGTCGGGTTGTTTGGATAGTTGATCCAGAGTGTTTTGGCCTTTTTCGCGACATCCGTAGGAATGTCGGAGAAATCGACGAGGTAGCCGTTTTCCTCTTTCAACGTCACTAAGTGAGTAGTTCCCCCGGCAAACATCGTGCCGATTTCGTACACGGGGTAGGCAGGAGTCGGGCTAATCGAAATATCGCCGGGATCGATGAAACACAGGGCAGCATGCGCAATGCCCTCTTTCGCTCCGATCAGGTTTATAACTTCGGTCGCAGGGTCCAGGCTTACACCGAAACGCCGGGCGTAAAAATCGGCAACAGCTGAACGAAACTCGGGTAGTCCCTCGCTCTCAGGATATCTGTGATTCGCGGGTTTCCGCGCGCCTTCGGTCAGTGCATCCAACACCGGCTCGGGCGTCTGCATATCGGGATCACCGATTCCGAACGAAATAACATCGATGCCCTGCTCCTTCTTCGCAGCGATGGCCCGTGAAATGCCAACAAACAGATACGGAGGAAGGCTTTCGACACGTTCAGCAAATTTCATTTGTTTGTCCGTATTGCTTGTGGTTCTGGTGTTCGACAGATGTCAGGGAAAATCAATCGTAATCGACTTTCGACCATGGATTAGTCTCGCAGACGAGCCGTTGGGGCCTTAGTCGGGCCAAACACCGGTGAAAACCTCAACTGCGGGCCCTTCGAGGAACGCCTCCCCTGATTCGTCCCAGGAGATTCTCAGCACTCCGCCGTCGACGACCACATCTACCACATCGTCGACCAGACCATGACTCCGCGCCGCGGTCGCCGCTGCGGTGCTCCCCGTTCCCGACGACAGCGTTTCGCCCGCGCCACGTTCGAATATGCGCGCACGAATCCTTGACCGATCGAGGACGTTCACGATCTCGAAGTTGATCCGGTTCGGGAACAGTTTGTGGCTTTGGACGTGGGGGCCGATCTCGACAAGCGGAAAGTCTTCTACCGGGTCGTCCATGATTACGACCGCGTGCGGATTACCGACCGCCAGGCAAGTGACATTGAGTTCGCGTCCGCCGACCTGAATCGCGTAGTTTTTGACGATGCTGAGCTCACCTGCTTGCGTCGTATCAACGGGGATCTCGGCAGGTACGAATGTAGGGATGCCCATGGCGACTTTTGCGGCGACCATACTTTCTCCTTCCATAGTTGGCCAGACGGTGCGGATGCCGCCGCCTGTCTCGACGCTCAGAGCATTTCCTTCAGACAGCGCGATTTTTCGGTCGATGACGAACTTGGAGAAGAGCCTTATCCCGTTGCCGCTCATCTCGGCCTCCGACCCGTCAGGGTTGTAGACCCGCATACGGATTTGGGCCGTTTCAGAGTCCTGGACCAGAACGATACCGTCAGAACCGACGCCGAACGCCAGGCGGCTCATTTCTACTGATAACGCACCCCAGTCGCGGTCGATGCCCCGTCCGTCAATGGCTATGTAGTCATTACCTGTGCCGTGCAGTTTTGCGAACTCTAAGGCCATTGGTTCCTTATTCTTCCGGGGAATTGTTCTGGAAATTCGATCAGACGTATAAATGATTCTATGGATGAACCCGGCAAACTGCGAATGTTTGGTCGAGCGGCTGTTTTGGCGTTGTGTATTGTCTACTTAGTTCTGGTTCGAGAGAAAATATTTAGGCAGATAGCGTTCGTGACAAGAAGCATTTTCTCGGCTGTTTACACGATTCGGACGCGGCCATTCCCCCTCAACCTAGCCTTCTCCCGCGGGGAGAAGGAATTCATCCGGGCCGGATATCCAGTTGGCCGTTGACTTGAGTATAGATTTCACTTGATCGCCCGGGTTTTCAGTCATGTCGAACCACTGAATCCTGGGGTCGTCCTGCTTGAACCAGTTGTTCTGGTGGCGGATTAAGCGATTCGTTGCGACGGCAGTGAGCCGAATAGTTTCGGCGAGATCGGCCTCATCCGCGATATGACTGATCATCTGGCGATATCCGATACCACTCATCGCCCTATCCCGGGCCGAGTACCCGGTCGCAAGAAGGGTTTCGACCTCGCCCTGCCAGCCATCTTCAAGCATCGAGTCGAGTCTGTCCAGGACCCGCTGGTGGAGCACAGAGCGTTCCACCGTCAGCCCGATCATTATGGCTTCAAATGGTGGATCATCGGCTTTTTTTTTACCGGAGCCGTGGGATGTTGACGAGTTCGACTGAACGCGTTCGATCGCACGGACAACCCGCCTCGGATTGAGCAGGTCTGTGTCTGATGCAATTTCGGGCGCGATCGCGACCAACTCGCGTGCGAGCACCTCCACGCCATCGGTTTCGAGGCGTTGTTCCAGATCGGCGCGCAGTGTCGGGTCGGGTTCGATTTCGGGGACCTCCCAGCCTTCGATCAGGGCCCAGACATACTGTCCCGATCCACCCACAAGAACCGGTAATTTCCCGCGGCCGACGATGTCGGCGATCGTGGCACGGGCAAGTTTCAGATACTCGCCGAGGCTGAAATGTTCGTCGGGCTTGAGGATGTCGATGAGGTGGTGCGGTACGCCTCGCATCTCGCTTTCCGATGGCTTTGCCGTCGCGATGTCCATCCCGCGATAGAACAGGCGCGAATCGCAGTTGACCACTTCACCGCCCCGCGCAAGTGCGATCTCGATACCTACAGGGGTCTTGCCGGTAGCGGTTGCACCGATGACGGCGATCAGCCTGGGCGCTGATGAAGGGTTCACTTCATCGGTCCGTTCAAACCGTTCCCGCGGCGGCGATCAGCCTGGAAAACTCATCGGCTTTCAGGCTCGCCTCACCCACGAGCGCGCCGTCGATATCGGACTGCTCAAGGAGTTCGGCAATGTTCCCAGAATTGACACTGCCGCCGTAAAGCACACGCACAGAATCTGCTGCACCGGCGGCCAGATTTTGTATTACGCCGCGGCACACCGCGGTCATCTCCTGGGCCTGATCTGAAGTTGCGGCCTCGCCGGTCCCGATGGCCCACACCGGCTCATAGGCCACAATCAACGCATCCCAGTCTGAGTAGCCGGCCAGACTCGATTCCAGCTGGTCGGCCACAAACGACTCTGCGTTACCCGTCTGTCGCACTTCGAGCGCCTCGCCCACGCAGAGAATCGGCCTGAGACCCGATGAAGCGGCAGCTGCCGCCTTCGCTGTAACATCGCCCGACGTTTCGCCGTACAGGGCCCGTCGTTCGGAGTGGCCGACGATCACATGACTTGTCAGACCTTTGAGCATCGCGGCCGATATTTCGCCTGTGTATGCGCCGTTTTCGTTCGCGCTGACGTTTTGCGCACCAACATGAATCGACGAGCCACGGAGCAGTTCGGAAACAGAGGCCAGCGCAACAAACGGCGGGCAGACGATCTTTTCGACACCGATTACCGCGTCGCTCTGCTCAAGAATCCCGCGTGCGAGCTCCAGATCCGACTCGATATCAGTGTTCATCTTCCAGTTTCCGGCGATTACCGGAGTTCTGAGTGCCATACCGGGTAGCTCCTAAAATAGTAGGTTGAGCTCGTTTGTGTTCGCAAGCCTGACTGGATTTCCGGCATTACGGGGCATCGTCCAGCGCCGCCACTCCAGGCAATATTTTACCTTCGAGAAACTCAAGCGAGGCCCCGCCACCGGTCGAAACATGGGTTATCTGGTCGACAAGTCCGAGTGAGCCGACAATCTCGGCGGTAGAGCCGCCACCGATCACAGAAGTTGCCATTTTGTTGGCTGCGACCGCCCTTGCTACTGCCTCGGACCCGGCGGCGAAGGCCTGCCATTCGAAAACGCCCATCGGTCCATTCCAGATCAGGGTTTTCGCCGCCGAAATAACCTCAGAGTATTTTTTCGCCGTGGCCGGACCAATATCAAGGATCAGTTGGTTGTTCGGGACGCTGGACTGTTCGCAGGTCGTGGCGGGCGACCGTTCGCTGAAATCCGGGGCTGTAATCACATCGACGGGAATTATTGCATCGGCACGACCCGATTCGAGCAAACCGTTTGCGGCCGCGGCATCTTCATCGGTGACCAGCGCCGCACCGCCCGAGTGCCCTTTCGCCACGAAGAACGCCGCCACCATCCCGCCGCCAATGAGGATCGTGTCGACTTTTTCTGAGAGATGCCAAAGGACCTGAATTTTATCGACGACCTTGGCACCTCCAACGATCGCGACGACCGGGCTTGTAGAAGCGTCTGCGATCATCGCTTTTCCCAGTATCTCCAGCTCGCGTTCCATCAGCAGTCCAGCCACTGCCGGCAGATGTTCGGCCACCCCCACAGTAGAGGCGTGCGCGCGGTGGGCAGCGCCAAACGCATCATTCACATAGATGTCGGCCAGGCTGGCAAGGTGATTGGAAAATTCGGCGTCGTTCGCTTCTTCACCGGGTTCGAACCTGAGGTTTTCGAGGAGCGCGAATTCGCCCGCCGACAGCGCGGAAGCAACTTGAGCCGGCGTCTCTCCCGATGGACCGCCAGCATCCCTGACCGGTGCCCCGAGTAGTTCGGATAGGCGGGTCCGGACCATCGTGAGCCGCATCTCCTCGATCACCTGACCTCCGGGCCTCCCAAAGTGAGAGCAGATGACAACCTTCGCGCCGCTGCCTCCCAGCATCTGCAAAGTGGGGAGTGCGGCCCGGATACGGGAATCGTCCGTTATCGTGCCGTTGCGCATTGGAACGTTGAAATCGACCCTCACCAGAACGGTCATTCCCGTTACGTCGGTTTCCCTTATGGACCGTTTTTTCAAACTGATGACCTGTGTGATTCCCGGGTTGGCAGCGCGTTCAGGCCGAGCCGACTATCAGCCTGACTGCATCGGCGAGGGTGGCCCTGTGCTGACCAGAGAACCCTCCCGATTCCAGGGCTGAAATCGCTTCCCCGGTCAACGTTTCGACATGATTTTCTGAGAACGACCTGCTGCCGGTCTCCTCCAGTATCGAGGTAATCACATCGAAATCGGCGGGGTCGAGTATTCGTTTCATAAAAATTTCACCCAGGCGACGACGAATCGCAGGTGTCCCGGTTTCAATGGCGTGTGCCGTGGCAAGCGATTTCTTCTTCGATTGGAGCCGGCCGCGTTGGACGTCGTCCCGCTCTGAATCGGGATTCGGCCAGAGCGCCTTGAGGTCTGTATTCAGACTTCTCGCGGTTCCGGCCGCCGTGCCAAAGGCGGTAAGAGCATCCAGAATCTCGCTTTCGGCGCCAGCAGCGATCCCACCGAGGCGCGCGCTGGCCCCAAAGAGTGCACCGTGCTTGCGTGCAACGTTCAATATATCTTCAACGCCGACTGCCGCTCGCTCTTGGAACGAGATGTCGAGATACTCGCCCTCGCATACCTCGAGTGTGGCGTTATCGAGCGTCTCGAGCGCCATTGAGATACGCCGGGGATCGGACGCCGGACCACTGGATTGTCGCTGCTGGAAGATCGAGATTCGTGCCATCGCGTGGATCCCGTCCCCGGCATTTATGGCCTGGGCCGGTCCCCACGACCACCACACCGTCGGACGGCTGTTTCGTTCGGTATTGGCGTTCTGGACGTCTTCATGCACCAGCAAGAAGTTGTGAACAAGCTCGGCAGCGATGGCGTACGGCATGGCGGATGCGTTGTCGCCGCCCACAGCTTTCGAAACGGTGAGTACCAGGTGACCGTGGGACCGGTCCTGGGGCGTCGACGCTTCCGGTTCGCCATTCTGATCCACCCACCCGAGGTGGTAGGCCATCATCTTGTACAGCGGGAGTTCACGAGAATTAATGAACGACTGCAAGGCGGATTCAAACTGTTCCGCATCGTCGTTTGTAAGACCGGGAAATGTTCCGGTTTCGGTCAATCGCGTTCTCCGATGGTTTTTTCAGGCATTTTGGGTGCCTTTGAGAATCGAGCGGACTAAGAGTAACCGAGGCTGGCTATTCCACGACGATATCGCCGACGATTTTCCGGAGCGAATCGATGTCGACTGCGCCAGCCCTGAACAGCCTGATGCGATTACCAGACAGGCCGACCACGGTGCTGGGAAGAGTATTTTCGCCGCAGGGAGCATCGATCAGTACCAAGATTTTGTCCCCGAATTGTTGACGCACGGTTTTCGCATTTTTGGTGGGTTGGCTTCCTGAGACGTTGCAACTCGTCCCCGTAAGGGGCGTGTCTACCGTGGCGATCAGTTCACGGGCCAGATCGTGGTCAGGTACCCTCAATCCAACGGTTCCGGTACCCGCGGTGACCACATCGGGAACAACATCCGATGCTGGAAGCACGATGGTCAGGGCTCCGGGCCAGAAGAGGTTGGCGAGATCGTGCAACGGGCCCGGAAAATCACTGACGACCTGCTCGGCCATGGCGATGTCATATACGAGCACCGGCACAGGAATTCCCGGGTCTCGCCCTTTTGCAGCAAAAACGCCCGCAACCGCGGCTGCTGACAACGCATCTGCCCCGAGTGCGAAAAAAGTGTCGGTCGGGAACGCAACTAATCCGCCCCCTGCGATCGCATCCGCGGCGCGCTGAAGCTGTGAATCCTGGAACGAGTTTCCGGTGGTAATCTGCATCGAATAATCTTAGCGCGCTACCCCTGTTTTGACGTGTTTTTAGCGAGGTTTGCCAGGCGCGGCCCGACATTTCGTCCCGGCCGCCTCTCAGGTCCGGTCTGACCAGTTAAAAATCTTTCGAAATTGACCGGTGACGGAGTCGGTGGGGAGAGGTAAATTTATGGGTCTCACCTCCCAAATATACAGGTTGCGGTCGTGCCTTTCATCGACGGGCGTTTGCGGCAGTGGCGGTGGTGAGTTTGAGGTGGCAGGTCGACTCGGTTAACCATGTCCTATTAGATATGCAGGGGAGCACATGACCGGACAGCCAACTGACGGGACATCTCGCAGGGTATCGACTTCGGACGACATCGAGGTCGGGACATATCTTGAGATAGCACAGGCCGACCGCACCACCGGAGTAAACCCGCCGGTCGATATCAAGACGAAGGCGATAATAATCATCGATTTCGGTGCCCAGTACTCGCGACTGATCGCACGGAGAGTTCGTGAGTCCAACACCTACTGCGAGATTATTCCGTACGACGCTGGTAGCGAAATCCTTAACGAGCAGGACGTTATCGGCGTGATTCTTTCCGGCGGTCCGAACAGCGTCTATGAAGACGACGCGCCGATGGCTCCGGCGTGGGTGTTCGACGCTGGCGTTCCCATACTGGGCATTTGTTACGGCATGCAGTTGATCGCCCACCAGCTTGGCGGTAAGGTCGAGTCGGTCACCCAACGTGAGTACGGGCACACTGTGATTCACAAGGACGGTCAGGACAACGTCCTGTTTGAAGGACTGGACAGTGAAATCCCCGTCTGGATGAGCCACGGCGACCGTATCGAGGAGCTCCCCCCGGGGTTCCGGTCGCTCGCCTATTCTGAGAACTCCCCGATTGCCGTCATGGGCAACGAGGAAGGGACCTATTTCGGAATTCAGTTCCACCCGGAAGTGGTCCACACCCCGCAGGGAAGCGAAATCCTGCGCAACTTCGTGTTCGGAGTTTGCCATGGGGCTGGCGATTGGACGCCGGTTAACTTCGTGTCAGATGCTGTGGACCAGATCAGGGAACAGGTCGGGGACGGAAAGGTTATCTGCGCCCTCTCGGGCGGCGTCGACTCGACGGTTGTAGCGGCCTTGATACAAAGGGCGATCGGTGACCGTCTAACCTGTATTTTTGTCGATAACGGCCTGATGCGACGCGGCGAGGCCGACCGCGTTCAGAACGTATTTGCCAGTCAGCTCGGTGTAAACCTGATATTCGTCGACGGCACCGAGCGGTTTCTCGCTGCCCTCAAGGGCGTTACCGATCCCGAGGTAAAACGAAAGGCTATCGGCGAAGAGTTCATCAAGGTTTTCGAAGAGGTCGCCAACGATATCGGCGAGGTCGATTACCTGGCGCAGGGTACGCTGTACCCCGACGTGATCGAGAGTATCAGCGCAGATTCAAGCGCCTCGCATACGATCAAGACCCATCACAACGTCGGCGGCCTCCCGGAGCGAATGAACCTGAAGCTGGTCGAGCCGCTTCGGTACATGTTCAAGGACGAGGTGCGTAAGGCCGGGATCGAGCTCGGGTTGACTTCGCAAAGTGTCAATCGTCAGCCGTTCCCGGGGCCCGGCCTGGCGATTCGCATTATGGGTGAGGTGACTTACGAGAAGCTCGAAATACTGCGGGCCGTCGATTGGATCGTGATCGACGAGGTTAAGGCCGACGGGCTTTACGAACGCCTGTGGCAGTCGTTTGCAGTGCTGACCAACACCAGGACGGTCGGTGTCATGGGCGACCAACGCACATACCAGTACGTTGTGGCGATTCGTGCCGTTACCAGCGACGATGCCATGACTGCCGACTGGGCGCGGTTGCCGTACGACACTCTGGCGAGAATTTCGAACCGAATTGTGAACGAAGTGCCCGAGGTGAACCGGGTGGTACTCGATATCACCAGCAAGCCACCGGGCACAATCGAGTGGGAATAGCCACAACGTGGCGTTTGAGTGACGAGTGAGGCTGTTCGAGCGGTGCGGAGATCGATCGCTGCTTGGGGGCGATGATCGAATGTAAAGCGGGGTTCAGTTGAAAGTCCTTGTAATCGGTTCGGGTGGGCGCGAGCACGCAATCACCTGGAAACTGGCGCAGAGTCCAAAAGTGACCGAGTTGATCATCGCACCGGGTAATGCCGGTACAGCAGATCTCGGTGAAAACGTGGAGGTGAAGGCTGAGGACATCGACGGACTGCTGCAACTGGCGCGCTCACGATTCGTAGACCTGACTTTTGTCGGCCCTGAACAACCCCTGATCGACGGAATAGCGGATCGGTTCAAATCGGCCGGTCTCGTAGTATTCGGACCCTCAGCCGCCGCGGCCCGTGTGGAAGGCTCGAAGATCTGGTCCGACGACGTGATGACCCGGCACGGAATCCCGACAGCAGAGTCGAGGGCGTTCGATGACTCAGCCTCGGCGATTGCTTACGGGCGGTCGAAACCGGAAGGGTCGCTGGTTGTAAAAGCGGACGGCCTTGCAGCCGGGAAAGGCGTCATCCTGCCTGACTCCTACGAGGAACTGGACTCCGCGATCACGGAAATGATCGACGATGCCCTGTTCGGCGATTCATCATCGAAGCTTCTCCTTGCCGAGCGCATGTCGGGGCCTGAAGTCAGCGTTTTTGCGTTCTTGCAGGGCGAGATCGTTTCAGCCGAGGTCGCCGCGTGCGACTACAAGCGTATTGGCGAGGGAGATACCGGCCCGAACACGGGGGGAGTCGGTTCGTATACACCTCCCGAGTTCTGGACTTCTGAACTCGCAGAACAGGTGCGTACTGAAATCCTTGAACCGATTGCGAAGGCACTCGTTGCCGAGGACAGCTCATATTCGGGCATTCTTTACGCAGGGCTGATGATTACCGATAACGGCCCGCGTGTCATCGAGTTCAACTGCCGATTCGGGGATCCCGAAACGCAGATACTGATGCCGAAACTCGAAACCGATCTTTTCGACATTTGCATGGCAGTTGCTGAGGGTCGCCTGGCCGAACAGGAGGTCAGTTGGTCGGACTCAGCGCATGCGTTCGTGGTGATGACCTCGGACGGCTATCCCGGTAGCTATAAAACGGGTATGGCGATAACCGGCGTCGACGTTGCGGCTGGGCACGGCCTCGTGATTCACGCCGGTACCGCCAGAAATGAACTGGGAGCACTTGTGACATCGGGTGGACGTGTGCTGGGTGTAGCGGGATCGGGCGAGTCGGTAAAACACGCCCGCGATGCGGCCTATGCCGGTGTCAGGCAGATTGCATTCGAGGGTGCCGGATACAGGGATGACATCGCCCGGCGCGCCATCGTGGAATGAACGGCGCCTCGTGAAAATCCCAGCGATTAACCTGACCGATTTTCCGAACCTGACCAAACCGTTTCACTGGCCGTGGGGCCCGATCGACGTGCAGTTCGAGTTGTTACCGGGCAATCTTGATGAATCGCTGATCGCCAATGTCCGAGTCGTCCCGTTCGTGGGTGAAATGAGCTTTGTAATACGGTTCGATAACGGCGACTGGGATCACCCGGGTGGCACACTTGAGCCCGGAGAGTTGTACTTGGACGCCGTTCGTCGTGAACTGAGCGAGGAAACCGGGCCGAGTTGCGCTCGTTTACGCCTTTCGGTGTGTTCATTTGCCATTCTCACCGGACTGAAGCATACCGTCCGCACCTTCCCCACCCCGATTTCATCCATTTGATCGGGTACGCCGAGGTAGACCTGACTCACAAACCCACAAACCCGCCAGATGGCGAAAAAGTTGTTGAGGTAAGACTGATTAAACCATCCGAAGCGCGAAATCTGTTTGGCGGCAGGAGTGAAGACGGCGGAGCATGGATGGCTGAAATGTACGCGCTGCCCGCGCTGCTGAGGGACTCCGCAAAGTGAGCGCAAACAGTGAACTTCGCGAAGATTGAGACCGTCTCCGGCCCCGCACGCTCGCTCGTGTTTCGATACGATTGATCTTCTGCCGATTTCATTGCCGATAACTTGCCTGGCGGAGGTAACAGGGACGATTTTCGAGTCGGGTTGGCAGGAGTGCGGACCGGTAGCTGAGCATGTGATGGACAAAACATTCAAAAGCGGAGATCGATAAGCCAGTGATCGCACGATATTCACGGCCTGAGATGAGTGGAATCTGGTCGGAAGACAACTCATTCGATCTCTGGCTAAAAGTCGAAATCTCCGCCTCACAGGCATGGACCGATCAGGGCGTGGTACCGAAGTCGGATATGGCAAAGATTCGCAACGCCAAATTTGATCGAGCAGCTTACGACCGGTTGTTTGAAGAGACAAAACACGATCTCGTTTCGTTCACCCAGGCCATGGGTGAAAGTCTTGGCCCGGAACGTCGATGGGTTCACCACGGCCTAACGTCGAATGATGTAAAAGACACCGCCCTCAGTATGCAGTTGGCGCAGTCGTGCGATCTGCTGGACCGAGTCATCGTCGATCTCCTCAATGCGCTGCGCATTCGCGCCATCGAATTCAAACACACGCCATGCATAGGTCGGTCGCACGGTATCCACGCCGAGCCGATGAGCTTCGGCATGAAGCTGGCGCTCTGGTTTGTCGAAATGAAGCGGAACCGGGCAAGGCTCGCAGCTGCCCGCACAAGAGTTGCCGTTGGAATGCTTTCGGGTCCGGTCGGGACGTTTGCCTCGATACCGCCGGTGATCGAAGAATCGGTATGCGAGCAACTCGGTCTGGCACCTGCAGAAGTGTCGAACCAGGTGATCCAGCGCGATAGGCACGCCGAATATGTACAGGTGCTCGCCCTTGTTGCGGCCACGCTCGAAAAAATTGCGACCGAAATCAGAAGCCTGCAACGAACCGAAATCCGAGAAGTAGAAGAGCCGTTCGGCAAACCCGGTTACGTAACAAAGGGCTCTTCTTCCATGCCTCACAAGCGCAATCCCGAGCTTACAGAACGTATATGCGGCCTTGCCCGGCTCGTGCGTGGGCATTCGGTAACGGCGCTCGAAAACGTCGCACTGTGGCACGAGCGCGATATCTCACATTCATCGGCCGAGCGAATGATCCTGCCCGATGCGTCGCTCGCGCTGGATTACATCATGAGCCTGATGACAGGGATCATCTCTGACATGGTCGTTCATCCGGACCAGATGATGCGAAACCTCGAGTCGACCCGGGGGTTGGTGTTCTCGCCGCGGGTGATGCTGCTGCTGGTGGAGAAGGGCGTTGAGCGAACCAACGCTTACGACGCCGTGCAGAGGTGTTCAATGCGATCGTGGGATGAAGAGCTTGATTTCCGCGAGTTGATCAAGACAGACCCGGCGGTGGCGTCGAAGGTAAGTCCGCAAGATCTCAACGACCTGTTCGATTACGGTTTCTATCTCGGCCACGTAGACCGCATTTTCGAACGTGCTGGGATTTCGGAGACCGAAGTTGTCTGAAGCTGTGTTCGAGACGAATCTCTCCGGTCTGATCCACCGGGGGAAAGTCCGGGATACGTACGACCTGGGCGATGACCGCCTCCTGATGGTTGCATCCGACCGAATTTCGGCGTTCGACGTGGTGATGGACCAGCCGATTCCCGGCAAGGGGATTATCCTCACGCAAATGTCTGCGTTCTGGTTCGGCGTCATCGACTATGTGATGCCAAACCACCTGATCGCTACTGCCGATGACGAAACCGCGATGGCCGCAATCGAAATCAGCGGCGCACTGTCGGAATTGACTCCCGACCTGGCACGAAGATCGATGGTGATCAAGAAGGCGGAACGGATCGACATCGAGTGCGTTGTCAGGAACTACATCGCGGGTTCCGCATGGGCCGAGTACGAAGAATCGGGAACAATGAACGGCACTCCCCTGCCAACGGGCATGAAGGCCGCTGATCGATTTTCTGAGCCGGTATTCACTCCTTCCACAAAGGCCGAATCGGGTCACGACATGCCCCTGACGCCGAGCGAAGCGCGAGACCTCGTTGGCGGCGAACTACATGCTCAACTCGAAGAAAAAAGCATCGAAATATTCCAGGTGGCCCACGCCTACGCCGCCGGGCAGGGGATGATCCTGGTCGACACGAAGTTCGAGTTCGGCTTCGTTGATGGTGAACTGACGATAATCGACGAAGTGCTTACACCCGATTCGAGCCGGTACTGGGATGTCGATGACTGGGTTCCGGGGAAATTCCCACCGGCCTTTGACAAGCAGTATTTGCGTGCGTGGCTGCTGGATACCGACTGGAAGCGTGAACCACACCCGCCGACATTACCCGACGCCGTAATTGAGCAAACGAGGGAGCGATATCTAGAGTCTTACCGGCGACTGGCCGGCAAGTCACTGGTACTGTAGATAGTCTTGAATATAACTGGTGCACCGGTTGGTGTGACGTTTGGGAACGCATGGCAGATTCAAAGCGAATAGCAACTACCCGCCCGGAAAGCCGCCGCGGGATGAGCAAGGGCCAGATCCGGGAAGTGCGTAGGTCGAGGAGCCGTGCGCGGGCTCGCCGCAAGCGCTCACTCTTGATGTTTGGTGGAATCTTGTTCGCTCTGGTCTTTATCTCGGCGCTCGTGCTTTCACCGAACCTGAGCCCGCAGACTTCTGGTGGCCTCCGAGGCGTGAACAACGGTGGCTTTATCGAGATTGACGTGGATCAGGGCCGCGATCACATACCCGGGGATGCGCCGAATACCGGCGCCTACACAGTTGTGCCGGCGACTTCGGGCCCGCACTGGGCCGGAGCTACAACCCGTGTCGGCGTTTCAGCTCCAGCCAGATGGGGTACGTACGAGCAGATACTCCCCAATGAGGTCTTGGTCCACAACCTGGAACACGGCGGGATCGGCATTCATTACGACTGCGAAGGCGGGTGCCCTGAGATCGTGCAGGCACTGGATGACATTATTCCCCGAAATAACTCGCAGTTCATATTGTCGCCATACGTGAACATGCCAAGCAAGATCGCAATTACGGCGTGGCGACACCACCTTTACCTGGACGAGGTGGACGAGGACCTGATCCGACAGTTCATCGATGAGTACCAGGACCGTGCACCCGAAAGCGTGCCCGAAAACCCGTACTAGACTGCCCCTGATGTTCCTGGCAAAAGTCCACGTCACTCTCAAACCTACCGTCAACGATCCCCAGGGACTGACGATAGCCCGCGCACTGGGCCGACTGGGGTTCGACTCGGTCGAATCGCTCCGTGCGGGCAAGTACTTCGAGGTGAAGATCGAAGGTGACGATCTCGCGACTGCGGAAGCCGACGTGAAATCGATGTGCGAGAAACTGCTCGCCAATCCCGTAATCGAAACATTCACCTACGATTTGGAAACGGCGTAGCCCCCAAATCGCGGCGCAGCCTCAGTCGCGGCGCTGCTCGTCCTCATCCCGACCTTATCGGAGGGATCAAAGGTCAAAGCGGGTAGAGTCAACGCTTCAGCCGACAGATGACACTGCCAGTTCCCGATGTATACGAATACCGACCCCGGTTGTTTCGACACTCCGATTTGCCGGAGCTGCAGCCAATTTGCTGAGTCAGGGGAATCCCTCCGCAGGGCTCGGGAAGAGGAGAGTACCTCGGTCGGTCTCAGCCGGTGAGGGTGTCTTTTGTGCTCGGCACTGCATCCGGGTTCCGCTCGTCGATGCGTGAAGCGTCTCTCAGCGATCTTGCGAACGCCTTGAACGCCGACTCGATCACGTGGTGTTCGTTTTGCCCCGCCAGCACCCGGATGTGCAAACAGAATCGACCTTCGACAGCCATCGCCTCGAAGAAGTGACGCGCAAGGTCGGCCGGGAACTCACCGACATTGTTGTCGATGCCCATGTTGACCACTGCGTAGCCGCGGCCCGACAGATCGAGCACGGCGTGAGTAAGGGCCTCATCGAGCGGGCATGTGCGGTCGGCCATCCTCACGATGCCCTTCCGGTCGCCCAGTGCTTCGTCGATGGCCCTGCCAAGCACGATAGCCGTGTCTTCGACGGTGTGGTGTGACCCGGTTTCAAGGTCGCCATAAGCCTCCACTTTGAGATCGATCAGGCCGTGGCGGGCGATCTGGCTCAGCATGTGCTTGAGAAAGCCGACAGGAGTGTCGATATCTGCCTTGCCGGTGCCATCGAGATTGACGGTCACCGCAATTTTGCTTTCACCTGTCTCACGAACCATGGTCGCTACGCGAGGGTTGTTTTCTGACATTCTGGTGCCTTCGATCTCACAAATGGTCCGAGCGCTTGATTCGATGCTAACCGTGCGGGCGTTTGCTAAACAACCCTTCTGAGAGCGTCGATCAGCAAGTCTGTCTGTTCAGGGGTACCGGTGCTGATCCGGAGAGAACTATCGAGGACGGTCTGCGGGAACCTGCGCACGAAAATTCCGCGCTGTGCCAGTTCGACATAGGCTTCTTCGGCAGTTCGCCGCTCGAACCGGCAGAGGAGGAAGTTGGCCTCGGACGGGTAGTACGAGATACCGGGAAACTCATCCACGACCGCTTCGAGGCGCTTTCGTTGCTCAATTAGCGTGGCCGCACGCTCAAGCAACTCGCCACGGTGTTCCAGCGCTGCCAGAACGGCGGCTTCGCCTGCGATGTTGATGTTGTACGGCTGCTTGATGTCCATCAGGTGGCCTATCAGTTCGCTCGAAGCGATCGCGTAACCGACTCGAAGCCCTGCAATGCCCGCCCATTTACTGAACGAACGGAGTATCACCAGGTTTTCGTACTCGTCGAGCAACGGACACAGGGTGCTTCCAGAGAACTCGTAGTAGGTCTCATCGACACAGACGATGACTCCGGTCTTGAGTAGCGCCCGTGCGTCGCGCTCGGTCAACAGGTTACCGGTCGGGTTGTTCGGTGAAGCCAGGAACACGATCCGCGCCGAATCATCGATTGCTTCAAGCATTGCCGGAATATCGATATCCCATGTGCTGTTTCGTGGGACCGATACGATTTCTGCTTCGGCAAGCCGGGCCGAAAATGAGTACATGCCGAAGGTCGGTTCACAATCGAGGACTTTCTGGCCCGGCGCGATGAACAGGCGCATCAGCAGGTCGATAATCTCGTCGCCACCTGCTCCAGCCATAATTCGCTCGACCGGCTGCCCGGTGTATTCGCCAAGCGCAGCCCGTAATTTTCGCTGGTTCGGGTCTGGATACAGGTGAAGTGGCAGGCCCGAAAGGGCGGCCGATACGTTATCGAGTGGTCCGTACGGGTTTTCGTTCGCGTTCAGGCGAATGACATCCTCAGGTTTGATCCCGGCCTTGCGAGCGAGCTCCTCAGATGGATCGACCCCGTGATAGGTCGCGAAGTTGACCATGTGCGAACGCATGAGTTTTTCGATTTGAGACATATTGGGCAAGTGTGGACTGTGTGGCGACTATTCGCCAACGATGTTTCGACGCCGGTACTCAGAAGCTGCGGCGTGGCCGTGCAGGCCTTCAAGCTTCGCAAGGACTTCTGCGTCTTTCGAGAGTTCGAGAAACGTGTCGTCGTCGAATGTCAGGACAGGCGTGACCCGAACGAAGTTTCTCACCGAGAGTGCCGACGAAAAACGGGCTGTCCCAGCGGTCGGCATGACGTGGGAAGGCCCGGCAACATAGTCGGCCATGACTTCCGCCGACCACTCTCCGATAAAAAGCCCGCCTGCGTTACGAACATTTTCTGCAAGTTTGCCTGCGTCTTCGGTAAGAATGCAGAGGTGTTCGGGTGCCGCCGCATTGGCGACCTGGATCGCCTCGTCGGTGCTGTTCACCACAATGGCCACGCCGCGATTTGTGAAGGCCGCCCGGGCGGTATCGCTGCGGGGAAGATCTTTCAGCTGGCGTTCGATCTCAGCCTCAGTTCGCTCGACAATCGCTTCGGACAGTGCAACGAGGATCGGCATTGCCACGGTGTCGTGCTCGGCCTGGGCAATCAGGTCGGACGCGGTGAAACGGGGGTTTGCCGACTCATCGGCGATGACCAGCGTTTCCGTCGGGCCGTACAACCCGTCGATCCCAACGTCTCCGAAGACCAGTTTCTTGGCCGCCGTCACCCATCCGTTACCCGGACCGCATATCAGATCGACCGCCGGAACTGATTCGGTGCCGTACGCCAGAGCCGCTATCGCCTGTGCGCCACCCAGTTTGAACACACGGTCGGCCCCGGCAATCTTCGCCGCAGCCAGAATCGCCGGGTGTGGCAATGCATTGCCGGGAGTGGGTGTGGCGACGATTATTTCGTCAACACCAGCAACCTTTGCCGGTACAACAGTCATTATCACCGTTGATGCAAGTGGGGCAGTTCCACCGGGGACGTAAGCCGCTATCGTTTCGAGCGGCGTAACTTTCTCGCCGAATTTTCCGGTTCCGTCGCTCCAGCTTTTCGGTAGTCCCCTGCCCTGAAATTTTCGCACGCGGTCTGCCGCGAGCTCCAGGGCCGAAACTGCTGCCGGGTCGAGTTCGTCGAATGCCGAGTCGATCTCGGATTGTGTTACTTCTAAGATGTCTGGCGAACCACCGTCGAGGGCCGTGTTGATCCTTCTGAGACCTTCGTCGCCTTCACTTCGGACGATCTGAATCACCCTGGCGGCAAACTCGTCGGGAGATACTCGATCGGGAAACAGGCCATTTCCATCGGAAAGGACTGCTTCGGCAGGTAGATTGCGCTCACGGCGAAAGTATTCGATACCCGCGGCTGCGCCGATTACTCGTTTCAAGACTAATTGCCCGTTTCCCTGAACCGCGCCAGGTTTTCAACGAGTTGATCGTACGAATCGCATCGCTCTCGGTAGGCGTACTGGACGTCGGTCGCCGCGATGCCGATGCCACCGAGATCGCGAAAGTGATTCACGACCTCGGTCAGGTCGGTTTTCTGTACCAGTACCTGCACGGTGAACCACGAACTGTTGTTACCGGTGTGGACGGCAGATATCGTTGGGCCGTCTACACCTGCCAGCTCGCGACGTTTCATCACCTGCCTGACAACTTCATCCTCGGATTCGCCCTGGATATCACCGGTCACCCGCTGATACCTGTTCGCTCGAAGGCTCGCCTCGATTTTCTCAAGTAGCTTTCGGGTGAGAGTCAGTTTTTCAGGATCGTTTGCCAGGGCCCGTCCGTTGCCGACGATTACCGCCTGGGAATCGATGATTGTGCCATCGACCAGTATGCGCAGTCCGTTTTCCCGCAGCGTTGTGCCGGTTGCAGTAATGTCGGCGATGATATCGGCGTAACCCATAACCGGTGCGGCTTCAAGGCCCCCCGACACTGAGACCATCGATACATAGTTCACGCCGTTCATATTCAGGAACCGCTTGACCAGTCGCTGGTACTTCGAAGCGATACGAAGGTCGCGACCTTTGGCCCGGAACTCGAGCGCTATATCGGCGAGGTCGGCCATGCTCGTCACGTCGAGCCATGAGTCGGGGACCGCGATCACGAGGCTGGAAGTGCCAAATCTCAGGCCATCGTGGACCAGCACCGTATCGCCGCGTTCAAGTCGCGACTCGGAGTACCGATCGAGTCCGACGACTCCGATATCAGCGCTGCCGCCATCGACTTCGGTCGTAATGTCGGACTGGCGCTGGAACAGGACATCCACACCCGGAAGGGCTGGAATGTCGGCCGTGTATCGTCGGGAGTTGGCCCGACGGACAGCCAGACCGCAGCCGGCCAGTAACTCGGCGGTCCCGTCGTACAGCGCACCGGTCGACGGCAGGGCGAACCGCAGATTGCTCATCGCTCCCCCTGCCCTTCACCTTGCGAGCTCGGACTTTCGAAATCTATCGCGGCGCGTTTGCCCGAGGCACGGAGCTGGCGCGCCTGTTGTATCGCCGAGTCGACCGAGCCTGTTTCAACGGGAGAAACTACAGTCAAGTCTGGACTCGGGTCGAGCTCGCGGCTGCGAGATTCAACGATGGCGTCGAGGTTGTAGGCAAAGCCGAGGGCCGGGACGTCGCGGTCGTAACCAAGCACCCTGGTGAGACCGTCATACCGTCCACCTCCGCCGAGCGTATCGCCGTTGGAATCGTCGGCGTAGATGTCGAACAGCATCCCGGTGTAGTAAGCGAGTCCACGGACGATGCCGAAATCGACCGTGATCCGATCGCCGGACACCCCCTCGGCTTCGGCAGCGGCAAGTAGTTCGCGAAAGTCCGAGACCGGTTCGGAAGAAATTCCAGCCGAGGCGAGGATTTTGCCCGCCGTCTCCAGGGCATCATCGACTTGGCCGCGGACCTGGGATAACCGGGAAAGCATCCCGAGCGCCCGCTTGAAATCCTCCGGATTATCGGCCTCCGACATTTTCCGTACGAGTCGCGCGACGATCTCCTCGGGGCTGCGAGAACCGGTGTTTTGCCCGAGGGAAACGCCTATCCCTTCGGCCATTACCCGTTCGATGGTTACGGCAAGACGGTCTCGGTCTGCTGCAACCTGTGCATCGTCGACCACAATGTCGGTGATGAAACCGAGAGTGGCCGCTTTTTCTGTGACGGATTCGACCTGCCCGAGTTTAAGTTCCCCGATATTGCTGACCAGGAAAAGGCGTGCGCGTTCCGAAAGATTGAACTCGGAAAGTGCAGCGACTACGACGCCGACGTGGCCGACAATCACCCTCGCGCCACTGATGCCGAGGCCCAGCAGGCCCTCCATTGCCATGGCGATTATTTCGCCATCGGCTGAAGGCGGTCGTGGACCGATCAACTCTGCACCGAGCTGGGTGAACTGCCGGGTCTTGCTGCCGTCTTCGTCGTCCTGATTGGCGTATCTGAAGACCGGCCCATCGTACATGAGTCGCAGGGTGCCATTGTCAACGCCGCGGTCAGCTGCGAGTCTAAGGATCGCTGAGGTGAACTCGGGACGCAGGCTTACTTCGTAACCGCCTGGCTCGGAAAAGTCGTACAGACGCGACGATAGTCCGCCGCCCGACTTGCGTAGATACAGTTCCGTCTGTTCGAGTACCGGGGTTTCGGCCCGGTCGTATCCCCGCAGCCCGAAAATTCCCCGCAGCGTCGAAATCGCCTTGTCGCGCGCAGCGAGCTCGCCAGGTCCGGCGTCCTGCATGTTCGGGAGCCTCTGAACGGGCTCGTATTGCGAGGTCATCGTGATTATGTCGATTCCGAGTAATAAGGTTGAGTCTTTGAAAGACGCCCACGCAGGCGCAGCTTCAGAGTCAGCCCGGGCACTTAATTCTAATAGAGATTTAGAAGAATGCCCCAGTGCTGGAACCGTGTAATCTTTTCAACCCGCGACCGGTTGGTCCGCACCCCGACAATCGCCTGACATGATCGAATATATGGGAATCCTTGCGAGTGATCGAAATTCCAGAGTTGCGGTCGTCACAGATTCGGCGGCTGCCCTGCCGCCCGGTCTGATTGCCGAGCACGATCTGCATGTGGCACGCATGGAGATCACGATAAACGGGAAAACGTTCATTGACGGCGCAAGCGGTGAGCTTGACGATTTCTACTTGCAACTGGCTCGTTCGTCGGAAGCGCCAACGACCTCGGCAACAACGCCGTCCGAGTACCTTGAGCAGTTCCGAGCAGCTTCTGAACATTCCGATTCTATTTTCTGCGTGAGTGTGTCGGCGAAGTTGAGCGCGTCCTATGATTCTGCGCTCGTGGCCGCGAAGGAAATCGTAAATGAGCGACCAAGTACCACGGTGAGGGTGTTCGATTCCGAAACTGCTGCCGGATCGGAAGCACTCATCGTGCTGGCAGCCGCCCGCGCCGCAGCTGCCGGTGAGCCGGTTGAAGAGGTTGAAAGAATCACCCGCGTCGTCGCAGGGAAAGTCAGGCTGATGGCAGTCCTCGACACGCTTTATTACATCCACCGGAACGGCCGGGTACCCAGGATTGCGATGTGGACGACGAAAGCACTGAATATCAAACCCGTCATGGAATATTCCGTCGGGAAAATCGGGGCGATAGCGCGGCCACGGTCGACCCGCCGGGCTCTCGAACGGATCCAGAAGGAGATGCTTGGCGATCTTGCTGGCAAGACTGCGCATGTGAACGTAATGCATGCGAGTGCTTCCGAACGGGCCGAGGAACTCTTTCGGTGGGCGTTGGAGAACCTCGATTGCGACGAACTGTTCATCACCCAGTTTCACCCGTTCATGGGTGCCCATACCGGACCGGGGCTGGTCGGTGCGTCGTGGTGGGCCGAATAGACTGAGGCGGGCCGGGAGTTTAATCGAAACCCCACACACGCGCCGCGGTCTTGCCGAGCACCCAGTCGATATCGTCGCCGTTTGCGAACGCCGGGTGACTTCGCACGCCCTTCAGGGTATTCCCGTAACCCTCCCTACCGGCACTGGGAGGAAAATCGCTGCCCCACATCATTCGATCGACCCCGAATGCCTCGTGGGCCATCTCGAAAAGCGGCGGGATGTTCTCGAATCGGAAGTCAGGAAGCAGGACCGGCGGTCGGCGGGTGATCTCTCCGAGACCCGGAACCTTTACCGTTGTATTCGGGCGTGTGGCACATTCGAGTGCCGATTCGTAGTCAGTGTATGGAGGTTCGGCAATCCCCACACCGGCCAGGTGTTCGATCACGATTTGAGTATCGGGGCAGTCGTCGATGATTTTCTTGAAGCTGGCGCTCGAAAAGCGCTTATCGTCACCAAGTGAACTCACAACGAGCCCCAGTTCGCCGGCCTTCCGCCAGATATCTGTGACATCGGATAACGCCGTGAACTCCCCGTCGGGCGCAATCCGCACACCCGCGGCACCCTGTCCTGCAAGCTGCTCGAGTCTACCGAGCGGGTCGGGGTCTTCCGGATCAATCATCACGACGACCTTGAAGCGGCAGGCGCGTTTTGCCGCCTCTGCGAACAGGTAATCGTTGTCGTAAGTTCCCCCGTGCTGGATGAGCACTGCGGCATCGACGCCCGCCTGGTCCATTTCGAACTCCAGGGTTTCGATTGGCTGAAACCAGTTGAGGCCTGCGTGACAGTGGGTATCGATAATCATGTATGTACTCGGGTTTCGTCGGGGCTTCGAACGTGGAATTTCGGGTGCGGACTAGGTGGCGATTGCCATCCCGGAGGTGCCCACGCCCGACCCTTCGCTCAACACGAGATCGTCGATTTCTTTTTTAATTTCGTCCGACATCTCCCAATCGCCACCAAGATTGTCGGTTGCCTCGGCGGGGGTGACAGAGCCGGCCAGCGCAACGCTGATGCTATCGTTTGCCAGCACCCAGGCGATCGCCAGTTGCGGGATGGTTTTGCCGTGATCGGCAGCAATGATTTTGAGTTTTTCAACTACTGCCACGTTGGCAGCCAGGTTTTCCGGTCCCCACGAACTGATGCCGAAGTTGGCACCACCCCTGCGCCAGTCGTCCTCGCCAAACGTCTTGTCGGCCCCCCAAGTACCAGTCAGGAGGCCGTGAGACAACGATCCATAGGCCATGATGCCCATGCCGTTTTCCCTGACGAACGGCATGACCTCGGCTTCGGGTCTGCGGTCGAAAATGTGGTAGCCGATCTGGTTCGTGACGATCGGGCTGGACTCGCGGCACTCGGCCATCATGTCGACCGAGAAGTTCGAGACGCCTGAATAGCGGATTTTGCCGGCCTTTTTGGCCTCTTCAAGCACCTCCATCGGCTCCGAGAAAGGACGGTCCTTGTCGGGCCAGTGGATCAGGAACAGGTCGATATAATCGGTCTGAAGTCGCTGCAGGCTCTCGTCGATCGTGGCCCGCAGGCGTACGGGATTCGAGTCGGCAACTGTGGCCGAACTGCGGTCGGGATTATCACGCACCCATTCCCGCGCGCCCTTGGTAACAAGAATGGCGTCTTCCCGTATGCCCTTAAGCGCCTTTCCCATCAGCGTTTCGCCGTAGCCCCAACCGTAGACGGCCGCGGTGTCGAACAGCGTTATACCGTTGTCAAACGATGTCCGCGCCGCGGCAATCGCCTCGTCGTCGTCGAAATCGCCGTACATACCCCGGCCCATTGGCCAGCCGCCGTAACCGATTACGGAAGTTTCAAGCCCTGAGTTCCCAAACATTCGTTTTCGCATTTTTTAGTCCCTGGTAATTGATGTGACGACCGCGATTAGTTGTTTTTGCTGTTCGATCACAAGATTATTCGACGGTGACTCTACCTTCGCCATCGACATGGGTAACCGTTCCCGACCCGGTAAACGGACCGGCATTGATGGCTATCGACACCGAATTTCCGGCCTTTATGTTGAAAGCGGTACCGTTCTCCTGCGCCTGCACAATTCCGCCGTTTCCGAAACTGGTGCACGGTTCGAGCCCCGCGTTGTAGCACCGGCCGTACCACGGATAACCGTAGCCGCCGCCGTAGTTGCGCCAGTACCAGAGATATTTGAAAACATCGGCAGGATAGCTTACCGCCCAGCCGAGGTTTGACTGTTCGTTAAGCAGCGCATACCAGCCTTCCGACATCCCCGTCATGTAGGCCATATCGAGCGAGCGGTCTTCCTTGGGAGGGATGCGGGTGAAGTCGATGACCGACCCGTCTTTGGCGTTTACATTAGGCCAGTCGCCCTCGTATCCGGGTTCAAGTATCGAGTTTGGGTCGATACTTTCGGGGTGGCTCAACACCCGGCATTCAGGCACGTACAACCTTGCCTTGTGGGAAAGCACCGGTGGCCCGAGGGCGATGTGCTCTAGCCAGACGATGTCGAGGTCTTCCTCACCTTCGTTGGTTACCGTTTCTTCGACTTTCAGCATTGCCGATCCAGAAACCAGTGAGAGTGTTTTCGAAACAGTCATCGGCATGCGCACGCTCTTTGCCGTGAACCTGACGCTGACGCGTCCGGGGGTGTCTTCAACGATTACGGCATCCCACGGAATCGTGTTCATATCGCCATGAATGCCGAAATCGGCACCGTAAACGCTGTCCGAGTAGCCGCCGTGCGGTACGACGGTTTGCCAACCGCCCTCGTAGTAGTCCATCCAAATCGAGGTCGAATCGCCGGTCGATGGAACTGTTAGGCGGGGGTCTCGGACTCCCCAGGGAGTTCGCCACAGAAATTCGGTATCGGTTGGTTTATAAACGAAGCTGGAAATATCGGCGCCCTTATCGGCAAGGACCGTTACGCGAACAAGCTCGTTTTCGAGGATCACCGTTTTCAGGCCGCGATAGGTCCACGCGTCGGAAACGCGGCAGCCGCTGGTTCTTTCGTCCTGGTAGTGCATTTCTTGTTGTTTTCCGTTCTGGTGTACTTACAAGCCGGGCTGGATCACGATTCGGAACACTTTTTTGTTGGGATCGAGCATCCGGTTGAAGCCGTCTTCGATAGCGCGGCTCAGCGGCACTACCTCTGAGATTAGCGGCTTCACGTTGATCTTGCCCCCGGCAACCAGTTCAACCGCGGCCTCCAGGTCGCCCGGAGAGGTCGCAACCGACCCGATCACCGTTTTCTCCGTACCGACGATGCTGTTGAAATCAATCTCGGGCTTCGTCGAGTAAATCCCGATCAGGAGAACGGTCCCCCCTCGACGCGTCCACTCGATTGCCATTCGGGGGGTTTCTTTTGCGCCCGCGGTTTCGATGACGATGTCCGGTCCAATGCCTTTGGTCAATTCAAGTATGCGGCTGGCGGCGGCCTGTTCGTCGCGAGAATTTACCACTTCGTCGGCCCCGAGTTGGGTTGCGAGCTCAAGGCTCAGTTCCCGTACATCTATGGCGATGACGCGTACGCCCGCTGCCTTGAAGGCCTGGAGTGTGAGAAGTCCGACGGTCCCGCAACCAATCACGGCCACGGTGTCACCCGGCTTCACTCCCGATCGCCGGACGCCGTGGACTGCGACGGTCGCAGGCTCCAGAAGCGGGGCCTCGACGTCTGAAATGCTGTCCGGCATCGGGACCAGGTGATCGGCGGGCCAGACCATGAATTCAGCGAGTCCGCCGTCCGCCATGAATCCGGCGACGGCCATATTCGGACAGACAGCCTGTTGGCCCCTCATGCACCAGAAGCAGGTCCCGCAGGTGAGGACTGTGTTGATTGCGACGCGATCGCCGACCGACATGTTTTCGACGCCCTCTCCCAACTCGGCGACGCGACCTGCCATCTCGTGCCCGATCACCAGCGGTGTCTGTTTACCCGTCAGGGCGTTTGGAGAGCCGTGTTGCACCCAGAGCGGACCGAACTGCCACTCTTCGATGTCGGTGGCACAGATGGATGTACCCGTGATTCGCAGCTTTACTTCACCGGGACCCGGAACTGGCTCCGGGACCTCTTCGAGCCGGATGTCTTTATTGTCGTGGTAAACGATTGCCTGCATGTGGAAATTACACGTGAACTTGTGCCGTGGTGATTTTCGACGGAATTCTACACGCGGTGCAACAGCTCGCGATCGTAGCGCGGATGAGGTACTACGCTGATCATAAGTGCTAACATCCCGCCGCGAAACCAATTCGAATCAACCCTGCACGGTTGTGTGGTCGATTCGAAAATCTATCCAACTCGACCATTTCACCAGGTGGGCCCCAAGGAGCCGGAAATGCAAGCCAGTCCAAAGATCACGAAAATTTTGGTTACAAGGTTCGAGCATGAGTTAGAAAATGTTGGCAAGGACTACAACACTTTCAACATGGTCTACGAGTCCGGGTCGAAGTTGAAACAGGGCGGGGCGATCCTGCAGATTCACACCGACCAGGGCATCGTTGGTGAATATCCTGCCAACGGATCGGGTCTCCTGGATGTCCAGCAGGTTGCCGACTACCTGATCGGCAAGGACGCACTCGCCCGGGAATCGATATACAACGACACGAAACGCGGACTCCGGCACGGGGCGATGCTCGGCGTTGGCCTTATCGACATCTGCCTGTGGGACATCGCCGGCAAGCTGTACGATGAACCGCTTTACAGGCTGCTCGGCGGCGAGAAAAAGCCACTTCCCGCGTACGCGTCGACATTGCATGGCGATGAAAACGGCGGTCTGAACACACCACAGGATTTTGCTGATTTTGCCGAACAGTGCTACGAAATGGGCTACCGGTCGTTCAAAGTCCACGGTTGGGGACTCGCCCGAAGCAACATCCGGCGTGAGGTCGACAACGTCCTGCTGCTCGGCAGGCAGTTCGAGGATCGAATGGACCTACTGATCGACCCTGCCTGCGAGGTGAAGAACTTCGGCGATGCGCTGAAACTTGGCCGGGCGTGCGATGAGGCCGGATTCTTCTGGTGGGAGGACCCCTACCAGGACGGCGGCGTTTCGCAGTTCGCACACCGCAAGCTGCGGCAGATGGTCAAAACGCCGATGCTACAGACGGAGCACATTCGACTTCTTGAGCAGCACGTCGACTTTATTGTTGCCGATGCTACCGACTACGTACGGGCGGGAGCACACGAGGACGGGGGCGTGACCGGGGCACTGAAGATTGCTCACGCTTCCGAGGGGTTCGGGCTCGATGTTGAACTGCACGGTCCGGGCCCTGTCCACCGGCACATCATGTCTTCAATCCGCAACACAAACTTCTTCGAGCTGGGCCTCGTGCATCCGAAGGTCAAGACGACGAAACCGCCAGTGTACCTGGGTTACAACGACGACCTCGATGGAATCGACAGCGAGGGTAACGTCTACGCACCCGACGGGCCGGGAATCGGAGTTCCGCTCGACTGGGACTGGATTCGGGCGCACCAGGTGGATGAGGGCGTGCTGGCTGAGGCGTAGATCGGGCGCGGTGCGACGCCGCGGGTTGACTCAGCTAGCGGAATTACCCAGACCCTAACCCTCTCCCCCGTAGCGAGAGGGGACAGCGCCTATCGCACCGTTACGTTGCCTTCGGGGGTGATGTATGAGACGCCTGTCGCGCTCTCGTACACGACGGCGCGCACGGTGGCTGACTTTGTTTCACCGGGTGCGAATATCATCGATGTACCCTGATCGGAACCGGGCTCCGGCATGCCTGCAGGGAGGCTTGTGAACGGCTCCAACCCGACGTTGTAGGTCCTGCCGTACCAGGGGTATCCCATCCCTCCGCCGAACACCTGCCAGTACCACAGATATCTGAACGTATCTACCGGATAAGTGAGGCCGATTCCCACGCCACGATCGGGGTTTGTAACCGCGTACCACCCCTCTTTCTGATTCTTGAACGCAGCGAAATCCTCCACACGATCGGATTTTGGCGGGAACGAGGATAGGTCGACTTCGCCACCGTCATTCCCCACGGCATCAGGCCACGAACCAGACTGATTGTCCTGCAGGCGGGTTGAATCACCGCCACCCGGAACGAAGAAGTCTGCCTCGGCCATGTCGAGGCGGCAGTTCGGGGTAAGGAACGGGTCTCCAAGAGCAACGTGCTGGCCCCACTGGGCTTCCGATTGTTCTTCGGCCTCGTTTGTGAGGGTGTCGGTAATCGTGAGCACAGGACTGTTGGCCTCGAGCGTCACGACCTTTTCGATCCAGAACGGTGTCCTGACCGTCCTGACGCTGAACTTTGCGCTTACCCGCTCCGGCGTGTCCGCGACGATGACGGTGTCCCACGGCATCAGCGTTGCCTCGGTATGCTGTCCTATGT
>CAJWWK010000026.1 GCA_913048295.1 uncultured Dehalococcoidia bacterium
ATTACCGGTGGCGACGCGAGTACGGCGGACTCAACCTCGACCAGGCAAAACGGCTCAAGAGACTCGAACAGGAGAACGCACGACTGAAGCGGACAGTGGCCGATCTCGCCCTGGACAAGCAAATCCTGAAAGAAGCGGCCGAGGGAAACTTCTGAGCCCTCCACTCCGCAGATTCCGGTCGGGAAATCGAACGTTGGCTATTGCGCTGAGAAGGCTTGTACTAGCTGAACTGTTCGAGCGACAGCCTATTATCCTCGGGATCGCGCAATTTCGCCGACCTCACCCCGGGGGTCACCTCGTAAATCGGTTCGACTTCGAAGCCCTTTTCTTTCAGGTCGAACACCGCAAAGTCCAGGTCGTCGACCCTGATCGAGAGAATCACCGAGCCGCTCGTGCGCACCTCACCACCGCCATGAATCGCAAGCTGGCAGCTGCCAGAATCGAGGGTGACCCAGGCCTCTTTAGCCAGATCACCGGCAGATTCGGGATTTGTGACCGCAAACCCCAGTGCGTCACGGTAGAATTTCGCAAGTCGGCCCACATTGTTGGCAACAAGAATCACCTGGTATAAATCGGCCAATCGTTCGTCTCCCCGTGTTCACCTGTTAATTCGTTGACCCATCGAAGCTAACCCGGAATCAGAGCGCTGTCATACAAACGTTTTCACTTAAAACGATCCTAATATGGGCGGCGAACCAACCTGCTGTTAATGTTTTAGAGACAGTGTTAACTTAGAACCTGTCATGAAAAAGAACTCGATAAATCTCGCCGACAACCTCGATTTCCTTCGTGAAGTTCCCAATGCCGCGGTCGACCTGATCTACATCGACCCTCCCTTCAACACAGGAACCCAGCAGTCGATCACTCGCCTCAAAACCGTGCGCGACGAGGGCGGTGACCGCACCGGATTCGGCGGCAACCGGTATCGGACAGAACGACAGGGTAGTACTTCGTACCTCGATGCATTCGAAGACTACATGGCTTTTCTCGCTCCCCGAATCGACGAGGCCCGCCGGGTGCTGGCCGATAACGGGTCGATATTCCTTCATGTCGATCAGCACGAGTCGCACTACTGCAAGGTGTTGCTCGACCGGGTGTTCGGGCGCAAATCGTTCATCAACGAAATCATCTGGTCGTACGACTACGGCGGGCGCTCAAAGAAAAAGTGGCCCACCAAACACGACACGATCTTCTGGTATGCCATCGATCCCGCCAACTACACGTTCAATGCCAACGCGATCGACCGCATCCCGTACATGGCACCGGGTCTGGTCGGTAAAGAAAAAGCTGCCAGGGGTAAGGTTCCAACCGACGTCTGGTGGCAGACGATCGTACCGACCAACGGAAAAGAGCGTACGGGCTATCCGACCCAGAAACCGCTTGCGATTCTGGAGCGGATCGTAAAAGTCCACTCGAACCCCGGCGACATGGTGATGGACTTCTTCGCTGGTTCGGGAACGACCGGCGTCGCGGCCGCCAGAAACGATCGGCTGTTCGTACTGGTCGACTCCAACCCGGAGGCGGTTCAGGTCGCCGCAAAGCGCCTGACGGAGTACACGCCCGAATGCGTCGGATTCACGCCTGAACCGCAGCTGGTCTAGAGGGCCGTCTAACCAGTCCCCTCTCCCTGGCAGGGAGAGGGTTAGGGTGTGGGTCGAACAAGTGATCGGGCACAAGTGCAAGCGAGCACTCAACCCCACCGGCTCGACGTTCCGATTCAGCCACCACCCACCGTGCCGGAGGAAACGCGCCAATGGCACCCTGCAGGAGGAAACCAACCAGCGGCATATGCGTCTCGGTTCACGCAACGCCTGCCGATCTCGCAGGGAACTGCGCAGACAACCCCGGACTCGATCCGGGATCCATCTACCGGCTCGACGTACCGATTCAGCCAACCCCCACCCTGCCGGAGGAAACGTGGCAATGGCACCCTAAAGCTCCCCGATCAGTGCCCTCGAAATCACCAGCCGCTGGATCTCCGACGTCCCCTCGTAAATTTCGGTCACCCGCTGGTCCCGGTAGATACGTTCGACCACCGACGGCTTGAAATAACCCACGCCGCCGTGAATCTGCAGCGCCTTGCTTGCGATCCGGCCCGCGGCTTCCGACGCGTACACCTTCGCCATGGCTGCCTCTTTTCCGTGCGGCAACCCCTCGTCGTACAGGGCAGCAGCCCGCCACGTCAGCAAACGCGCTGCATCGAGCTCGATCGCCATATCGGCCAGCATGAATTGAATCGCCTGCCGGGTGGCGATCGGCCGCCCGAACGTCTCACGCTGCTTCGAATACGAAAGCGCAGCCTCATACGCACCCTTCGCAAGACCCAGGCACTGGGCCGCGATCATGATCCTGCTCGAATCGAGAATCTTGAGAGCGATTCGGTAACCCTCACCCTCTTCGCCAAGCCGATTGCCCACCGGTATGCGGCAATCCTCGAACACCAGCTCGGCCGTCGCACAGCCCTTCATGCCCATCTTGCCGTGCTGCGGGTTGATCGTGAAGCCCGGAGTCCCCTTCTCGACCACAACTGCTGTCACCCCCCGGTGTCCGGCGGCCCTGTCATGGTTCGTGAAAACGGAAAAAACGTCCGCAACCGCACCGTTCGTGCAAAATAACTTTGAACCGTTCAACACGTACTCATCGCTATCGCGGGTCAAAGTGGTTTCAAGCGCAAGCGCATCCGACCCAGTCCTGGCCTCGGTCAAAGCAAACGCTGCGATCTTCTCGCCCGAGGCCAGCGCAGGAAGCCATCTCTGGCGCTGCTCGTCCGAACCGCCGTGATTGATAGTTTGCGATCCCAGTGAAACGTGGGTGATCAGCACCGTGCTCGTCGAACCGCAGGCAGCCGCAACCTCTTCAAGCACCACCATGAAGTCTCGATACCCACCGCCCGAACCACCGAACTCCTCCGGAACCGTCATGCCGGTAAGGCCCAGCCCGGCGAGCCCCCGGAACTGGTCGATCGGGAACTCCGCGAGGGTGTCAACTGCGTCGGCCAGGGGTGCCAGCTTCTCGGCCGCAAACTCCCGCACGGTCGTCGCCAACATGGTCTGCTGTTCGTTGTAGAACGGCTGCATATCCGAACCCTTTTTGAATAACTTGTAAGCGCTTTGATCGGGGCGCCGAAATTCGATTCGTAACAATACACCGGCAAGGTAATATCGATCACCCCGTGAAAGTCATGTCTGCTTCGAGATCAGGCGGGGATAAGACTAAACTCCGCAACTGGATTCGCTCTTATATTCTGTAACGCCCAGCCGTACCCGAAGAACGGACCTGCCAATTGCGAATACTCGGAATCGACCCCGGACTCACCAACACCGGTTACGGTGTGATCGACATCGTAGATCGCGAGTACCGGGCCGTCGAAGGCGGAGTCGTCCGCACCAAGTCAGGTGTGCCGATGGAGGAACGCCTCTTTAAGATCTACTCAGTGATTCGGGACGTGATCCAGGAGTTCAATCCCGACGCGGTAGCCATCGAAGACCTCCACTCGCACGCCCGATTCGTAAAAACTGCCATCCTGCTGGGTCATGCGAGGGGCGTCGTCGTTATGGCAGCCGGCGAAGCTCAACTCCCCGTGTTCAACTACCAGCCGACCCGGGCAAAGAACATCGTGACAGGCTCGGGCAGGGCCGATAAAGACCAGATCAAGCAGGCCGTGGCCGCACACCTGAAAAACCCCGACGCCGCAAAAAACGAACATGTGGCCGACGCCTTCTCCATCGCCATCTGTCATGCGATCATGGCCGATAGCCCGGCGGTCGAGGCCATAGAGGCAGCCAGGTAACCGAAATTGATCAACTACCTGACAGGAACCATCCGCAATATCACCCGCGACCCTGCGAAAGCGGTGGTCGTTGCCGGCGGCGTCGGATACGAGGTCAGCCTGCCGACCTATGTCTACCAGTCGCTGGCCAACGACGGCATCGGCGCCGGGTCGGAGGTCGAATTCGAAATCTACTACCACGTAACAGAGCGGCAACCGAAGCCGATGCTCGTAGGCTTTCGCCATCCCAGCGAAAAAGAATTTTTCGAACAACTCATCCAGGTCGAAGGCATAGGCCCCGCCAAGGCCGCGGCCGCGCTTGTCTTCCCGGTTTCAACCATTGCCTCGGCCATCGAGACCGAGGATTTTGGCGCACTCCAGCGACTACCCGGAATCGGCAGCCGGGCCGCCCAGAAGATCGTCGCAACGCTGCGTGGCAAAGTGGCCGCCACCGCGCTGCTCCAGGACGCCGGCATTTCAGAACAGGGCCATACCCAGTCCCCGGTCGATGCACGCTCGGAAGCGGTCGATGCGCTCGTCACTCTCGGGTACCGGCCAACAGAGGCGCGAGACAAGGTTGAAGATGCCATTCGCCGCGCCCCGGAAGTGATCGACGATCTACAGGCGCTCATGCGAGAAGTTTTCAGGGCACAGGTCTCTCAACAGGAGTAATTGACAGTTGGCTGCAGGACCCGATGAACAAGAAAAATCAGATGAAAACGGACGCGAACGGATAGTCCAGGCGACTCCCCCTGACCGCGGACCCGGTGATTCCGGGAGTGAGGCCGAGATCATCGCCGGAGAGCAGGCGCTGGAGGAGCGCGCACAACAACTCGCCGAAAATCCTCCAGATTCTACTGACGTTCAACAGCGCATGGCCCGCGATCTGCGCCCCCGCCATTTTCGCGATTACGTCGGCCAGAAAGAGGTCGTCAACAGTATTTCGATTGCGGTACTGGCTGCCAGGAAACGCGGCGACACCCTCGACCATGCCCTGTTCCACGGCCCGCCCGGCCTCGGCAAGACCACCATCGCCCACATCATCGCCCGCGAGCTCGACTCCACCCTCGTCCACACATCAGGCCCCGCACTGGAACGCCCGGCTGATGTCGTGGGGCTGCTTTCAAATCTAAAGACCGGCGACGTCCTGTTCATCGACGAAATTCACCGGCTTTCACACGCGGTCGAGGAGTACCTCTACTCGGCAATGGAAGACTTCAGGGTCGACTTCATGACCGGCTCCGGCGCCTTCGCCAAGAGCATCAACTTGCCCCTGCAACCGTTCACGCTGATCGGCTCAACAACCCGCGCCGGCATGCTCAGCGCACCCCTCCGCGAACGGTTCGGTCTCGCCTACCACCTCGACTTCTATTCGATCGAAGACCTGGCAAAAGTTGTGACCCGCTCAGCCAGAATTCTCGAAGTCGACATCGACAGCAAAGGTGCCCTGGAAATCGCAAAGCGCTCGCGCGGTACGCCACGGATATCGAACCGCCTCTTACGCCGGGTAAGGGATTTTTCGGAGGTCAGGCACACCGGGGCGGTCAACAAGTCCGTTGCCTCCGAAGCACTGGGGATCGAAGGTGTCGACGCGCTTGGCCTCGACCGGCTCGACCGCCTGTACCTGACGACCCTCTCGAAGAACTACCAGGGCGGGCCGGCTGGTATTCAGGCGCTGGCCGCGACCATTAACGAAGACCAACAGACCCTTGAAGACGTTGTTGAGCCGTTCCTGCTGAAGATCGGCTTCATCGTCCGAACGCCGCAGGGCCGCCGCACCACGCAAGAAGGCTTCGAGCACATCGGCATCAAGCCCAGGCTCGACGTCCCGGCAGGCCAGGGAACCCTGCTTTAGCAGCTTGCCCCGCTTCCTTATCCCGACCTGGTGACGCCGCAATCGATACCATTCTCGAAATTAAAAATTCGAGGAAAGTTACGAGACTACAGTCATTCTGAACTTGATTCAGCATCTCCTTTGAATGTAGCGCGAACCAAGATTCTTCGCGAATATCGCCTCGCTGTTTACATGAGTAGTGGTCGCACACCAGATAGATTCTGAATCAAGTTCAGAATGACAATATCCGCCACTTAAAACTTCGCCTGAGCGTGAATCACGTCAACATAGCCAACTTGATTCAAGGCGGCATGATGGCGGGACTATCAGCAGCGCCACCACCACTAACCTTAAGTCGTCGACTCTTGTGCCGCCTGCGTGGCCTGTTGGATCAACTCGTCCGGAATGTCGTCGAACGAGGCATAGTTCATCGAGTACAAACGGGCGTACAGACCCCCAAGCTCCATCAATTCGTCGTGGTTCCCCGTCTCGATAATCTGGCCGTCCTGCAGCACGATAATGCGATCGGCGCTCCGGATAGTCGCCAGCCGGTGTGCGATCACGATACCCGTCCGACCCTCCATCAGCCGGTGAAGTGCCTGCTGAATCAACATCTCGGTATAAGAATCGATACTTGCCGTCGCTTCGTCGAGAATCAATATCTTGGCATCCGCCACGATCGCCCGGGCGAACGAAATCAACTGGCGCTGCCCCAGGGACAGGTTCCCACCCCGCTGCTCGAGCTCAGTCTCGTAACCGTGCGGGAGCTTCATGATGAACTCGTGCGCGCCCACAGCCCTGGCAGCTTCGATAACCCCTTCACGGGTCACATCGTCCTTGGCGTACCTGATGTTCTCAAAAACCGTACCCGAGAACAGGAACGGCTCCTGCAGCACCATCGCCACCTGCCGGCTGAGCGAGTCCTGCGTCACATCCCGAACGTCGTGTCCCCCCACCTTCACCGAGCCCTCCCAAACATCGTAAAAACGGTGGACCAGCGACGTGGTCGAAGTCTTGCCCGAACCGGTCGGCCCCACAAGAGCCACAGTTTCACCGGGGTTCACCTTGAAATTAATGTCCTTCAAAATCGGCTGGTCGGGGAAATAACCGAACGTCACATTCTCGAACTCTATCGACCCGTCTACGTCATCGAGTACGATCGCGTTCGACTTGTCCTTGATATCGACGGGAACGTCGATCACCTCGAAAATGCGTTCGCCAGATGCCATCGCGCGCTGCAGAACGTTGTAGTGCATAGTGAGAGAGCGAATCGGGTCGAAGAACCGCTGGACGAACAGGACGAACGCCACCATCACTCCGATTTCAATCGTTCCGCCCAGTACAAAAAAGCCGCCCATTATCACGATGATTGCCATTGCTGCACCCGTAAGAGTGTCGACGATCGGCAGCATCATCACACCGAACTTCGATGCTCGGTTCGCGGCGCGCAGGTTTTCCGAGGATCGGATGTCGAACAGGTCGTAGTTCACGTACTCGCGCGACATTCCCTGCACGACCCGAACGCCATTAATGTTTTCGGCCAGCGCTCCGCTGACGATCGAAGACGTGACGCGTGCGCGCAGAAAAGCGCGTCTCGCGTATGGCAGCCAGATTATCCGCACGATCAGCAACGTCGGCAGTACCGCAAGGGTCATCAGGCCCAGCCGCCAGTCGAGCCAGATCATCGCCCCTATAATCCCAGCCAGCAACACCAGGTCGCCAATTGCAAACACCGCGGTCTGGAGGAACTCCTGCAGTGCCGCCACGTCCCCCTGCAACCTCGACATCAGCTTCCCGATTTCCGTTTTGTCCATAAACGAAAGAGAAATCCGCTGGAGGTGCAGATACATCGCACGCCGCATGTCGAACAATATTCGCTCCGCCACCCGGCCGACGATCAGTTCCTGCAGGAAGTTGGCGACAAAGTTAAATCCCACCGCGACGAGGAAAAAGATCACCATCGTCGCGAGCTTAGACCGACCGACCGCGCCGCCCGCCAGCGCGTCGTCGTACACGCTCTTAACGATCAACGGGAACGCTATCGACGAAACCGTGAATATAAAAACGGCCGCAATTGCGACAAAAAGCAATTTCTTGTAAACCGCGACGTACTTGATGAATCGCCCCACGACCTGGCCGTTAAATGCCTCGCCAAACACTTCGTCATCGGTCGTCGGCCCGCGGCGAATCGAAGCCTTCGGCGGGATCTGGTGACTGCGATCGCCGAGTGGTGTGGTGCCCATTACGATGCGTCCCCGTCGTCGCCCAGTAGGCTGCCATCTTCACCCGGCCTGATCTGTAGCTCGTACAGGTCGTTGTAGTGCCCGCCAATCGCCAGCAGTTCATCGTGAGTACCGCGCTCCACAATCTTGCCTTCTTCGATAAAGAGGATTTCGTCAGCGTGCATCAGGGAACTCAGGCGGTGCGAAATAATGATCGTCGCACGGTCCTTAGTCAGCACGGCAAGCGCGGCGCGAATGCGCTGCTCGGTCGCCGCATCGATCGCTGCTGTCGAATCGTCAAACACGATCAGTTTTGGCTTCAGCATTATCGAGCGCGCAATGGACAGTCGCTGGCGCTGCCCGCCCGAAAGCGAAACGCCACGCTCACCAACCATCGTGTCGTACCCGCCCGGCAACCGCTCTATGTAGTCACCTAGCTGGGCATACTTGGAAGCGAGCTCCACGCGGTCGTCCGGGGCCCACGGGTCACCGTATGCAACGTTATGCTCGACCGATGCCGTGAACAGGAAAGTGTCCTGCTCGACCACGCCAACCGCCCTCCGCAGCGATTCGAGTTTCACGTCGCGCAGGTCCTGGCCATCGATCGTGATATACCCCTCGATCGGATCGTAAAAACGTGGTGCAAGGTGGGCAATAGTCGACTTGCCGCTTCCAGGGGGGCCCACAATACCCACCGTGTGCCCCGGCTCCGCCTTGAACGACACGCCGTTCAGCGTGTGCTCGCCCTCGTAACCGAAGCTCACGTTGTGGAACTCAAGCGCACCCTCGGTTATCTCAAGGTCCTTTGCATCCGGCTTGTCCTGGATATCCGGCTCCAGGTCGAGCACGGCAAACAATCGCCCGCCAGAGGCCGCACCACGGGCGTAACCGTTCACCATCATTCCAATCTGCCGGACCGGTTGCAGCAATATGCTCATGAAAGCCAGGAACTGGGTCAACTCTCCCGCGGTCATCTCGCCATCGATCACACGCAAACCGCCGATCCACAGCACCGCCGCCATTGCCACCATGAACGCCAGGCCCATAATCGAAATGTTCGACGCCCGAATTCCCACCTGCGTGTTCGCGAGCGCCAGTGCCTCATTAGAGGCCCCGTCGAATTTCTTCATCTCGTGGTCCTGAGACGCAAAGGCCCTGACCACCCGTATTCCGCCGAGGTTTTCGTCCATCACCTTGGTGAGCGAAGAGAGTTTTTCCTGGAGCGAGTACCAGTTCGATCGCAAGCGCAGCCGTGCCGCAGTCGCCCGCCACGCGACGAACGGCACAAAGCTCAGGCTGATGAGCCCGAGTTGCAGGTCCTTGGTCAGCATCAGGTACATTCCCGTGCCGATCAACACCACAAGGAAAACTGTGCGCAGCAGGGCCGTCTGCACAAACATGCGCACACCTTCGACATCGAGGATGCCCCGCGTAATCAGGTCGCCCGTGTGCACGCCAGCGTGGTAACTGAACGATAACCGCTGCAGCTTTTCGTAGTACAACATACGCAGTTCATACCCGATGTGCTGACCGACCGATTCGCCCATGTAGTTCTGGATCATCGCCGCGAGACCGCGTCCGATAGACGCGAGCAACAGGAGCACCGCGGTGAGGATCAGCGCATTCTTTGCGCGCGCATCGGCGTCACCGGCCAGGTTGGTTGCAGTATCGACCGCATTGCCAATCAGGATGGGAATCGCAAGCTGGAAACCGGAGGCCAGGAAAATGGCGATGAGTCCAATCGCCAACCGACCCTTGTAACGCAGCGCCATTCGCGTGATGCGAAGGTATACACCTGCTGGTTTCGATCCCTCGACAGGTCGTGACGATGTGCCGGCAGCTTTGCCTACCGGTGCAACCTGGATGGTAGCCGTGACGAATTCTCCGCGTTGTCCAATTACAGCTAATAAGCATCGCGCACCGCACAAGCATGTGCGCACCGATTCAAACGCGATTTTTTCTCACTGTGCAGCGTTGAAGCCAATTCGCGATAAACTCGGTGCGATCTACTATCATCAGCATTCGTAGTTCTGATCAACTCGTTGTTCCACTGAACGGCGCGACAGCCCGAGCCCATGACACTGTCAGATCCCGAAAACAAAATCGAAGGAGCGTTCGCTGATCTCGAAGCGGGGATAATTAAGGATGAATCCGACCCCTCCCGTTTTCAAGGAACGTCGATGAGTCTTACCCGTAACGAATACTCGGTACGACGCGCGACATTGGCCGATTCCGTGATGCTCGAGAGTATCGAGAGAGAGGCGTTTCCCGGCATGACGCCCACCACCCGTATTTCACGTGACCTCACTCGCCAAAACGGGCTCTACCTGGCTGCCGTCCGCGAATGGCACCCCGACGACCGACAGCGGGGGCCGAGGTTCGCGATCGCGACCAGGGCCGAAAAAGAGGACGACCGCTTTACGGCACGACTGAAGCGCAACGTCGACAGGTATCTGCTCGATTACGTAAACCGACCAAAGTTACCCCCCGATTACATCGCCGGTTTTGCCGGCCTCTGGTTCGTAGTCGATGAAGCCCATGTGATAATCATTGGACTGCGTGAGGTCGAGCGTGGCAAAGACATCGGCGAACTCCTCCTCGTCAGCGGAATTGAACAGGCCGTCGAGAACGACTCCCGCGTCATCACGCTGGAAGTCCGCCAATCCAACGATGTGGCGATCGAGCTGTACCGAAAGTACGGGTTCCATAAAGTGGGTTTGCGCCGCAGGTACTACTCCGACAATGACGAAGACGCTGTCATAATGACCACCCCACCGATGCGGAGTGACGACTACCAGTCACACTTCAAGATTCTCGTTGAACAGCACGCCAGCAAATGGGGATGGGTGGAACGGCCGGGCTACGACGGCCCTGAAGTTACACACGCCGAAACTGACGGACCGTAAGACGGCGATTCAGAGAACCCCGAAAACTCGGGCCACTAGCCCTCTGCGGCTTGACGTGTCAAGAAGATCAGCAAGACCAGGCCGGCAAGGTTCAGCCCGATGCTCCAGACCACCCAGCGCTGCTGAACGGACTTGAAGTGCTTCACCGACCGCCATTTTTTGCCACGCCACGCCAGTTCGTTTCCACGGAACCCCAGAAACAGGCTTGCACCCATCAGGGTCATAAATCGCAACGTACTCGGAAAAACCGGCAGATATACGGCGAACATCAGCGCCGCAATCGGCACCCCTGAGAATATTCCCCAGATCGGGGCCATCAAAAATGCCGCCCAGTTCCACCGCTTTATATCCCGGGGAACCTCGCCGCGCTTCATCCCCGAAGTATTCGTCTCCGGTTCTTCCGACATCGCCGCATCATTTGCAACCGGCGCAGGACCGACGCTTGTGCCGAATCCTGAACCCGATATCGAATCGGCAGCAGGACCACGCAGGTCGGCCCGATCATCTTTCGGCTCGCGCGCAGGCGCCGGCACGGATATGGGGTTGAGTTCAGGCTCATACGTACGGGCCTTCCGGGCAGGCTCTACCGGCGTCGCTGGCGATATTCGAACCGTATCGTTCATCTCGGTCCCGCATACCCAGCAGTGCACCGCACGGTTGAAGTTTGCACCGCCGCAACGGGCGCACGAAACCAGCCCCATCGGTGAAGGGGTGTCAGTGGTGACGACAAGCATTCGCTCACCACAGCGGGTGCACGAATAGCCGCCCCTGGCGTTTTCGGTCCCGCAGTGGGTGCAATAGATGTTGTCGCTGTCGATCGTCTGGTCTATTTTGTCCGGTTGATCTGGCATACCTGACTAAGTCTAGTGGCATCTGCGCAACAATGCCGTGGCTTCCACCGCGATTACTTATGGTGATTCACGCCTTCCGTTCAGGCCCGCTTCGATGCCCGGTAGCAGTGTTACGTTGACAGATACCGGCCCGGATTTTGATCAACGCCGTGTTCACCAGATGATTTCGCGGCGATTAGAGATCTGAATCGTCGAGGTCAAGCGCGTGCATCAAATCGTCAAGCTCGGCGCGCGTCGCATCGTCAATTACCGGGCTCAGGGGCCGAACTGACGCAATATCCATAAAGCCACGCCGCCTGATGATGTAGCTGTACCCTTGGCGCAAGTGATGTCCGGTGGGCATTTCGACAACCCAAATGCCAGACAACTACCATGACGCGTCAACAATTTGCTAAAATGCTCACACATGCTGAACACGAACTCGATTTATGAATGTATTTGTACTGGTCGCTAAGACGGGAAATACACTCGCGCTTCAGCGATTTGACCCCGCCTGCAACCAAGCCAGCGGGGTTTTTGTTTGCTCAGGCAGCTTGTTCCCCTTGAGAGAACGACTCACGGAAAATAGAGGTTCCACACGTTGACCACCAAAAGTGTTAGTACTAGCGACTGGATTCCAAATCCTGAAAACGCCAGCGTCCTCAAGGTCGACGGCTCCGAAATCGCCAATTTTGAAGACCAGGTAAAGCTTTTCCAGGCCGGCGAAAAGGACGAGATCGAATTCCTCCGGTTCCGGCTCCGCCAGGGCATTTACGGCCAGCGGCAACCCGACAGCCAGATGATTCGGGTGAAAATTCCGTTCGGTGGTCTTACTGCCGATCAGATGGACGTGCTCGGAGAAGTTGCCGAAATATACACGCCACTTAAAAAGGGCCACTTCACAACCCGTGAAAACGTCCAGTACCACCATGTCCCCCTTGCCGAAACTCCCGAGCTGCTGCGCCTCCTCGGCGATTCCGGTCTCTCGACCCGGGAAGCGTGTGGAAACACCGTCCGAAACGTCGTCGCTCACCCTTCCGCCGGCGTCTCAAAAGACGAAGTATTCGATGTAACTCCGTACGCAGCGGCCTATTCCCGTTATTTCCTGCGGCACCCGACCACGCAGAACATGCCACGAAAGTCGAAGGTTGCATTTTCCGGTTCGGAAAAAGACGAGGCGATGGTGCTGATGCACGATGTCGGACTGGTCGCAAGAATCCGAGACGGTAAACGTGGATTCAAGATAGTCGTTGGTGGCGGACTGTCCACCAAGGCGATCATGGCGAAAACCCTGAGCGAGTTCGTGCCGGTCGAAGATTACCTCTTGCACTGTGAAGCGGTCCTCCGAATCTTCAACCGACAGGACGAAGAACGAAAGAGCATCGCAAAGGCCCGCATCAAATTCACAATCGATCGGCTTGGAATCGATAAATTTAAAGAGATGGTCGACGAAGAGCTTCTTGGCGACTGGGCGAAAAAACAAATCGACACCGATTCGCTGATGTTCATCGACGATGAAGAGTCCGACGCCCCCGGCGCCCCGACCGACGCGACGCCCGAGCCAGCCGATGGACAGGCCGACCATGCCGCATACAGCGAATGGAAGCGGACCAGCGTTGTCGAACAGCGCCAGGACGGCTTCTGCATCGTGTATGTGCGTGTCGAACGCGGCGATGTCTATGCCAACCAGTGGTCTCAGCTGGCCAGCATCGCACGCACATTCGCAGGCGCTCGGGCCCGCATAGACCAGCAGCAAAACCTGGTCTATCGCTGGGTCCGCACCGAATCGCTCTTCGACATCTACAAGGCACTCGGTGCAATCGGCTTCAGTGTCGCCGGTCGAGAGACCATCCGCGACATCGTGACCTGCCCGGGCACCGACTCCTGCAAGCTGGGCATTACATCGTCGATGGGCCTTAACAAGGCGCTCGGCGAAGCCATCGACAAGATGGGCGCCCTCGATCCGCTGGTCGAAAATATGCACATCAAGGCGAGCGGTTGCCCGAACTCGTGCGGGCAGCACCATCTCGCCAGCATCGGTTTCCACGGCGCGGTAGTTAAAGGCCCCGGCGGTCAGGTCCCCGCGTACGAATTGTTCCTTGGCGGACGCTCAACCGAGGCCGGTGGCACGAAGATCGGCACCAGGGTCAAAGGACGAGTTCCCGCCAAGCGTGCGCCAGAAGCCCTCAAGATGGTCATCGACACCTTCGTCGCCAACCGCAAGGAAGGCGAAGAGTTTGCCGAGTTCATCGAGCGCTTCGGTGTCGAGCACTTTGAAAAAGAATTCACCAAGCTGAAGCAGGAAGTCGGCCCGCTCGATCGGGATCATATCCAGACCTACATGGACTGGGGTAAGACCGTGGTCTACAAGCTGGAACGCGGCGAAGGAGAGTGCGCGGTCTAATCCGCACTTCCTCCTGATTCTGGCCCTAGCTCAGCCATTCCGAGGCCCGTTGATTCACCGGATTTCCTGACCCCTGCGCAGGGATCTGAGGCTGAGTCGCGGGCACGCCGAAAGCTTGCCGAAGCGACTTCGTCTGAGTGCGTCGCCATTCTCGAGTATCGAGAAGTAAACCGCACACCGCCTGAAAATAGCGCTATTTATCGTCCGGCTCCCGCTCATCCGCACCAGGATCGTCACCCGGCGACACGAAATCGATTATCTTGCCACGCCCCGCTGAACCGCCGGAGTCCGGTGACTCTGGCTTCCCTTCGACGCGCCGTCCCCTCCAGTACTTCACCTGCGGTTCACGACCTCTCGACCGCTCGGCCACCCGCGTTTCGCCCCGAAGCCGACCCCCCCCCCCACTTCGGAACGAGGCCGCGTAGCCAATCACAACCAACAACGCCCCGATAATCGCCAGTGGTACTTTCGCCGCGGGAGTAAACGCCGCGACCGCGAGAATTACCAGGCCAAGAATGATTACTCTGCCCGGGTTGAACTTGATTCCACCAGAGTTCACAGGTGATCTGCGCTTCGGGGCCTTCGGAGAAAACGGCTCAAACTGCCTTTGCCGGGTTCGCTTTGACTTCGGTTCGCCTTCCGAACTCTCGAGGATTTCGTCTATTTCTCGCTCAAATCTTGTTTTGTCGGGCATTTGGTGTGTCTGCCTACACGCTGCGAAACCGCGTTGCTATACTCGGAAAATCCCTGCTGCAATTATCGCGCAGGTCAACCCGCTTCTGTAATTAGCTCATAAATAAAATGCCAAAAGTCGAGTACGACAATTTCCAAAAAATCTGCCTGTTCAAACTCGGGCAGAATTTCCGGCTGCTGGATGCCGACGAGCGGTCGAAAGGCAAGCAGGAATTTGCAGCCGCGATTAACGATCTATCATCAGTCCACCCGATTCTGAGTTACAGCACAGTAGGTACGCGCGCCGATACGGATTTCATGCTCGTCCAGGATTCGCCCTCCATCGAAACGTTCCACGAAACGTCAAGACAGCTCAACACAACGCTGATGGCCGGCTACCTCGAGCAGCCGTACTCATATCTCTCGATCAGGCGCAAAAGCCGCTACAAGCACGGCGGCGGTACGCCCGGCGAACTCAAAGAAGACTACAAGTACCTCATCATCTACCCGATGACCAAGACAAGGCCCTGGTACGAAAAATCCATGGACGACCGCCAGAAAATGATGAACGACCATTTTCGCATCGGAATCAACTACCCGATGGTGATGATCAACACCACCTACGCATTCGGACTCGACGATACCGAGTTCGTGCTTGGCTTTGAAATGGACGATCCATCCGACTTCGTTTCGCTGGTGATGGACCTGCGTGAAGTACCCGTCGCCCAGTACACGGCGACCGAGATACCGATCTTCACGACAATCCGCATGCCGATCGCCGAAGCACTCGACGCAATGGTCTAGGCGATGGAACCGGGACTTGCTCGAAACCAGGACGCCCAAGCCGGGCGGTTGGTGTCAGATAAAAAAAAGACCCCGGTTTCGCCACCGGGGCCGTTGCTTGAACGCAGTCGTCAGTTTTACCGGAGCTCTCTAGATAACGTTTTGGCCTGGCTCCGACGAGTCGTAGTCATATTCGTAGTTCAGCTTGATGAACTCTTGCTGATCCGCAGGGACCTGGTCCTCGGGGAAGATAGCATCCACGGGGCAGACCGGCTCGCACGCCGCACAGTCAATACATTCGTCGGGACTGATAAAAAGCTGGTTGTCGCCTGGCTTCGAGTAAATGCAGTCGACCGGGCACACGTCCACGCACGCTCCGTCCAATACGTCAACGCAATCTTTCGCGATGATGTAGGTCATCCGTTGAGGCTCCTGTAAAGCTGCGGTCCGACCCGATTATCATTCGGTCCGACCTTCCCTGTTAGATATGGCACAAAAAAACACGCCATACTTCATTCTTAATTTCAGTGCGAATTATACGTTTCCCACACCCGCAGCGAACAGCCTGCCCAAACCGCGAATCCGCAGAATGTGACAGGCCGAAATAAAATTGGCACCACCCGGTGCCTCATGACTAAGGCAGATACCGCCTCTAACCCTAGTGACCACCGCAGGCGCAGCCGCCGCCGCCGCCGCAACCACCAGCAGAATCGCTGGCTCCACCGCAACCGCAACCGCCGCCGCCACAGGCGCAGCCGGAAGCGAAGTTGGGGTTGGAAATAACAAAGCCGGAACGCTCGAATCCCTCTACATAGTCGATGCTCGAACCCTCAAGTAACGGCGCACTCTCATCGTCGATGAGAACCTTGACCGCACCGTCGATAACCTTGTCCGAATCCTGAGGGGCTTCCTCCAGACCAAACTGATAATCGATACCGCCGTGAGGCGCCGTGATAACGGCAACCCGGAGGTACTGGCCCTTCGCGTCCTGTTCGTCTAGTACCTCAAGCAACTTGCTCGTTGCCGCATCGGTGAACTCTAAAACGATCGTTGAACTGACCATTAATTACTCCAGCCATAGTCAAAGCGTGCTTTGGCGAATCGCAACTACTATTTTACGTGCATTGTTGGGAAAAAGTACAGATTGCGAAATCAAATTACTGAAAACTGAAACATCACCGTAAAAATATTGAAATAACGCCCCGGTGAACGTTAACCGGCAGTAGTATTACATGCAGTGGATGGGTTTCGCTAGGTACTTGCCCGGCAAGACCAGCCCGACACGAAAACAATTTTAAATCGCTTCTCGAAACGATCTGCACGAGTTAACACTCCTCAGATTCAGTGTAGACCCCGGAACCTTGTTAGGTAAATTGGACAAACCTCTAATGGATGAACTCGACCGAAAAATTATTTCCCTGCTTGAACGCAACGGGCGCGCCTCAAACGCCAAGATTGCCCGCGATGTCGGTGTTAGCGAGGGAACGGTGCGTCGGCGCCTCAAACGCCTAATTAGCGAAAAAATCATTAACGTTGTTGCGCTTCCCGACCCCAGAAAGCTGGGATATGAATCTGAAGCCCTGATCGGTGTGCAGGTAGACCCCGACAAAGTCGACACCGTAGCCGCAATGATTTCGAACCTCGAACACACCCGCTGGGTCACAATTACCACCGGGACCTACGACGTGTTCGCCTGGGCTACGTTGCCAAATGCAGAGTTGCTTGGTCGATTTCTTCGTGATCAAGTCGGCGCAATCGAAGGTGTGCGACGCACCGAAACTTTCGTTAGCCTGCAGGTAATGAAACGCGAGTCCGGGATACCCGCATAACTCGCAAAGGCATGGAGAGAGCAACGAGGTGCCGTTTCCCATGAGGCACCTCGTTTTAGTTAATGCGCATGCCAATGACACGAAATATAATCAGATACCGTCGGAGGTGTCACAGCCGAGTGACTTGAACGTTTGGGAACACCTCGGGACATCTGGCGAGTATTCTGATACGACCCAACGCACAGGTTTTTATTAATAAGAAGTCGCAAGCGACCTTGTGGAGAGAACGATGCAGCAAATTGCTGTCCTGGCTCATCGAGTCGAACCGTACACCCTATTAGGGCCCGCGGAACCATCACTGTTCGAGCGGCTGGCTCCAGAGGCAAACACCTGGCAAAAAACAGCAGCCGTACTCGTCGGAATTCTCCTCGTGTCGTTGTTGGCCCAGGCGAAGTTCTACCTACCTGATAGCCCCGTGCCAATCACGGCCCAGGGTTTCGGTGTGGTGATGCTCGGTGGTGTGCTTGGCTGGCGACTTGGTATGGCGTCGGCGATTGGTTACTACCTCGTTGGCATGGCCGGACTCCCAGTTTTCGCAAACAGTGGTGAAGGTTGGAACTATGTAATTCACGGACCAACCGGTGGCTACTTGATCGGCTTCATACTTTCGGCCGGCCTGGTTGGATTTCTATCTCAGCGAGGATGGAACCGTGGTCGCATTCTCTGGCCGATGCTCATCGGATCGCTTGTGATATATGTTCCTGCGCTAATCTGGCTTTCGGTGTTCGATTTCACATGGCCCGCCGAAGGACAAATGATGTCATCAGGCATGTATCAGTACATTCCCGGTGATGTTCTGAAACTCATGGCCGCAGCCGCTGTTACGGGCGGTTTGTGGAAAATCGCAGATAAGAAGCGGTAATCCCGCTCTCCTTCCCCCCACTTATATAGCTGAACGAACAGGAAATTTACTGTGTACAAGGACACGAACTGCGGTGAACCGCGGGAATCGACAGTCGGATCACTCATTACTGTCGCCGGTTGGGTCCACCGGCGGCGCGACCACGGCAACCTGATCTTTATCGACCTGCGCGATCGCTCAGGACTGCTCCAGGTCGTCTTCAACCCGGAGTATTCAGAGGCCGCCCACGAACTCGCCGGCAGCCTGCGGTCGGAATGGGTAGTGCAGATTACCGGAAAGATCGTAAGGCGCCTGCCGGGGGCTGAAAATCCTGAACTCCCGACAGGGACTGTCGAACTTTCCGCGACCAAAATCGTTGTCCTGAACAAGTCTCTCACCCCCCCTTTCGAGGTTTCCGACGATATCGATGTCGACGACAACACCCGACTGAAATACCGTTTCATAGACCTGCGACGACCCAAAATGCAGGCGATGCTCAAGCTCCGGCACCGGGTCACCCACATCATGTGGGATTTCCTGACCGAAAACGGCTTCACGCAGATCGAAACGCCAATTCTGCTCAAAAGCACGCCCGAAGGCGCACGCGATTACGTCGTTCCGAGTCGCGTCCACCCCGGCCAGTTCTACGCACTACCGCAATCGCCACAACAGTTGAAACAACTGCTAATGGTCTCGGGAGTCGAGCGGTACTTCCAGATCGCCCGCAGCTTCCGCGATGAAGACCTCCGGGCCGACCGCCAGCCCGAATTCACCCAGCTCGACTTTGAAATGTCGTTCGTACACCAGGACGACGTCATGGCAATCGTCGAAGAGCTGTACCTGAAAATCTTCCACGAACTGCTACCCGACGCCACCGTCTCCGATCCATTCATCCGGCTGTCCTATACAGAGTCGATGGAGCGTTTCGGTACCGACAAGCCCGACCTCCGGTTTGGCATGGAACTCACAACCATCACCGAAACCGCGGCTACATCCGACGCCAGGGTCTTCCAGGCAGTTGCGTCCTCAGGCGGAACGATCAGGGGTTTCGTAGCTCCCGGATGCGGTAACTACGGACGCCGCGACACCGACAGGCTTACCGATTTCGCAAAGTCTAGCGGCGCACAGGGCCTTGTCTTTATCGCGCTCGACGAAAGCGCACCCTCCATCGACGCACTCGAAGACGACCATATCAAGTCGCCACTTAAAAAGTTCCTGTCGATCGATATCGTCAAGCAGCTCGCAAACGAAACGGGCGCAAAACCCGGCGACCTCATGCTCATCGTTGCCGGTACTTCCAGACTGGTAAACACCGTCCTCTCGAACCTGCGCAACGAAATGGCGCGCAGGCTCGAGCTCGTGGATGAAAACGACGTGTCGCTGGCATGGATTTACGACTTCCCGTTGTTCGAGTGGGACGACGACCTGAACAAGTGGGAACCGGCCCACCACGTCTTCTCGTCGCCAAAGGCAGAGCACATGCAGTACCTCGACACCGACCCGGGCAAGGTGCTGGCCGACCTGTACGACCTGGTGTGCAACGGCCAGGAAATGGGTTCAGGAAGCATCCGCATCCACGACAAAGATATCCAGACGAGAGTGTTTGGGGTCATTGACTACGGCGAGGACGAAATACAAGATCGGTTCGGTCAGTTGCTGACCGCGTTCACATACGGCGCCCCGCCGCATGGCGGAATGGGCCTCGGTCTCGACCGGCTGGTCGCCATTCTTGCCGGAGAGCAGGCGATACGCGAAGTTATCGCGTTCCCGAAAACCCAATCCGCCGTCGACCCACTCTTCGAGGCACCTGCGATCATCACCGACCAGCAGCTTGAAGAGCTGCACATCCGGGTAGTGATGCCCGAAAACTAGTACCACGCAAACGTGTTACCACTCTCGAAAATCAACGGCCCGAAATTGCGTCTCTGAGTTACAATCGAAACTGGTCCCAATCAAGGAGCGCCTCGAGGCGCTCCTTTTATACACAGCCTCACACGGCATGCCCGTGAAACCGGCTGAGTGTTTCGGAGTACCCGTTGAAAGTCACTCGCGACGACGCGGAAAATGGTCAGGCCGTCCTCCACATCGAAGTAGAAGAAGATCGCGTGGAGCGTCATCTCCAGCGAGCGCACCAGAAAGTCTCTGCGCGTGTAAACATTCCCGGCTTTCGCAAGGGCAAGGCCCCCCGGCGAATCGTCGAACAATTTGTGGGCCGGGAATACCTCTTCGAAGAGGCGATGGAAACTCTCGTACCCGAAGCCGTTGGCGTGGCGGTTGAAGAATCCGAGATAGAAGGCACCCACACACCGCCACACGTCGATGTGATCGAGCGGGAACCAATCGTAAAAATCGACGCGATACTCGCCCTTCCACCCAAAGCCACACTCGGCGACTACAAAAGACTCAAGTTCGACGACCAGATTGAAGAAGTCACCGAAGAACAGGTGAAAGAGCAGATCGAGCAGGTGCGTGAGTCACAGGCGACCTGGGAACCGGTAAGCCGCGCTTCGAGAAACGACGATCTACTGACTATTTCGACCACCGGATTGGTGGCCGGTGAAAATTTCACCAGCAGCGAAAGCGGCGACTACCTGATCGAAGCCGGGAGCATGAACCCCATACCCGGATTCGCCGAGCAGCTAAAAGGCCTGAAAGAAGGTGGATCTAGGGAATTTGATCTGCCGGTTCCCGACGACTATCCGAACGACAAATTCGCCGGAAAAACGGCTCAATTTTCCGTCGAAGTATCGGCCGTGAAAAAGAAAGAACTCCCGAAACTTACCGACGCCCTGGCCGCATCACTGGGCGAAAACTTCAAGACAGTTGCGGAGTTGCGAACGCGAATTAGCGAAAATCTCGAATCGCAGGCGAAGGACGGTCTGCGAAGATCATTGGAAGAAAAGATCGTCGATGCGCTGGTCGAAGACGCAGAGTTCGTTATTTCGCCAATGATCATCGACCATGAGGCTGAACATGTGCTTGACGATCAGCAACGCCAAATGGCCCAGTACAACATTGATTTTCAGCAGTACCTGAAGGGAATCGGAAAAACTAGCGAGGAAATAGTCGCTGAAGCAAAAGATTCGGCCGAACTCCGACTGAAACGCTCCCTGGTTATCGACACGCTGGTCGAAACAGAAAAAACCGTAGTCAGCGACGACGATGTTGCGACGGAAATTGCCGTTATGCAGGAGTCGCCACAGTACGCCTCGGAAAACCTCGACACCGACGACGCGCGCGACGCAGTCAGGCGCATTCTGCACCGCCGCTCGGCCATGGACAACGCGATTGAACTGACACACCAACCCGGGGACTCCAAAAGATCCGCGGCCAAGAAATCGAAAACAACGAAGACTGAAAAAACTACAACGGTCAAATCTACCGCTGCAAAAAAGACCACTGGCACCGCAAGGGTTAAAACACCGCGCAGGGCCGTGAAAACCGAAAAGTAAACAGCCAGGGGCATCATCAATGGATTCCAATTTGATATTTCTTGGTTCGAATTCACCGGGTAACACAGATATGGCCAACCACCCATATAGTTCAGAAAGCAAGGAAAATTCAATGCTGCATCTTCCCGAAAGCATCGTCCCGATGGTTATTGAGACCGGTGCTCGAGGTGAGCGGGCCTACGACATCTACTCCCTGCTACTCAAGGAACGGATCGTGTTCCTAGGTACGCCGATAAACGCCCAAGTCGCCAACCTGATCGTCGCCCAACTCCTGTTCCTCGCTCGTGAAGATTCCGAAAAGGACATCAACCTGTACATCAACTCGCCCGGCGGCGAGGTCTACTCAGGAATGGCCATTTACGACACGATGCAGTACGTCCCGTGCGACATCGCAACTTTCTCGATCGGCCTGTGCGCCAGCATGGGCACGGTACTGCTGACTGCCGGGACAAAAGGCAAACGGTATGCCATGCCAAACTCGACAATCCACATGCACCAGCCACTGAGCGGCACGCAGGGCCAGGCCTCGGATATCGAGATTCACGCAAGGGAGACCCTGCGAGTTCAGGACCGGCTGCGACAGATTATCGCTGACCATACGGGTCAGTCTTATGAGCGCATTGCACGAGATTCCGACCGCGATTTCTGGTTGAATGCTGAACAGGCGAGCGAATACGGGCTAATTGACGAGGTCCTGACACCAGATGCTTTAGCATCCAAATAAATACCCTGCAAACGCTCGTACTCGCTAATTTCGCAGTAGGCTAGATACGTAAACAATGACGACTGATCAAACAAACGACGGCGGCGACGGATCCTCATCCGGGTCTGGCGACGCTTATTCGTGTTCGTTCTGCGGCAAGCCCCAGGAAAGCGTCCGAAGGCTAATCGCAGGACCCTCGAAGATCTTCATCTGCAACGAATGCGTTGGCAGGTGTCAGCAGATCATCGCCGACGATCAGCCGATTGCTAAGCCCAACTCCAACTCCAAGCCCACGACACCCCGCGACATGTTCGAGATGCTCAACGAGTACGTCATCGGGCAGGAGCGCGCAAAACGGGTTATCTCCGTCGGCGTCTACAACCACTACAAGCGGATCTGGTTCGGCACCGAAGACCCCGATGTCGAGCTCCAGAAGACGAACGTCATGCTCGTCGGCCCGACCGGTTGCGGCAAAACCCACCTGGCCCAGACGCTTGCAAGAATTCTCGATGTGCCGTTCGCCATCACCGATGCAACCTCGCTGACAGAGGCCGGCTACGTTGGTGAAGACGTCGAAAACATTCTGCTCCGCCTGATTCAGGACGCCCAGTTCGACATCGCACGGGCCGAGCAGGGCATCATCTACATCGACGAAATCGACAAGATCGCCCGCAAATCGGCCAACCCGTCGATCACTCGCGACGTTTCTGGTGAAGGCGTGCAGCAGGCTCTGCTCAAAATCCTCGAAGGCGCGGACGTCAACGTCCCACCGCAGGGTGGCCGCAAGCACCCGCACCAGGAATTCCTCCAGATCGACACCTCGAACATCCTGTTCATACTGGGCGGCGCGTTCGACGGCCTCGAAGAAATCATCCAGGCACGGCAGACCAAAGACGTTACCTCCATCGGTTTCAAGTCCCTGGGCAACACGAGCACCGAAAAAATTACTGACTATACCGCGGTCGTACCGGGTGACCTGCTCCAATTTGGATTCATCCCGGAGTTCATTGGCCGCGTGCCCCTTGTCGTTGGTCTCGCCGATCTCGACCATGAGGAACTGATCCAGGTCCTCACCGAACCGAAAAATGCACTGATCCGCCAGTACGAAGCCCTGTTCAAAATGGACGGCGTTGAACTTGAGTTCGACAAAGCTTCGCTCGATGCGACCGCCAAGCTGTCTCGTGAACGCAAGGCGGGTGCGCGTGGCCTTCGAGCTATCGTTGAAGAGCTTCTGGTCGACGTGATGTACGAACTGCCCTCAATGGAAGGCGTTGCCAAGTGCATCATCGGTGTCGACACCGTTACCGATAACAACTGGCCGATTCTTCTCGATGAAGATGGCAACCGGATAGACGGCGATCTACCGGACAACAAGCACACCGCGGCGGCATAACCGGTCACGCCCGTTTCGTTCGGCACGATATGAAAAAGACCCCGGTACACAGCCGGGGTCTTTTATTGCCTGGGCCATTCCGGGTAAACAGACGATATTATCTCTCCCAAACCGCTGCGGGATCCTTGCGTTAACCGCCCGCCGCCAGCTCAACCACCGGCGTGAGATCAACGACTTCCCCGGCACCCGTCGGGTCGATTCGCCCGGCCGCCACCGCCTTAAGAGTCTCGATCAGGAACGGCCGCTCACGGAGCATACTTGCGTTGCGGATCGCCCTGAACAACGGTAAATCTTCACCGGGGTCCTCTTTCAACGCGCCGACATCAAGGCCGGATATCTCGGCCCAGAGCGAATCGAAACCATCACCTCGCACAGAGAATCGCGAAGTCGCAACCACCGGACCCTCATCAACATCTTCGGTCGATACATGGATCATCGCCCCGGCCTCGTCCAGCCCACCGGCGATCACGTCCCAAACAGCCTGCTGCCACATGCCAATAGTCCCGCCGGGCAGGGCAGGGTGAACGTTCAGCGTCACAAACTCAGAGCACAGCAACGGGGCGATCAGCATGTAACCCGAGTGAACTGCGATGTCGGCGCTGTACGGACGCAACAGCTCGATTGCGGCCCGGTCGAACTCCTCACGAAGTTCGTTCCACGGCCTGTTGCCGTGCGATCGTCTGAAATCCCGGGAAGAGAGCGTCACAAGCGGAATATCGTGGGAGTCGACAAGTTCCAGGAACCGGTCGGTGCGCTTTGTCTGGCCTTTCACACGGTTGATAAAAACGAATGTAATCTTAACCGGCAGGTCACCAGATTCAATTGTGTCCAACGCCGCTTTTAGCAGGCCGTATGAACCTTCACCGCGCCCGGATGAAAACCAACCCACCGTGAGCGGTGCTCCCGCCCCCGGAGCGTCCCGCGATTCAGCCAGGTTACCTGTGCTTGCCACGGGCTAAGCGTCCTCGTCTTGAGCACCGTCTTCACCGCCATCGTCCGAAACGAGGTCAAGGTTCATCTGTTCGGCAAAGTTGGCCTGCAACCGGGTGATCTTCAGTTCCGCAGACGAAAGCATTTCATTGCACTTCGTAGCCAGTTTCATTCCCGATTCGAACAGCTTCGTCGCCTCGTCCAGAGAAAGCCCGCCCACTTCAAGCTTGCGCACGACCTCTTCGAGATCGGCAAACGAACTCTCAAACGATTTCGCAGCGGGTTTCGCACCCTGTTGTTCAGTAGTTTCGGCCATCTTTGTTCCGGTGTTGTCGAACGGACGCTAATTGTATCTATTGGCCGGGAATACGGGATAGCCGGCGACGATTTTTCTCAAGAATCGTCGGCCCCGTCTTCCGATCCATCGCTGCCGGGAGCGGTGTCGGGCGAAGAACGGTCAACAGTCGCATCGACCGAACCGTCTGCGAACGTTACAGCCATCCTGTCACCCGTTTCGAACTGCAATGCACTTGTCGCGGCCTTCCCGTCGGCAAGGCGAGTGATCGTATATCCACGACCCAGAATTTTCTTCGGCCCGAGAGCGCTCAACGAAGCCTCGACTGCTGCAAGGCGCAGTTTCGACGATTCCACCAGCCGCTGTCCTGCCAGCCGCGCCCTGACCAGCAGGTCGTCGATCCGCTGCCGGGGTAGCGCGGTGTCGGGAACCCTCAGGTTCATCCGGTCGACAGCCAGCTCGAAATGCGACCGGCTGTCCGCAACGCGCCGCCCGACAATTTCGTCGATCCGTGCCGCATATCCAGCGACTTCTCCGGCCAGATCGGCAGTTGCAGGTGCGACTATTTCGGCAGCTGCCGAGGGGGTCGGTGCACACACGTCGGCCACAAGGTCAGCGATTGTCGTATCCGTCTCGTGACCGATCGCGCTTATTACGGGAACGTTGCTCGCGAATATGGCGCGGGCGACCGTCTCTTCGTTGAATGACCACAGGTCTTCAAGCGACCCGCCACCCCTCGCGACGATCGCCACGTCGATATCGTCGAGTGCGTTCAGCGCCTGGAACGCCCGGACGATTTCGGGTGCTGCTTTTTCGCCCTGGACCGCCGTCGGAATCAGGATGACCTCGGCCAGCGGGTACCTTCGCGTGAGCACGTTCAGGATGTCCTGGATCACTGCCCCGGTCGGTGACGTAATGACCGCGATCCGAGCCGGCATTGCCGGGAGCTGTCGCTTGCGACCGGACTCGAACAGACCCTCGGATTCGAGTCGCTTGCGCATCTCTTCAAATGCTTTTTGAAGGGCGCCCACCCCGTCCGGCTCGACCTGGTCGACGTAATACTGCAGATCACCCCGGGCGGTGTAGATAGAGATCCGCCCGTGGCAGATCACCTGTGACCCATCGCTCAGGAACTGCCCACCTCGACCACCACGAAACATCACGCAGCGCAGCACCGATTGTTCGTCGCGGAGCGCAAAGTAATGGTGCCCTGAAGAGGGATTTCGGTAGCCCGAAACCTCACCGACCACCATCAGGTCGGCGAGTCGTGGGTCCGACTCCAGGCTGGCTTTGAGATACTCGGCGACCGCGCTAACGGTGTAGGCCGTCTGGCGCGAACTCGCAGCCTCGTCAGATTCTTCGGAACTCGTCATTCACGCATTCTTTCACAGCCGCGCGCATGTACGCCGGACCCCATGTCATCTGAGAGAAGGAACATCAACCCCTGCTGAGGGGCAGCTAGTCAGCTCGCCCCGTGTACTCGCCCGTAGTCGAGTTAACCATGATCCGGTCGCCGATCGCAATGAACAGGGGCACCTGCAGCACAAGCCCCGTAGTTGTGGTCGCGGGTTTGGTCGCACCGCTCTGGGTATCGCCCCGCAGACCGACCTCGGTTTGCCCGATCTCAAGAACCACCGAAGAAGCGACCTCAACGGAAAGCGGTACACCCTCGTACAGCATCACCTCGATCGTGTCGCCCTCGGAAATGAATTTCAGGGCGTCGCCGAGGACTTCCTCGGTAATTGCGAACTGATCGAACGTCTCCGTGTTCATAAAGTTGTGCATGTCGCCGTCCGGGTACAGGTACTGCACGGTCGGCGTCTCAACTTCGGCCCGGGTCAACTTCTGGTTACCCTGGAGCTTTCGCTCGTAGACGTTGCCTGTTTTTACCTGTCGGACCTTCAGCGTGAGAGTTGGTGGGGCCTTCGGGGCCTGGCGGTGCTGCCAATCGAGAATCTGGTAGACCTCGTCATCCAGGATGATGGTCATATTTCTGCGAATTTCACCGGAAGAAATGGTCATCTTTGTGTCTGCTTGCCCTCTGGCTCGGGATTCCGATCTGGCCTTCGTCTCGGTCGAACAACAGCCGATGTCGCGTTATCAGTATTCAACAATATTCGATTGTGGAGAAGTTAGAACTCCATTTTAGCGGCATGACTCATCACGCGAGCCCTGCCGTCTTCAAGCACCACGACATCCTCGATACGCACTCCGCCCCAGCCGGGGATGTAAATGCCGGGCTCAATCGTAAACGGCATCCCGTTTTCGAGCTTACCCTTCGCATTCGGCCCAACCCCCGGATTTTCGTGCACTTCCAGACCCAGCCCGTGCCCGAGGCTGTGCCCGAAGTCGTTTTCATGACCGGCTTCCGTGATGATTTTCCTGGCGATGGCGTCAATCTCTTCACCGGTCATGCCAGCTTCGACCATATCAATTGCCGCCAACTGAGCAGCCAGCACGATATCGTAGACGCGTTTCATCTCATCGTCCGGCTCACCGAGGACCACCGTACGCGTCAGGTCTGAACAGTAACCCTCGTACCTCGCACCGCAATCGAACACAATAGTTTGACCCTCGACCAGTGGTGTGTCGCTCGTCGCATGATGAGGTCGCGCTGCGTTTGGCCCCACCGCAACAATCGTATCGAATGAAATCGACTCCGCCCCCAACTCCCGCACAGCCTTTTCGAAGATCCAGGCCGCCTCTTTTTCGGTCATTCCAGCAACAAGCTGGGCTGCTGTCCTCTCGAAAGCCTCATCGCCTATGTCGATGGCGCGCTGCAAAAGCTCAAGCTCTTCCGGGTCTTTGTAAGCCCTGAGGTCCACTCCAATACCCGTCGTCGGCTTCAACTCGGGATCGGCATCACTTTCTTTGAGCGCCTTCTTAAACCTCTCGAGAGTGGCGACCGTCATATCGTCCGCTTCAAAACCCAGCGTCTTGATTTCGAGCTCGTTGACCAGCTTCGGGAGCCAGTCCGGCTTACCGCCAATCCGGCCCACTCGCCATCCAGGCGCCTGCTGTGCTGCCATCTCGGTGTAACGGAAGTCGGTGCATACCACCGCCTCGTCCTGTGTCACCAACAGGTAACCGGCACTGCTCATAAACCCGGAAATATAACGGCGGTTCTCACCGTTGCTCAAAAACAAAGCATCCAGGTCATCTTTTGCGAGACGCTCGCGAAGTTTCTGCACACGCGAGGGAAATCGGAAATCGCTCACTGCCAAAGTAAAGAAGGCTCCGTAAAAAAAACTAACCGTTGACGACCGACACGAGGTGGTCGAGAGCGTAAATGTACCCGGCTGGCCCGAATCCCGCCATCTGGCCGACCGCCTTCGAAGCAAACACCGACCGCCGCCGAAACCTCTCGCGGCCATGGATATTCGACAGGTGGACCTCAATGAAAGGCAGACCTGCATCCAGCAGCGCATCGAGTATCGAGTACCCGACCTGGGTTAGCGCACCGGCGTTGATGATGATCCCGCTTGCACCCGCCGACGATTCCTGGATGAAGTCGACGATCGAGCCCTCGTGGTTCGACTGGAAAAACTCCACCCCGGCGCCAAGTTCAGATGCTTTGGCCGAAATATCCGCCTCAATGTCGCCCAGCGTCTTCGTGCCGTAAAGCGAACTGTCTCGCTTGCCGAGGTTATTCAGGTTCGGTCCATTTATTACAAGAATCGTGGCTGGCAAGTTGCGCTCCCATTGCGCCCCGCGGCAATCGGGTTTCGTGCTGGCTTTCGTTGATCCCGGGTCTCAGATCCGGTCAGACGCCAAACGTCCATGAAACAAGCGTACTACGCTTCGTCGCTCGAATTCTCTATGTTTGACCGCGGATGGCCAGTCCTGTTCGCCCGCGGGTGGGCTCCCAGATAAACACGACGCGCCTGCTCGGTCGACACGTGCGTGTAGATCTGTGTGGTTGCAGGACTGGTGTGTCCCAGCAGGTCCTGCACAACCCGTAGATCAGCTCCACCGTCAAGCATGTGAGTGGCAAAACTGTGTCGAATCGAATGTGTATGAAAATCGGGGTCGAGACCCGCCGCCAGCGCGTATTTTTTCACGATTCGTTGCACCGAACGGGCCGACAGCCTGCCCCCGGAGCGGTTCATCCAGATCGCGGCATCCGACCGCCGGCTCATGAATTTCGGCCTGACATTGACAAGATACCGCTCGAGCCAGCGAACACTGTGATTGCCAATCAACACCACCCGCGGTTTCGAACCTTTACCGACAACACGGACCTCTCTCGACTTCATGTCGACATCGCCGAGGTCCATTGCGATGACTTCTGATACGCGGAGACCTGCGGCATAAAGCACTTCGAGCAGGGCGCGGTCCCTGATACCAGCGTCGGTCGCCACGTCCGGTTCGTCGAGCAGCCGGTCGATCTCGAAACTTGAGGCGATAGCCGGCAACCTAACTTCTCGCCGCGGGCCCGCCACGAGACTTGTCTGATCGGCTGCGATCACACCGGTCTGCCGGAGGAATCGGAAAAACGACCTCACGGCAGAAAGCTTTCGTGTAACGCTGCTCCGCCTTATCCCCAGCGACATCAGCCACGCCAAGTACCCGCGCAGGAAAAGACGATCGACCCCGCCAAGATCCGAAATACCCCGTTCTCCGAGGTACTCGATGAGCGGCACCAGGTCGTTTATGTAGTTGCGGACTGTGTGCTCAGCAAGCTGACGTGTGGTGCCGATGTGCTCTGCGTAATCGCGGACATATCTTGAATACTGCGGGAATCGACCCTGTTGCAGCGCCCGTTCCATGGCTGGCGACGGCAGCCGACCTTCTATGGCAGCGCCCTTGATGGTGGCCATCAGCAAACCACCCCCGGGGCGAACCCGGTGATCCCGTTATTTCGCCGCTGCCTTCGTCCTGCGCTTTGACTTCCCCGCAGTCTTGCCGTTTGCCGATCGCCTTTTGCCCCTGGCTCCGCGCTTTGCCTCAGCCTCTGCTGCAACTGCGGCAGCCGCTTCCGGGTGCACAATAGCGCACTTCTCCATGGCGGTTTTCCAGGTGATCTCCCAGTTTTCCTTAACCTCGCCCGTGGCGCGCTCTCCAGGCCGAGTTGAAATCGTAACACGGCACTCCGGGAACCTGCCGCACGACAAAAACTTGCCGTAACGTCCGGTTCGAATAACAAGATTATCGCCACCTTCACACTTCTCATCGCTCTTCTGAACGAGCGTCTTGTGATCAACCCTATCGGCGTTCTCAAGCGTAGCTTGGACCCTTTTTTCAAAGGGGCCAAAGAACTCCCGTAACATCTCGACCCAATCCTGCTCACCCTCCGCAACGGAGTCCAGTTTCGACTCCATTGTAGAAGTGAACCCGGTGTCCATGATGTTCGAAAAGTGCTGCGTCAGAAAATCCGACACACCCGTACCCAGCGGGGTCGGCTTGAACCGCGTCTTCTCCCGGTCGACATACTGCCTTCGTTCGATTGTGCCCACAATCGAGGCGTACGTGCTAGGGCGGCCAATTCCCTGTTCTTCCAAAAATCGAATCAGGTTTGCCTCGGTAAACCGCGGTGGGGGCTGGGTGAACTTCTGGTCGGTATTCACGCTCTTCTTCTCAAGCGCATCCCCTTCGTTCATTGCGGGCAGTTGCTTGTTGTCCTCGTCTTCAGCATCCTCATCACGGATCTCGATGTACAGTTTTCGGAATCCATCGAACTTGATCACCGACCCGGTGGCCCGGACGGTGTGCACATTGCCGTTTGACGCGGTGGCTTCGATATCGACACCGGTGTTGTCCAAAATGGCGTCGGTCATCTGGCTGGCTATTGTCCGCTTCCAGATCATGGTGTAAAGCCGCAGCTGTTCACTCGAAAGGAACGGTGCCACCTTTTCGGGCGTGTTCTCGGCTGACGTAGGCCGGACAGCCTCATGAGCCTCCTGTGCCGACTTGCTCTTGGTCTTATAGCGCTTCGGGCCTGACGTGTACTCCGGACCATACGCCGTCCTGATGAACGCCTCGGCCTCGTCGAGCGCGTTCTGAGCAAGGTTCACAGAGTCGGTACGCATGTATGTGATGAGACCGACCGGGTCGGAACTGCCCAACTCGATGCCTTCGTAAAGGTCCTGCGCTATGCGCATCGTGCGCTGGGCACTGAACCGGAACGAACGGGCAGCTTGCTGCTGAAGCGTGCTGGTAGTGAACGGCGATCTTGGGCGTTGCCTGACCTCGCGACGCGTGATGCTCGAAACAATGTACGAGGCTGAATCGAGGTCGTTTTTTATGGCGGTCGCCGTCGTCTCGTTGTCGACGACCGGTTTGCCTTTTTGACCGGCAACAGCACTCAACGCTGCGTTGAAATTGTACGTACGAGTCCCGGCTTCAGTCTCAAGATCAACCGAAATAACCCAGTATTCCTCGGGCTTGAACGCCTGAATTTCGCGTTCACGGTCAACGATAATTCGCAGGGCGACCGATTGGACCCGGCCAGCCGAAAGACCGGCCTTCACCTTTTTCCATAGGACCGGGCTCAGCGTGAAGCCGACGAGCCGGTCGAGCAGTCGTCGCGCCTGTTGAGCGTTCACCAACTCCATGTCGATGTCACGCGGGTTGGCGAATGCCTCTGCCACAGCCGAATCGGTAATCTCGTGAAAAACCACTCGCTTGAGGTTGTTCACCTTGCCAAGATCTGCCGCTTCCACCAGGTGCCACGAAATTGCTTCGCCCTCACGGTCCGGATCAGTTGCCAGGTAAACCGAATCTGCCTGCGTAGCGGCCCTCTTTATCTCGGCGATCAACGTCGCCCGGTCTTTGACGTTCACATATTCGGGAGCGAAGTCGTTTTCGACATCTATGCCCAGCGCCCCTGCCGGCAGATCTCGAACATGCCCCATCGACGCCTTTACGACATATTTGTCGCCCAGAAACCGACCTACGGTTCGGGCCTTCGCCGGAGATTCGACGATGACCAGGTCTCGTTTTGCCAAACTGCTAGCACCTCTTGCAAGAAAATCACTTTAATCGTTTCGATATCACCGGGCGTTCGTTATCCGCGGTGAACAGCATCGCACCAACCTGCAGGGCCGAACCCCGCAGTTCAAGCATTGCGAGGACTGAACTGACTGCCGCCGCAGCCACGCCCAGTTCCCTCGTAATGTCATCTACGTGCATCGGGCCTTCAGCATTTTCGAGAAGACCGAGCACACGCTGCTCGATACTTAACCCATTGTTATCACGCGCGAGGCTGTCAAGTGCATTTTTGCCAGAATCGGTCGAAATCCCGTCTTCCGACTCCTTCGTGCCCCCCGGAGCAAACGTCGAGACCGATGTCTGATCACTGATCGGCTTCCTCTCAATGCTCAACTCTTCGAGAATATCGTCTACGGTCGCCGTCAACTTTGCACCCTACTGAATGAGCCAGTTGGTCCCTTTGCTCTTTTCACTTAGCGCACTTCCTGGCACCGCGGACACGTCCCGGTTTTGCTCGAGCGCCCAGTCCACCGTGAGCATCGCACCACTCCTGAACGCAGCCTCAAAAAAGAGCACACCCCGGCAAAGCCCGCTGATTACCCGGTTACGACGTGGGAAGCGCTGAGGGAGCGCACTCACTCCCGGCGGGTACTCGGGTCAGCAGCGCTCCACTCTGAACGATCCTGTCCGCCAACGGGATGCTCCGCTGTGGATATGTCCGGTCGAGCCCAGAACCCAGCCCAGCTATCGTGCGTCCGCAGGCCTCAAGAGCTGCTTTGTGAGCCGCACTATCAATGCCACGGGCCAGCCCGGACACTATGGTGACGCCCGCTCTTGCGAGATCGTAAGAAAGACGCCGGGTCATCTCAAATCCGTACGGAGTCGCATCGCGCGAATTGACCACCGCGATCGCCTGCTCATCGGCTTGCAGCAACATTCCGGTGTTACTCCTCAGGTAAATCACGCTCGGTGCCATCGGTGTTTCGGCAAGCCTGGCAGGGCAGTCGGGATGACGCAGGTGTAG
>CAJWWK010000027.1 GCA_913048295.1 uncultured Dehalococcoidia bacterium
GTACCGAGCCGGGGGTGCAGCGCCAGCGGGCTGAGCTCGGGGACCGTCCCCGAGCTCATGTAGGACCGCAGGGCGGTGATGCGCACGGCCGCGTAGGGGGATTTGCTCCGGGAGTAAGTGTCTTGGGCGTTATTAACTCCGCGCGTCGGCGGCCTCCTTGGTCGAGCGTCGCATATCTCCACCTCTCGTTCTCCCCCGGTCCGGGGGAGAACGAGAGGTCAGCTCCTCGCAGCTGTAACCGTTTCGAGCACCGCCGGAGGTAGTGGGAATACCCAGCCGCGGTTCTGGATGATCGCTTTTGCAAGTTCGGGCGGGATCGCCACGATAATCTCGGGTTCGATCGAGAAGCGACCGGTAAATCCGCCGATAGCGCTGCGTGCGTGAACGCCCGAATAACTCTCGTCTTCGCCATCCACAGCGAACTCGCCGGCACCGCCACCGAACACTGACTGCCAGCGCTGCGAGAAGCCGTTCATCACGGCCGGACCGCCGTTGAAATCGACATCGGTCGAAACGACCATGCCCAGCGCCTTCACCATGTAGATAACGTCGTTCAGGTCGCCGCCCTCGCCGCCGCAGATCAGTCCCCAGTGCAGCCGCTTGATCATCGAGTTGGCGATCTCCTCGGCCGCGTCCGCACCTTCCTTGATCCTGGCCGGGTCGTCGTACATTTGCCCGGGGCCACCGCCAGCGCCTGACAGATAGACCAGCCCCGATTCGTGGAAGATGATCCCGCAGATTCCCGCGCCCTTGAGGTCAGTCACATCGGCCTCGAACGAACCCATGTCGATGTTGAGTTTCCTGATGCGGTCGTAAACGTCGAACTTCCGCTTCAGGTGATCGGGAACAATGGAATTGTCGTAGTAAGTGCCCATGCGGGTGCTCCTGTGTATTTGTGCTGATTTGCGTTTGAGTTTGGTGATGATTCGTGATGCGGGACAACCACGGTCAGGGTCCCGTACTAAACAGGTCGGTCAGGTATCGAACGGCAGCCGGAAGGGCCTCGGTTGATGACATGTTCCCTCGGGGTTCGTAAACGATCGATATTGGGCCGGTGAAGGCTGCTGTTTTCAGAATACGAACTATATGCGGGTAATCGAGCCACCGCTCGTCGCCGGGTTCGGCGAAATAAAACTTTGTGCGGACCATTTCTGCCCGGGGCGCACAGATTTCGATCGAATTGTACAACTCCGGGTTGGCTGAATTATCGGCTGAACGCGGATGCCCGCCCGCGCCAGGTGAGCCCTGGAACTGGCCCGTATCGAGCACGTATGAAAGCGCGCTGCTGTCGATTTCGTCGAGCATACGGGTGACCTGCACCCCGGTCGAGGGAGTCGAACCGTGATTGTGGTTGTGCAGGAACACTTTTATTCCCGCCCGGTCCGCGTAATCGCAGATCTGCTGAAACTTGTCCCGCACGGCCGAGAAGGTCGATTCGACCGTCTGGTCGCCGACCACGCCGTTGCCGGGCACACGAATTGACTCGATACCCAGATGTGGGACGGCATCGATCAGCTTTTTCGCCCGGTCGATCTCATCTTCGATCGATGAGACTGGGGCCTTGAAGTCGACGATCAGGCCACAGTAGCCGAAATTGACCCCCCTGCCTTCGATCTGGTGGGCCAGTTCCTGCAGATAGCCGGGTTCGAAGCTTTTGAGGAGCCGGTCTTCGATATCGATGCCCGCAATTCCCAGTTCGGTCGCCATGTCGGCAGCCGAGTGAATGCAGTCTTCGCCGGGGCCAAAACGGTCCTGGAATGATAGTGCCTGGAGGTATATGGGATTCATGTTAGATAGAACCTGCGAAACGGCCTAAACGCTACATCTCGTACCTGGCGAGCATCGACCGCATGAAGCTGTTGGCAAGCGGTACTGCGGTCGGCTCATCGAGTTCGTCCTGTCCCTCGAACACAATCGACATCCATCCGTTGAAGCCGACGTTCTTGATGATCGGCATGATGCGATCATAGTCGAGCCACGCCTCTTCGCCGCTGGCGATGCGGTAGATTTTCGCCCTGACGTGGACCGCGCGGGGCGCTGAAGTTTCGATCGATCCGTAGAAATTCCACTCGGGATCTTCTTTGCCGCGCTCGCCGAGCGATACGCCTGGTGAGCCCAGGTACTGGCCTGTGTCGAGGATATGCGAGTAGTACGGGTTGTCGACATCGTCGAGCAGGCGGATCACCTGGTCGCCGGTCGCCGGGATGCAGCCGTGGTTATGGTTGTGGAGCCCGACGACTACTCCCTTCGATTCCCCGTACTCGGCGACTTCCTTCGTTGATTCGACAAGGCGGGGCCATGCCGATTCATCCGATTCGCCATCCGGCACCCACGAGCCGAAGGTCCGGACCATGGGGATGCCCGTGCGGGCCGCGACGTCGATCCATTTTTTCATCAGGTCGATCTGCTCACGCAACTCCGCACCGGTCTTGCCGAAGTTGTTCGATACACCGATGTAGCACATGTGCAGCCCGCGTTTCAGGCACGCCTGCTTCACCTCTTCAAGATAGTCGTCGTCGGTCGATGCAAAGTGAGTGAAGTGGAGATCGACGCCGTCCATCCGGTACTCGGCCGCTTTGTCGATGATTTCGAGCATCGTGATCTTTCCGGCGTTGAAAGTGTCGCGATAGCAGAGCGATTGCAGGCTGAGCTTGATCATTGAGGGTTCTCGATTCGATTGTTGTTCCCGCTGCTGGGTTGGTGATCGGTCGGATGATTGTGCGCGTCTGGCAGGGCCGCGACAGGTTCGCAGCGAATGTACCACCGGGGCACGGCTAATCAAGTCGAATTGGCCTGAAGTTGTGCGCGGGATGGTGGATACGGCTCGATTTCTGGCAAGGCGGGGGATCACGTAAGCTTTGGCACCACTGAATCCCAAAGTTTCTGTTTGTTAATCCGACTCCAGAGTAAATCCGATGAAAAAGATCGACTCGCATCTTCATGTCTGGGCAGATGACCCCGACACCTACCCTTACCGGGAAGGACAGGCGATGCCCACGGCCCGGGGCAATGCGGAATTCCTGCTCGGGTTAATGGACGACGCTGGGGTTGACGGGGCGCTAATCGTCCAGCCGATAGTTCACGGGTTCGATCACACGTATGTCGACGACACGCTCGTTCAGTGGCCGGACCGGTTTACCGGGATGTGCCTTGTGGATCCACAGCACGCCGACCCCGTTGGCATGCTCGACAATCTCGTGGGACGAGGTTACAGGGGTGTCCGGTTCAACCCTGCGTTATGGCGCGCTGGTGAACGAATGGACGGAGCGGTTGGAAGCGCGCTTTATGCGCGGGCCGGAGAACTGGGCGTTGCGGTTGGGTTCCTGGTGAGCCCGGAAAACTACGACGAGATCGACGTTCTTGCTGAGATGTATACCGGCACCGATGCGATCATCGATCACTTCGGTCATTGTGTTCCCTCTGCAAATGGCTATGCCGTCCCGGAGTTTGAACGTTTGATCTCGATGGCGCGCCATCCGAACCTTCACGTGAAACTTTCTGAGTTTCCGCGGGCGTCGAACGAAGAGTTCCCGTACGCCGATCTTTTCGGGTGGGTGCACAGGCTGATCGACGCGTATTCAGGCGACCGGCTGATGTGGGGCACCGATTTTCCGTTCATCGTCGAGCAGGCAGGGTACGACCGCGGGTGGGAGATCGCCGACCGTATCGAGCCGGCGATCGGACCGGGTCTGGTCGATAAGATTCTTGGTGGCACCTGTGAAAGGCTATTTGGCGTTTGGGGCGAGTAAGAGTCGAAATCTCAAGCGGGCCTGTTTTGCCGGGAACACCCCTGCGCTTATAGTGTGGGCAATCGATACAGAGTGGCCCGGTGTAAGGGGCAAGGGGACAAGTCCATGACAACATCTGCGATTCCATCTTCGGCGACCCAGGTCGTGAAGCGCATGACAGCTGCGGCCAATGATTTTCTAAACTCGCTGGACGGTGCGCGACGACAGGTCGCTTCGTTTGAATTCGCTGCGAACGGTAGCGGTGCCGATGCCGAGCGTTACGCCTGGGCGTACACGCCGATTGACCGCAACGGCCTGCTCGTTAGCGACATGACAGACGATCAGCGAGATGCGGCGTTCAAACTTATGGAGACGGGTTACAGCGCGAGCGGGGCGGCGACTGCTCACAGGATCATCGAACTCGAAACGATACTCGGTGAGTGGGAGGCGATGAGCAGTAACGTTTCTCAATGGAAACGCTCGGTCGAACGCTACTGGTTCAGTGTGTTTGGCACCCCGGGGAGCATTGACGAGCCCTGGGGCTTCAGGGTAGGCGGTCACCACATCGCACTTTCGGCAAACGTCGTAAATGGCGACCAGGTGTCGATTCTCCCGCTCTTCTTCGGGGCAAATCCGGCCACTATCCGTCATGGCGACCGCAAGGGCGAGAGGACGCTTGTCGAAGAGGAAGACTGGGCAAGGGCGCTCCTCGTTTCGTTGAGTGCTGAACAGACAGCGATTGCGGTGGTCGATCCGGTCGCCCCCGCCGATATTCTGACCACGAATGTTCGGTCTGCCGACCCGAATATGGCCCCGGTGGGCATCGGTTTCAGTGAGCTTGGCGATGGGCAGAGCGATCGACTTGTTTCACTCGTAAAGCATTATGTGAACCGGGCCAACGACGACCTGGCAGCAAACTACTGGCGGGCGGTGGAGTCGGCCGGGTTTGGCGAGGTGACCTTTGCGTGGGCGGGCCCGGCAGAGGTGGGCGAGGGCCACTACTACGCCATCCGGCACCCCAGGTTCCTGATCGAGTACGACAACACCCAGAACGGTGCGAACCATATCCACTCGGTGTTGCGTGACTATGAACATGACTGGGGAGAGGACCTGCTGGCTGCCCACTATCGTGCTTCGCACTAGGGGGTGAGTGTGTGGGTGTGTGGGCGTGTGGGTGCGGGGACTGTGTGACGCGATGGCGTCGCCCTGGAGCAGTTCCGCCTGGGTGATTGGTGCGGGAATCGACTAGCTGCACTGAAGCGCCATGGCAAGTACTTCGGAATTCGCTTGCATGATACTGAAGTAGTCCGCACCGGCCTTCGCTTCGTCGAACGTCCTGACTGCAAGCGGGTGCATTATCAGGATGTCCACCCCGGCCTCGGCCGCTACAGTTTCGGCAAGTCGGTCGCTGGCAATCGGTTCCTGAAGGATGTACCGGATCCCCAGTTCGTCTATTTGCCTGATCACGCTGGCGATGTGAGAGGGTCCCGACTCGAACTCTGGCGACAGGCCGGCAAGCCCGAGCTGGTTGAAGCCGTAGCGCTCGGCCATGTGACCGTACGCGAGGTGCGATACAACGGCGGTACCGAGCGCGCAATCCGAAAGTCGCCGGGCAATCAGTTCGTCAAGTCCACGTAACTCCGCTTCAAGGCCGTCACTGTTCCGCACATATTCGAGAGAGCCTTCAGGGTCGTCGGTAACAAGGGCCGCCGCGATTCGCTCTGCCTGTTCCTGCGCTCTCAGGGGGTTCAGCCAGACGTGCGGGTCGAAATCGGCGTCGTTCACTTCCTGGCTGCCGTGGTCTTCACCTTCGGATTCGAGAATTACCGTTTGAATTGCATTCGACTGGGCCGTGCCCCCCGATCGGGAACCCGAAGCAGTTGCGGCGGCCAGTGCCCACGGCTCGAACGCGGGGTGGTTGTAGAAAAATATGTCCGCACTTGCGATAGTCCGAACGTTGGACGGCACCGGCTCGAAGTCGTGTGCTTCGACCCCCGACTTGATCAGCTGAACGACCGACACCCGGTTACCGCCGATTCTCCGGGCCATGAAAGTCAGCGGGTAGGTGGTTGTGACGACCGTGATTTTACCGTCCGCCGGTTCGTCAGGCTCGCTTCCGCAGGCCGCGAAGACGGCGATGACCAAGAGCACGAAGGCCGATAGAACTGCGGAAGCCGGTCTGGGCATATTGGTGATACTTAGTCTCATTAAATCGGGTAAATATAACCAATATCGTGCCGATTGAAGGAAAGTGTAATCCAACAAATTTGATACTGGGTATCAATAACGTTCGTTTTGTAGCGTGCCGGAAATTCCGGTTGGTCGGCACGGTTTCGATTACCGGGCTGGCACGCGGGCCGTCCTCGGGCCGGAGTTCAGCGTGACTGCACCGACCTAGACGATCTTCCAGCGAGGGACCGTCCCGCCCTCGGGCCCGCGGGTCGATTCGTAGAGCACCCGGTCTCCCTGCCCGGCAGCCGTCGGAAGCTGCTCGATGGTATCGCTGCCCGACCAGGCACTCCATGCCTCTCCGCAGTTCGTGCAGCTGTCGGCCTCGTACACGCTGCCCGTTGTGTGGCAGGAGGCGCAGAAAACTGTGAGTCCGGCGTCGATTGCCGACTGGTTGGGTGTTGTGTCGTTGCCACAGCTCGGGCAACTCGGGGCGGTCGACGGTAGGAAGCGGGGAGTCAGCACGCGGGTGCACAATTTGCAGGTGAATGTCGTTGGGGCTTGGTGAGTCATTTATAGATTGCTACCTGGTGTGTGTTTTATTGAGTTCCGGTCGCTCGAGAGTTGCAGGTCGTTAGTTTATTCGACGGGGCCTAAGTACTCAGGATCCCCGTGATTTCGCCATCGCTGTTCAGGTCAATATCCCATGCGTTTGGGTTTGAGGGAAGACCGGGGAGCGTGATGATGTCACCGGCCAGGGTGACGATCAGGCGTGCTCCGGCGAGAATTCGCAGTTCCCTGATCGGCAGCGTATGACCGCTGGGTGCGCCTTTCAGTTTTGGGTCGGCGGAGATCGAAAGGTGGGTTTTGGCGATGCAGACAGGGAAGTTCCAGCCGTTATCGGCAAAGCGCCGCGCTGTAGTTCGGGTCATCGGCCCCCATTTGACGTCGCCGGCGAGATAGAGCGACTTTGCCATGTGTTCGACCTTGTCGAAGAAGGAATCGTCGTCGTTGTAGAGAAGTTTCACGTCGGAAGGTCGATCGGCCGCTTCGACGACTGCTGCGGCAAGTTTGGTCATGCCGTCTCCGCCTTCGGCAAAGCCCTTTGCCTCTGCAACGCCCACTGCGCCAGCTGCGATCGCCGCCTCCCTTGCGATAGCGACCTCCTCGGGAGAGTCGTCGGGGAACCTGTTGATTGCCACTACGGCTGGAAGCCCGTACATGCCAACGATATTCAGTGCGTTCTTGAGGTTTCCGGTCCCCCGGCGTACAGCTTCAGGATCTGGCGTCGCCATGTCTTTCATAGCAACGCCGCCGTGCCACTTGAGCCCGCGAATCGTTGTGACCACCACTGCGGCCGACGGTTCGGGCCCGCCCTGCCTGACCTTGATATCCATGAACTTTTCGAAGCCGAGATCGGCACCGAACCCGGCTTCGGTAACGACATAGTCGCCGCAGTTGACTGCCAGTTTGTCGGCAAGGATCGACGAGCAGCCGTGTGCGATGTTGCCGAACGGGCCCATGTGAACGATGGTCGGCTGGCCTTCGGCAGTCTGCACCAGGTTCGGCTTGATGGCATCTCTGAGCAGAGCCATGATCGAGCCGATCCCCCCGATTTCGCGGGCGGTAACCGGCGTTTTGCGATCTTTTTTCCAGCCCACAACAATGTCGCCTATTCGTTCGCGCAGGTCCTCGTACGAGTCGGTCAGGGCGCAGATTGCCATAATCTCTGACGCTGCGTTGATGTCGAACCCGGCCTCCCTGACAGGGCCGTTCAGCCTTCCACCGGCCCCGGTCATCACGGTGCGGAGTGCACGGTCTTCGGCATCGGTAACCCTGCGCCAGGTGATGCCCGTCGCGTCGAAGCCGTCGATGACGTTGCGGTAGGCGGCGTTGTCGACCATCGCCGCCACCAGGTTGTGGGCAGATTCGATAGCGTGGAAATCACCGGTGAAGTGCAGATTGATGTCGACTGCCGGCTGGACGGTGGACTTTCCGCCGCCTGTGCCGCCGCCTTTATGGCCGAATACCGGGCCCAGCGCGGGTTGCCTGATCGTAAGGACCGGCTTTTTGCCGATCTTCGCAAGACCCTGCACAAGCCCGACCGCGGTGGTCGACTTGCCCTCTCCGGCGGGAGTGGGGGTGATCGCGGTGACCACAATTAGCTTTGCCTTTTCGGCCGTTTCGGGGAAGGCACTGAGGGGAATCTTGGCCTTATCGTTACCGTATGGCTCCAGCGCCGCGGGGTCGAGGCCCATGTCGGCCGCGAGATCAACAATTGGTCGCATAAATACTTCGGATTCTACGGGTTCGGTCAATTTTGCCGAACTGAAAAACACTCAAACCAGTGAATTCTACTTGCCCTGAGTCGAATTGGACGGCAATGGCCAATCGGGCGGCCTGTTGCTGAGCAACCATTTCGCCCGACGGAACCCGGTAACGAGCATTAGCGCGGCCAGTACGGCGACGATGATGCCCCGATCGGCGTCCATACTAGGAATGCTGATGAAATCGCTACTGCGATCAGGACGAGTTCGATCAGAAGCCGGACTCTGCCGGGCACCGCGACAACGACCTGCCGCTTGTCCTCGACAGTTGAAAAAGCTCCGGGTAGAGCGATCAAGACGAAAAGTGTGGGGATGGTGGCTATCCACGTACCGGCAAGTTCAGCTGCTACTCACGGCCCTGCGACCTACGCTGCAATTTCTACAGCGAACCGTGATGCACCCGATGCCACGGTATCGAGGGGGTTGTCGAATTTTTGCGTTTCGTTTTTCGGATTCACGTACGGGAAGTTACCAGTTTCGACCCTGCGAGATCAACGTGATGCGGATACGCCGGGAGCGAAAGCCAGGCCTTGCGCTCTCAGATCGTTTTGTATTTCCGCCCGATCGTAAGGAACACGAAGCCGATAATTGCGAATACCGAAACAATGTTCCAGTGAATTATGCGTCCGAGCGCGAGGTTTGCACCGACTGCGATCGCTATCACGACTGTTACTGCTATTGCTGCGAAAAGTACGGATACACCCCATCCGCGGTCGCGTTCAACCGGTGATTTCGCCTGCGATTTTCGTGCTGCTTTTGATTTAGACAGGGTGCCACTCCGTGGATACGAGACGGTCAGGATCGGCCGATTGCGATAAGTTACCGGCGCTGCCGAGATAGCGGAGGGACGGCTCGCGATCCCCCGACAGCGCCTTGATTCGTTGGATGCACCCACTTCTGCAGGGGGTGCACGGTGCGGTTTGTCAGCATTTCAGTGTACGGGCTGGCCAGATCGGCCCGGAACGGGTGGTTTCGTTGCGAGGGTTATCGTCAAGGCCGCGCCCAGACACGCCGCTGCCAGTACGTAGAAGGTCGTCTGGTATGTGCCAGTCGTGTCGAACACGCGACCAACGACGACTGGGGTCACCATCATGCCGAGGGCCATTGGGAATGCCGACATACCGAGGATCACACCGAAGTGCTTTCTTCCGAAAAACTCGCCGCGCAGCGCGTGCAGCATCGGCGTTCGACCGCCGAACCCGAGGCCCCAGAGCAGGGCGAACAGCAGTGCACCCCAGTAGCTCGTCGCCTGTGCGATCGTGATCAGCGCCACCGCCTGTACAAGCATCAGGATGGGTAGCACCGCACGTTTGCTGATACGGTCGCCGATCAACCCGCCAAGCATCTGGAAACTGAAAGAAGTCAGGGCCATGATCGGGATGATCGTCGCGGCTGATGCATCCGAAAGATTCACACCGCCGTTATCGGTAAGCTGGAAGAAAATGTGCGCAGAGATTGCACCGACCGAGAGGTTCGTTAATGTGTGAGAAAGTGAGATTGACCAGAAGGCCCGTGTGTGGAGAGCTTGCTTCACGGTGAAATCGTGCTGGGCGACCGGCGGAGCCTCTGATTCGCTCTTCTTCGATCTCGGCACGGGCAAGTTCTCGTATGCAGGTGCGCGCTTGCCAGACACGTACGCGATCGGAGGTCCTGCTGCGAGGGTAATGAGGCCCATGACAAAGGTCGTTTCCCGCCAGCCGTAGGTGTTGATGCCCCAGACGATTGCCGGGACGAATACCCCGCCAAGACTCGACCCACCGATCACGATTGCCATTGCGGTGGCGCGACGGTGGGGCATCCAGGCGTTGACTGCGGCCATCGACGGCACGAATCCGCCCATCGAGAAGCCCAGCGAGATGATGAAGTAGGCGATGTAGTACTGAACGGGTCCCTGCAACCGCGAATAGAAGATCATTCCTAGGCCGCCGATAGCGAACCCGATCAGCACCATTCGCCCGGTTCCGAACTTGTCGGTCAGCCACCCTTCCAGCGGTCCGAGCAACGCTCCACCGAACCTGCCGAACGATGCAACACCGGTCACAATGGCACGCGACCACCCGAATTCGTCTTCGATGGCACGGAACAGTGTGCTTGCGGCCTGGAATGTGGGCCCGGAGCTGACAATCATGTTCAGCGCGCCGGCGAACGCTACCCACCATCCGTAGAAAACACGACCGACCTTAGTCTTTGGGGTCGTTGGGTTTTGTTCGGTCTCGGGCGATTCGGGGGTCATCAAAGCATGTCTGGAGGGTAGAAGGGATTTCGCATGAAGAGATTACGGCCTGTCCGCCCGCTCTGCACCGGGAATTCGGACGACTCACGGCCCGAATTAAGATTCCCATTGCAACTTTGCGGGCGTAGTCTGGCGACCTGATCGCGACGTTTGATATCGCGTAACAAGGCACCTGCGGAAATCTAATAGGAATCACCAAAATCACAATCACTATGTTGCACGACCCCGATGGGTTCGTGATCCAGGACGCCACCATCCCGCCGGCCGACTCGAGAGCGCGCGCGGAGGGTCGCAGCCAGTTATTTGTTCACATTCACACCGACGAGGGGACAGTCGGACTCGGCATGGCGCCGGGCCAACGGGCGATACGCGAGGTGATTCACCAGAACCTCGACGGCGTGCTGGTGGGTGCGTGGGTTTGGCCGCAAGAGGATTGCTTTTCAGGCTATTGCGGCCATAGATATTGCGCTGTGGAATCTCAAGGGCAAGGTGCTTGACCAGCCGATTTACCGGTTGCTGGGGCCAGCGCACGAGAGTGTTCCCATCTACGGCTCCGGTGGCTGGACGAACTACTCGCAGGACGAACTTGTCGCCGAGCAGGTCGGCTATGTCGAACGGGGGATTCCCGTGTGAAGATGAAGGTCGGCAAAGACTTCGCCCAGTCGGAGCGTGAGGATATCGAGCGCCTCAAGGCCATCAGAAAAGCAGTCGGCGACGACGTGGCCTGGTTCGAGGAACCCGTACTTGCCGACGATATTTCAGGGCTTGCCCAGATTGCGCAGGCTACGACTATTCCGGTCGCCACCGGTGAGCACGAGTACACAAAGTACGGTTTTCGAGACTTGCTCACCGCGGGAGTGGCCGATATCGTTCAGCCGGACATTTACAGGGTTTCGGGTATCACCGAGTGGATGAAAATCTCGGCGATGTCGGATGCGTTTAACCTGTCCGTTGCACCACATGCCGTTTCGCCGGTTAGAGTGCACTGCGCCATGGCGACTCTGAACATCAAGGTGGTCGAGGTCCTGGGAGCTGAAGAGCACAGCAACAGGGTCTGGTGGACCGAGACGCCACCGTACGATGGTGGAACGTGGAAGCCATTTGCGGACCGACCGGGGCTCGGGTTTGAACTCAATCCCGACGCCCTGAAAACAACGTTATTGATTGAGGCGGTGCCGACTACAGGGAACGGATGCACATGAATTCCCGCTGCTCATTCCTTCTCCCCTCGGGAGAAGGAATGAGCGTAAAACTTTCGCATTGTTTGGTCATCAAATAAACGCAACTAAAAAAGGGATAAAAAAATGCCAACGGGCAACAGGATCGAAGGAAAAATCGCCATTGTAACGGGCGGCGCATCGGGAATTGGCGAGGCCACGACCCGGCTTTTCGTGAGTGAGGGAGCGAAAGTCGTTATCGCCGATATCGACGATGAGAAGGGCAATGCGCTCGAAGCGGAACTCAATCACGATGGCGAGGTCGCTCGCTACCGCCAGTTTGACGTCACGCAGGAAAATCGCTGGATCGAGGTGGTTGGCGAGGTGATGGACACGTGGGGACGGCTTGATGTTGTCGTGAACAACGCGGGAATGTCGGGTGTGGGCAGGGCGAGAGTAGAGGAGACGACTGTTGAGAACTGGGACGCCGTGTTTGCGGTGAACTCGACCGCGGTCATGCTCGGCACGAAGACCGCGATTCCGGCTATGCGAAAGAACGGCGGTGGCTCGGTAGTGAACGTATCGTCGATCTTCGGCATAGTCGGCTCGCCCGCTGGTGCCGCCTATCACGCCTCGAAAGGCGCGGCGCGAACGTTCAGCAAGGCGGCTGCGGTCCAGTATGCGCCGGACAATATAAGGGTGAATTCGGTGCACCCCGGATTTACCGACACGCCGATGACCCTCGATATTCATTCTCAGAAAGAGATTCGCGACGCCCGGGAGAAGATGACCCCGCTGGGCCGCCTGGGTTTGCCGGACGACATCGCATACGGAATCCTTTACCTGGCCTGCGATGAATCGTCGTGGGTGACGGGAATTGAACTGGTGATCGACGGCGGCGAGATCGCCTGGTAGGTGAGTGAGGTGCGGTTGTTCGTTTGCACTTATTGGCGGCCAGATCGACGCTGGCCGCTTCCTGACTGCGGGCCGCGTGCCGGGCGATTGCCTAATAATGCCCCCCCCTGGGGCTACAGGGGGCTTTCTCGCGTCTGGGAGGCAGGTACCTGATGTAGAAACAGGGTTGTTTCTAACGCATCATTCCTATTGCATTGATCATGGAATCACCGGCTTCGGCGTTCTTGGAGCCTTCCTTTAGCCTGCCAGTGTCCATCAGGTAGGCAAGCACGGCCTGGACCCGGGCATGGGCCTTCGGCTGGGGTTGCAGCCGCATCTTCGAGAAGATCGAGCCTATGTGTCGTTCAACAGTCCGGGACTGAATGAACAGTTCATCGGCAATCGCCTTGTTCGACAGACCCCGGGCCATACAGTCGAGCACTTAACGTTCCCGTTGGGTCAGTTCTGAACAAGAGTTTCGGATTTACCCGTTAATGGTCAGGGGTCTGCCCACGAAACGATCGGCGTCGGTACCCAGTTTTCGTGTCGCAGATGTGTTTTCGGCGGCAGGTTGGGACGGTTGTGAATCCGAATCCCCAGCGCCGTCCGAATCGGGCAGGGTGAGGCCCAGGAGTCCAAGCACGGTGGGAGCGATGTCGAAAAGACGTGCCTGAAAAACCGGTATCGCGACGCCTGCACTGGGATTACCGTGCGAAATGTCGGCCCGGATAACGGTAGTGAGCACGTCGTTCACCGAGTGGGTGGAGGTGTCGTCCTCAATGTTGCCGTGATCCGATGTGATGATCATGTGCAGCCCATGTTGTGTAGCCGAACTTGCCATGAGCACCAGCGCATCGGCCGCAGCCGCATACGCGGTCTTGGCCTCCTCATAACGAGCGGGGAGCAGGTGTCCGACCATATCGGGAGCGGCGATGTTGCAGCAGATCAGCCGAGACGTCCCTGTCGAAATCGCCCGTAGGACTGCCTCGGTGATTTCATTTGCGCGCATCCCGGGGTGCAGGTAAAAATCGGTGTCGGCACTGACTCCGTCGTTATCGCCGTGGGACGGCGCAACGATTCGGACTTCGTTTGCTCCGGCCACAGGAGTTTCTCGCCTGCCGCGAAAGAAGTAACCCATGTGCGAGGCCTTCACACTTTCGGCCACCAGTGTGTATTCGTCGGCTCCAACTAATTCGGGCCACCGGGCGAGAAAGTTGTCGGCGTGCGGTTCGGTACGGAACGCCACGCTCACACCGTGCTCGGCCTCGAATATAGGGTGGTACTCGGCGATGCCGCAGATGTCGAGGTCAAGGCCGTGATCAATCCATGCGCCGTCCCAACTGCGACCGCGCGCGGCTCCTTCTTCAGCGAGGAATTCGCGTGCGCCCGCGAGGAAACCGATTTTCGAACGCTGGCGGTCCGACCTGAAGTTGAGGTCGATAAATGCGTCATCGGCCGAAATCGCAGGCATCGACCCGTCAAGGCGCAGGACGGATATTTGCGGAACATCCTGGTCGGTTTTACCTTCCGGCCCCGAGTGAACTCCGGCAATCACGGCTCTCAGTTCATTGAAATTGGAAATCGGCTGCCCGAGCGCGCCGGTGAGGTGATCGAAATCCGATTTTGCGGCCGCCTCGCGGTAATCGCGGTCCATTGCAATCGAGCGTCCCACCACCCATGCCAGCGACCGCTGCGCGTCATATTTCGCCAGCAGTTTTTGCAATCGGCCGAGGAAGTTACCGGATTCATCGCCGGGGCCATAGGTGTTTATCGAACTGTCAATGGCCGAGTCACGACCGTCGAGGATCGCCTGCATCTGGACGCTTGACGGATCGAACCCGTGCCTGTCGAACACGAGTTCCATGAATGCCTCGAGGTGGTTCCATGCGCTGTGGACCCGGCCCTCACCACCGCCTACTCCTGAGAGCAGGTAGCAGAAGTTGACCGTCGCCCCCCGGCTCTTCGCCCGCGACAGAACGGAGTTGAGAGCGGGATTGTCGAAGAATTCTCCGGTGTCGATAGCGCGGGTTATCTCGAGCGGCAACTGGGGCGCGAGCGACGTGTTGCCGATCTGCTGGTGGCCCGTTTCAGAATTTCCCTGCACCGGGGGATCGAGATCTTCGAAACCGGCCCAGATCCCCGATGCGCTGGTGGGGATGCTCAGGTTCGCGTTTCTGAGTTGCCACAGATTGCGGACACCGGAAGCCCACGGCACATAGCGGTGTTTGTCGGCGACCAGTTCGACGAGTGCATCGACACGGTCGCGGAGGGCGTTGCCCAGTGATTCACGGGCCGCCTCGAGATTGCCGATCCATTCGAGCGCGCGGGGGGTAGGGGTATCGGCTTCGAGCGATTCGACATGCACCGGATAAAGCAGGTTTCGAGCCCAGGCCGGAGATCGCCCCACACCTCTCGCCGCGGAGATCAGTTGTTCGCGATCACCGGCTTCCAGATGTCCCCACGCACCATTCACCACGCCCCGACCGCGCTCCCGGCTGAATCCCAGGCCATCAGTTACCGCGAGTACGGCTCTCTGTTTGTTCGTTTTCAAGTTTCGTGCGCGTCCCGTGGTTGAATTGCGTGAGGTGCCTGCCAATTATGGGCGAAAATCACGACGGGGGAGTATTCCATATGATCGTAATATCCCGACCTGACAGTCCACCCAGGCCCTGTGCTGCCAGCCAGCCGGCCGGGAGTTCGAGCGTATTTCTCCACGGACCGGCAGGCACGTAATCGCTCGCCTCGGCCGCGCACCTGGCCTGCCATTGATCGAAGTCGGAACCCGATCCTTCTCCCGGACCCCTTGGGCAGGGTGACATTGTGACGGTATCGACCACGTGGCCGGACTGATCGAGGTAAAGGATGTCGATCGGGGCGTATGTGTTGAACATCCAGTAACCATTTGAGCGGTCTGTGTCATACGTGAAAAGCATGCCTGTGCCGGGTGGAACCGGATCACGGCACATGAGGCCCTGTGAGCGTTCGCTTGCATCATTGGCAACCTCGACATGTAGAGTGATGTCTTCGGCAACTCCGGACGAGATTGTGAGTTCTGTTACCGGCAAAACGCCGAACACAAGGTTCTCGCAATCAGGTGATGCAACGAACGACGGCCGGGGGTAATCGATTGCATCGGGCGTTGCGATTGCCCGGGGCAGTGGAGAGTCCGGGATTGAGGTTGATCCAGAGCTACAGGCTGAAACCGCCCCAATGGCCAGCAGCGATGCAGGTATCAGGGTCGCAGACATCATGTTGAGTCGGGGGAAATTCACAGTTCGATGGTAGCTGACGGATCGGAAAGTTCGAGCACGGAAAGGTCTGAAAATCGCATTTCAGCCCCGGCAGCGGTGCCACCCGAAATCCGGTTGCCGCGTGCAAAAGTCAGCCCATTCGCGGCGTTTCGGATACGCAGCTTCAGGTTCCAGTGGTCCGCGGATGCGATGACCACGTGGGGTTCCGAGATGGAAACCCTGATCCTTGGCTGGTACATCCTGGTGGCAACCGATTCGCCGTTCCTGGTAGGAGTTCTCGCTGCTTTGCGATTTTCAGGCACGTTGACCGCACCGATTGTCGGGGTTATTGCCGACAGGATGAACCGGAAGGTCATGCTACTGGGCCTTCGCACCGGTGCGGGCCTATCGGCACTGGCGCTTTTGTTGCTCGCCGCGTTCAACCTGATAGAACCGTGGCATGTTTTCGTTATCGCTGGTATCAGCGGTTTTTTCAGGTCTGCCGACAACGTGTTGCGCCAGGCGCTGATCGCCGATACGGTGCCGCGTGAAATTCTGATGAACGCGTCGGGACTGGCGAGAACTACCCAGGACAGTGCTCGCATCGTGGGCGCGCTGTTGGGTGCGGCCCTGCTTTCGCAGCTTGGCCTGGGTTGGGCATATGTTAGCGTGACTTTTTTCTATGCGGCGAGTGTGCTTGTCGGCCTGGGCATCAGTTCGATCAGGCCGGTGGCAGCCACTGCTCACATGAACCCGATCACAGATCTAAAAGACGGTGTGAAGTACATGATGGAATCACCGGTCATCCAGCCCATCATGTTTCTTGCGTTTCTTGTGAACCTGACAGCTTTTCCGCTGACCAACGGGCTGCTCCCGGTCGTGGCACGCGATGTGTACGGCTCTGATGAAAACGGCCTGGGTCGGCTGGTGGCGACGTTTGCCATCGGCGCGCTGGTCGGTTCGCTTGCGATGGCAGCGCTTGTAAAGTCACGGCGCCCCGAGCGGGTCATGATGTTCGTGATCGTTATCTGGTACGTGTTGCTGATCGTGTTTGCCGGAAGCAAATCGAACGCGGTGGGGCTGCCGTTGCTGGCGCTGATCGGGGCCTCGATCAGTTTTTCGATGATCTCGATGTCGGTAGTGTTGATGACGTTCACGAAATTTGAGATGCGTGGGCGCGTGATGGGTGTTCGGATGCTTGCCGTTTACGGCCTGCCGGTTGGGCTGGTCGTGGGGGGCTGGCTGATCGAGCGGTACGGGGTGCAGGCCGCCATTACCGGTTTCGCCGTGGGTGGACTGATCGCCACCGGGCTCGCGGCGATCAGGTGGCCTTCGCTGTTGACGGGGTTCACGCGGCCCGAGCGGGAATAGGTCAGTGCTGATCAGCGACGCCCGGTACCGGAGTTGGCGGGTCCCTACTGGTCTTGGCCATGCACATTCGACGCTTACGCCCAACGGCAAACGGTTGCAAAAATTCGACTGACGAAAACGGCTTAAACCAGGTATTTTCCGATTTTTTTCCAATGCGTCGCCCACCGCCGCAATCCTTACTAAAGCACCCGATGCGCCACCTATCTTGCTTTTCGTCGCTCGACCAAAATCGGTAAGACGTATCAAATTGCCAATCGTGGTACTTGATTCGACTTTTGCCTCCTCTACGCCTTCATCATCACCGTAATGGGATGAAATCAAATCCCGCAATCGAACAAGAAGAGGCCGAATCACCATGTCCAAAAAAGAGATCGCTTCATCGTCCAACTCGCCTTTATCAATTTCAGAATCCACGGTGTCGATAATGGAATCTAGCAATTCGATGGCTTCAGCACGAAGTTCCTTTGTTGCGACCACATACCCGTTCGTCAGGTTCGTTGTCGGTACAGTTAACCTCTCCATCGCATCAGAAGACGCAATGTAGGTGTCGATGACACCTACAATCCCGTCCAATACGGATTGGGCGTTTGGAAACAGCCCGGAATAGGAGCCCTTAAATAACCTTGGGATACGAATTTTGTAACGTATTCATAAGCGGAGAATTTTTCGACGGCACCCCACGCTCTGCTACTTGAGATGCTGCCATAGTTAGTAGATTTTTGAATTGAGACATCTCCGCTTGATCATTTGGATGAAACTCGGGCCAAAGAGCGGTCAACATTGCATCAGACTCAAACAGATTGTCTCTAAGTTCTTGTATTTCTACCTGTTCCATTTGGAGTTCCTTACGGATGTTCAAATGCGTGAAGAAATTATCTCGGCAACTAAAAAACTACTGATCGTGGCCCCACACGTTCGGTGCCGCAGCTGGCCTTTCGCTACTGCGTGCGCGCATTCGCTCGAGGTTGTAGTCGAGTCCGAGACCAGGCCTGTCGGGCACCCGGATAAAGCCGTCTTCGACTTCGTAGGGCGTATCGAGGATCGAGTCACGGTCTCGGATGCCGACTTCCTCGATGTTGTATTCCTGTGCGTAAGGGAAATTGTTGCTCGGTGCGATCAGGTGGGCGTGTGCGGCGGTCGAGCCGTACGGCTGGGTATTGTGGACGGTTATGGTTGCACCGTGCGCCGTGAGGACGGCCTCGATGCGCAGAAACTCGGTGATACCGCCGACTTTCACGACATCGGGCTGGACGATATCGGGGCGTCCCTCGGTTATCAGCTTGAGGTGGTCCCAGCGGGTGAAGGCGTTTTCGCCCGATGCGATCGGCATGTCGAGGGCGTCGGCGATCAGGGCCATTCCTTCGAGGTTTCGGATGTGTACCGGCTCCTCGAAATGAAACACGCCGAGGTCCTGTAGCTCGCGACCGATTTCGATTGCGTGGTGCACCGAGTAGGCACCGTTAACGTCGACGAGCACATCGATATCGTAGCCCGCTTCTTTGCGTATCGCCTTTACGGTCTCGACCGTCTGGTCGGCCGGGTCGTCGATCTTCCCCGCAATCGCCGAGTGCATCTTGTAACCGGAAAAACCCTGGTCTCGGAAATGTGCAACCCGCCTGGCTTCTTCGGCCGGTGCCATACCCCTCACCAGCGAGCTGGCGTACACCCTGATGCGGTCTCTGCTCTTCCCACCGATCAGGTTGTAGATCGGTGTGCCGAGCGCCTTACCCTTCAGGTCCCACAGCGCGAGGTCGACCCCCGCGGCTGCGGTGAGGAGGGCGCCGGTCGGACCTGCCACCGAGCCGGCCTTCAGCATGGCGTCCCATATCTCTTCGGAATCGAAGGGTGACTTTCCGAGCAGAAGCGGTGCAAACAGCGTTTCTACGGCGACTTTCGACACGTAAGGGGCGCGCCGGAAGCACTCGCCGAAGCCGGTGAATCCCTCATCCGTGTGGAGAATTACGTACGGGTACTCGTCATCGAGCACAAGACATTCGACGCTAGTTATTTTCATCGGTGGCCGGTTCGTCCTTTTTGCACCGATCTCCGTTGCCGACCAGATTTCGCAGGCCCCGCGGAATCGCGAATACCGTGTTCTCTTCGCCGGTCCCCACTTTGTACACGTTTTCCGGGGCGATCGACTCGATAACGGCCTTGACCTGCTTTTCGGGTGTGGATGCGCCTGAGGTTATCCCGACCTTCTGCACGCCTTCAAGCCACGAGCGATCGAGTTCTTCGGGTCCGATTATCAGGTGGGCCGGCACCCCTTTGTTGATCGCCACCGCCTTCAGCTGGTTGCAGTTCGAACTATTCTGGGCGCCGATCACGAGTACGAGTTCTGTGATTTCGGCAAGTTCGATTGCCGCGGCCTGCCGGTTCGTGGTCGCGTAGCAGATATCGTTCCGCACGATGGCATTGGGATAAAGCTGCTTGATCTTATCTAGCTGCGCTGCCGTATCGCGAATCGAAAGGGTGGTCTGGGTAAGGACGGCCACCTCTGCATCTTCGCCCCAGTCCGGCAGGTTCCAGTCCTGTCGCTCATCTACCAGTTCCATTTCCGTCTGGCCGGTCGTTCCGATTACTTCCTGGTGGCCGACATGACCGACAAGGACGATTTTTTTCCCCTGCTTCGAATACTTCTTCGCCTCGTTGTGAACCCGTGTTACGAGCGGGCACGTGGCATCGAGCACAGTGAGGCCGCGTTCCGTGGCGATCTGGTAATCGGAAGGCGGAGAACCGTGTGCGGAAAAGACGACCACCGAGTTTTCTGGAACTTCGTCGACGTTTTCGACTGTGATCGCGCCTATTGCCTCGACATCGGCGACAACTTTGGGGTTGTGGACGATCTGGTGCTTTACATAAATGGGGCTCCCGTAGCGCTTGATGGCCAGTTCGACGATATCGACGGCCAGGTCGACACCGGCGCAAAAACCCCGTGGGTTGGCGAGATAAACGTCCATATGCAAGTAGGTCCAGTTCGAAACGTGCCACCGCGGGGTGGCGATTGGCGCGCGTGAAAAGTTTCTGGTGATTATTTTTACTGACGAAGTAAGTATATCGAGAGCGCCGTGAGGCCACGGTGATTATTTGCGGTCGGGCTTCACTGTCATCCGGTCAGACCGCGTCCGGTCAGTCGGGGGCTATTACGACTTCGTGCGGTTCCTGTGGTACTCCTGTGGATAGCTCGTCGATGCGGAGCGTGTCGCGGACTACCTTTGCAAGTAGTACTGCGGACAGGACAAACGCCAGCGCTACAGACACGAGCATCGCCTTGTATCCGAGATTCTCCGATAAGTCATTGATTATGTCGATACCGACTCCGGCGAACCTGGCTATTGCCGCGCCGATCAGCGTGGCGATGCTCGTATACCCGAGGTCACGTGCCGCGTCCGCATGCGTCACGAGATCGTTAGCCACGGTCCAGGTGAGGGTAATAAACAGCCCGATAGCCACCCCGATAATCACTCCGATAAAGAGCACTGGCCCGATTGAGCTGACGAAAATCAGCAGTGTGGCCCCGACGGCTCCGCTGCCACCGGCAAAGAAAAACAGCCTGTCACGCCCCAGTCGGTCGGCCAGGCGGCCAGCGGGCACGACGGCTAGTCCCGCCGACACGGCGATGACGATGACGATCAGGTCGGCTCCGTTGGCCGGGTTTTCCAGTCCGACCACATCCTGCAAAAAGAAAAGCGCATAGATCTGCAATGACGACATCGCGGCTATCGAGAACGCCAGCGCCACGAGGAAAGCGACATAGTTTCGATTCAGAGGTGACTTCTTCGGGCGGGGGGCATCGGACTTCGTGCGGATAGTATCGGGAGAGGGTGGTTCCATGGGTCTGGCAGTGTGGCCGATACTGGGGATGGAGAGGCCGTGCCGCGGGCGGAGCGAGGTGACTGTCCAAATCGTGCTGCCGATCAGCGTCACGACCACCACGATGATCGAGTACCACATCCACTGACGGCCATCGACGGGGTCGTAATTGCCCATAAACTGGAACACTATGACCGTCAGGATCCCGGCCCCCAGGAGTCGCCACAGGTTCAACACGCCGGCAGCTTCGCCGCGCCGTCTTTCGGGAACATGGTCGATGATCAGGGCATTTGCAGGGCCCTGACCGAAGTTGCCAAACAGCTGCATGGCCAGGAAGACCACGAGCAGTGAGACGAACGACGTTGCGAAGCCGAATAAAACGGTAACTACCGCAAGACCAAGTCCGCCGATCAACAGATATGGCAGTCGACGTCCGGGGCGAGCGTCGCGGTCGCTTAACGACCCTGCGAGCAGTTGTATCACCGCCGCTATGCTGAGGCCTACCAGTGATATCAGCCCGAGAGCGCCGTTCTTGTCGAGGGTGTATCCGAGCAGCTCTACTCGCCCCAACTCCAGAACTTCGAGCACTTTGAACGGAAGAATTCCGGAGCCGATACCGATCCAGACCCCCGAAAGGCCGAAGGCGTAGAAACTCAGATTGGTGAAGCTGCGGTGCCCGATCCGGTAATCGGCAGAGACGCGCGCGATCGGCGACCGCCTGGCCCTTCTCTGGCCCAGGCGTTTTCGCGTTTGGCTGCGCTTGTTGTCGGACCGGTTACCCACCGCACACCTTTACTGCTCGGGTGCAGAGTAGTCTACTTGCCGTAACAGGGCGAACAGGGCGAAAAATTAGTCAAAAATATCCTTGGAGGAATCAGGGTGGCACCCAAGCTCGAATTTTATTGCTGGTCTCGTTGAAGTACGTGCCAGAAGGCCCGTCGGGCCCTCACCGCTTCGGACACCGAATTTAAATTTCGAGATTTTTTCAAAGACAGATTGACCCTCGATGAGATCAGGCAGTTGAGTGAACTCTCATCGGTCGATGAAATGTTTGCCTGGAAAAGTCCGAGTTCAAAGCCCTACAGGTACCTGCGAGGCAAGGTGACAGACGCGGAACTTATCGAACTTATGGCCAGTGAGCCGCGCCTGATCCGCCGGCCGATACTGACCGACGGCTCGCGGGTGGTCATGGGGTTCAAGCAGGGCGCGTACGATGGCCTGATCTAAGCGTCCCCGGGTGTCTGGACAACCGAACTTTAGGTCCAGGGGTTTTGGTGCTAGCACCCATGAGCTGTGTCGGTTCAGACGGTTGGGCCGACCAACACCGAGGGATAATCTCCTGCCACGCCAACCAGAGGGAAGAGGAACGGAATGCTTTACCTCAAATCGTGTCCCCGGAGTGCAGGCGATATTAATGCCGACAGCGACATGCACGGAATGTTCTTGAAATGACTGCAGTGCGGATTTTCGAAGGATCTTTCGCCCGAGATGGCGAGGAACCTGTTCGGCGGACAGGATGAAGCGCCCGAAGTGGCAGCCGCGCAGGCCGATCAGAAGGTCGCCTGAACGTATAAACGCACCGACCGGCCACTATTAAGCGCGCCGAGCAGTGGCGGGCCGAAATCAGGCCTCTGCCGGGTTCAGCTTGACCAGGGCAACGTCCGGACTGGAGCGATGGCTTCCCGGAGTGCAAATCCGTTCGACCCGCGGAATGTGTGACCGTCGGCAACCCGCACGCTCGGAAGCGCCGGGGCACTCCCGTCTATCCCGACCCCGTTCAGGCGGCGACCAGCGCGGCAATGATCCCGGCTCTTTCCCCACAACGGCGAGAGGATTAAATGACGATGGAACCTGAAACTTCCCTCGAAATTCGCGCCGGAGTCGAAGCAATAACGTTATCCTCTTAGTACCACCTTGAAACGGTGGTCGCGCTTTGTTTGAATCGGCACCCGGAGTTTGAGAATTTCAAGGGGACCTGATGCTGGGAACGAACGGAAACCCGGTCATTTTTGCTGGTAACTCGCACCCGCAACTGGTGCGCGACATCTGCGACTACCTCGGACAGGACATCGGGCAGGTCGAGGTATTCAAGTTCAGCAACGATAATACCTTTGTCAAAATTCTGGAAAACGTTCGTCAGAAGGACGTTTTTATCCTGCAGTCGACCGTCGAGCCCGTGAACGATCACATCATGGAGATGTTGATCATGATCGATGCCGCCAAGCGTGCGTCGGCCGGTCGCATCACGGCAGTTGTCCCGTATTACAGTTACGCCCGTACCGATAAGAAAGACCAACCCAGGGTGCCGATCACCGGTCGTCTCGTTGCCGACCTCCTTGAGACGGCGGGTGCCGACCGGGTGGTGATGATCGACCTGCACGCCGGGCAGGTGCAGGGCTTTTTCCAGGTTCCGGTAGACGAGCTCACCGCGATGCCGCGCCAGGTCGAGTATTTCCTGGATCGAAACCTTGACGACCCCGTGGTTGTTGCCGCCGATATTGGCATTACAAAAAAGGCGCGCGATTTTGCCAACTGGATCAGCGCCCCGCTTGCGATAGTTGAGAAACGCCGAGTCGGTAACGAAGACCGCGTCGAAAGTCTGAACGTAATTGGAAGCGTGGACGGTCGATTGGCGATTCTGTTCGATGACGAAATCGGCACCGGTGGCACGATGATTGCCGCAGCCGAAGCTGTCATCGCCGCCGGTGCGAAAGAAATCTACGTGGTTGCCACCCACGGAGTGCTGCCCGGCGATGCATCTACGCGACTGGCGGAGAAGCCTTATATCAAAGAAGTAGTAATAACCGACACAGTGCCCTTGCCGGCAGACAAAGTAAACTCGAAGATAAAGGTAATTTCGATCGCACCCCTTCTTGGAGAGGCGATCAGGCGAATCCATGAAGGCCGTTCGGTCGGAGAACTTTTCACCCTTCAGAGCGGGTGATTTAGTCCCGACCCCTGTGCCCGCCCTGTAAAAAGGCGAGCTGCAAGCGATATATGTTTAAGCTCTTCAACAAAATCGTTGGTGATTCCAACGAAAAGGCCCTGAAAGACATCCAGCCGCTTGTCGGCGAGATCAACGATCTCGAACCCGAGTATGAGAAGCTCAGTGACGAGGCGCTGAAAGATATCACCACAGAACTGCGTACTCGCTACGAGGACGGGGAAGAACTCGACGATCTTCTTCCCGAAGCGTTCGCTGCGGTCCGCGAGGTATCCAAACGTACCCTGGGCATGCGCCACTTCGACGTTCAATTGCTCGGTGGGGTCGTTCTTCACCAGGGTAAGATCGCCGAGATGCGCACTGGTGAGGGCAAGACCCTTGTCGCAACACTGCCGACATACCTCAACGCCATAAGCGGCGAGGGCGCGCACATTATTACGGTGAACGACTACCTGGCCAAACGTGACGCCGGCTGGATGGGTGCAGTACACCACGCGCTCGGACTCACCGTTGGTTGCCTCCAGAACGATTCGTCGTGGGTGTTCAACCCCGAAGCTCCAATTGCCGAGGGCGGAGTCGGGTCTGAGGCCGCAGCCCCTGAAGTTGGTGACACCGGTGAAACGGCACCGCCCGTGCGGTTGCCGGAAGATAACTTTCAACCGGCGACGAAGCAGGAAGCCTATGCGTGCGACATTACATATGGCACCAACAATGAGTTTGGCTTCGATTACCTGCGCGACAACATGGTTGGCGAGGCCGACCGCCGGGTACAGCGTGGGCGCGTGTTCGCGATTGTCGACGAGGTCGACAACATCCTTATCGACGAAGCCCGTACCCCGCTGATTATTTCGGGTCCGGCCCGTGAGCAGGGACAGGAATATCGCAAGTTCGCCCAAATGGCGAAAAAACTGGTTCCGGATGTCCATTTTGAGATTGAGGACAAGCGCAAGACGATCGTGCTGAGCGAAGAAGGTATCGTGGCGATCGAGCGGGAACTAAAGATCGACAACCTCTACGGCCCCGAAAACGATGTGCTCTCGCACTTTGCCGAAAACGCCATCCGGGCCGAGCACATCTACGCCCGCGATCGTGAATACGTTGTGCAGGACAACAGCGAAGTCGTGATTGTCGATGAATTCACGGGTCGGCTGATGACGGGTCGGCGATTCTCCGACGGTCTCCACCAGGCCCTTGAAGCCAAAGAGGGAGTGCGCGTCCAACGCGAGTCGAACACCTATGCCACGATCACCCTGCAAAACTACTTCCGCATGTACGCCAAGCTTTCGGGGATGACCGGCACGGCGACCACCGAGGCGGAAGAGCTAAACAAGATCTACAAGCTCGAGGTGGTCGAAATCCCGACCAACCGGCCGACGCAGAGAATCGACCGGGGCGACTACATCTACATGACCGAAGAGGCCAAGTGGAAGGCAATCGCTGAGCGGATCGGTGAGTTGCATGACGATGGTCGGCCAGTGCTGGTCGGTACGACCAGCATCGATAAATCTGAACTGCTTGCCGACCTGCTGAAGCGAAAAAACGTCCCGCACAACGTGCTCAACGCCAAGCAGCATGAACGTGAGGCCAACATCATCGCCGAGGCCGGCAAGCCCGGTTCGGTAACCGTGGCGACCAACATGGCAGGACGTGGTACCGACATCATCCTGGGCGGCAACCCCGATATGACGACGGCGTCCGAGGCCGGTTGGCAGGCCGACCACGATTCGATAATCAGCAAGGGCGGGCTGTTCGTACTCGGGTCCGAGCGCCACGAGTCACGCCGCATCGACAATCAGCTGCGCGGCCGCTGCGGTCGGCAGGGCGACCCCGGTGAGACACAGTTCTTTCTTTCGACCGAGGACGACATCGTCCGCAGGTTCGGGGGCGACCGCATCAAGGGTGCGATGAGCCTGTTCCAATGGGAAGAGGACGTTCCGATCGAGAACCGAATGGTTTCCAAATCGGTCGAAACGGCACAGTCGAAGGTCGAGGGCCAGAACTTTGAAATTCGCAAGTACCTGGTCGATTACGACGATGTTGTAAACACCCAGCGCGATGTCATTTACCGGTTGCGAGACAAGATTATCGATGGTGAAGACCTGCGACCGACGATCAGTGAGTATGTCGAAGAGGAGTTGCGCCAGATAGTCGCAGTGCGGATTTCGGGTGCTACCGACAACTACGATGTCGAGGGGCTGTTCCGCGATCTGATGTTGGTCTTTCCTACTACCGAGGGCTTTCCGTCGGAAGACGATATTTACGAAATGCGCCCCGAGGAGATCGAAGAAGCTGTTCTCGATATCATCGGCCAGATTTATGACAAGCGCACCGAAGAGTTCGGGGCGGACCTGCTGCACCGGCTCGAGCGCACGATTATGCTGCGGACCATCGACGAGCACTGGGTCGAACACCTCACTTCGATGGACAACATGCGGCAGGGCATTGGGCTTGAGGCCGCGGGGCAGCGCGATCCGCTGATCGCCTACAAGCACCAGGCGTTTCAGATGTTTACGTCGCTCGACACGACGATCAAATCGACTGTTGCAAGGACGATATTCAGGGCTGCCATGAACCAGCAACCCCCGCGCAGGTCGCAAACTCCGGCGATGAGCGCGACGAAGGCCGAGGCCGATGTTTCGAGTCAGAAGGCCAGTGCGCTTGCCGGGCAGAAGTCGGTGATGTCGAGTGTGAACTCCGGGCACGGCGGAAGGCAGGCGGGTGGAACGAGCCTGGCGCAAATACCGACTCACACGCCCGATGGCCGCAAGATGTCACGGGCCGAACGGCGGAAGCTCGAACGCCTGCAGCGCAAACAGGCGAAACAAGACGCCTAGTGCCATTGGCGTGCCAGTGGCACGTTTCCGCCGACAGGGTTGGTAAGCGCTTAGTCGGCAGGTGTAACCGGGGATAGCGGAAGCGAGCCGACTTGTTTTCGAACGGGCTCTGGCGGACCCTCCAGGATTTTTGCTCGGGCAGTCAGGAGCGCCCCGCACACCCGGTGCCAAACCCTCGCGGCGCGATATCCTGTTGTCGATGGACAACTCCGCTATATCCAAAGTCTTTGCTGATGTTGCCGTACTGATGCAGGCGAAGGGCGAGAACATCTTCAAAGTTCGTGCTCATTCGAAAGCATCAGATGCGGTACGAAGCCTGCCGTTCCCGATTCGCGACATCGTTGACGATGCCGACCGCCTGGGTGAGATCCCCGGATTTGGGAAGGTGATTGTCGAAAAGACACAGGAGTTAATCAGGACTGGTCGGCTGGGGCTTCTAGAACGGCTTCACGAGGAAGTTCCCGATGGCGTGCTGCTGCTCGTCCAGATTCCGGGTATCGGTCCGAAGACAGCGATGAACGCAGCGGGCGAACTCGGTATCAGCTCGTTCGAGCAGCTGGCGGCATCGATCGAGTCCGGGGCGTTCGAGAAACTTCCGCGGATCAGTAAAAAAGTTGCTCTGTCGATCCTCCGCCATACGAACGTGCGGATTGAACAGGGGAGTCGGGTTGGGCTTGGCAGGGCGACCGAAGCGGCCGACAGTGTGATGATTGAACTTCGAGACCGCTGTCCTGATATCGCGCGTATCGAAGTGGGAGGGAGTGTCCGGCGCGGGGCCGAACTGGTTGACGATATCAACATCGTCTGTGCTACCGGCGACGATGGCGCCGCGGCGTTGGTAACCGATGCGTTCACCACGCTGGGCAACGTGCGTGACGTACTGGCACACGACGAATCTAGCGCGAGGTTTGACAACTCCGAGGGTCTCGAATTTTCGATTACAGTCGTTCCGGTCGTTGCGTTCGCGGCGGCGCTCGTTTACGCAACCGGCTCAATCGCCCATGGCACACGGCTTGAGCAAATCGCCGAAGAGGTCGGACTGAGGCTGGACTCAGCAGGTCTGCACGACGCTAAATCGGGCGATGCAGTCGAGGTCGCGACGGAACAAGGCGTTTACGAAAGGCTCGGTCTGGGCTTCATTCCCCCTGAATTGCGCGAGGACTCGGGGGAGATCGAAAAGGCCAGTTCGGGCGGTTCTGCCGGCGGGACCGTAGGCGGTCTTTCAGGCATTTTGAAACCCGGCGATATTCGTGGCGACCTCCATTCCCACACCAACTGGTCCGACGGCAGGTTCCCGATGGCGGAGATGGTGGCAGCCGCGCGGGAGCGTGGGTTCGAATACCTGGCGATCACAGATCACTCCCCGAGTGCGACGATCGCCAACGGCCTGGAACCTGACCTTCTGATTGCGCATAACGATGCGGTTCGTGAAATGAACGATGGAACACCGGGCTTACGGTTGCTGACCGGCACAGAAATGGACATTAAGCCCGACGGTTCGCTCGATTACGATGACGAACTACTCGCCGATCTCGATATCGTCATCGCCTCGATTCACTCGGGCATGGAGCAGGACGAGGCGACCATGACCCAGAGGGTAATAGCGGCGATGGAGAACCCGCACGTCGATGTGATCTGTCATCTGACCGCTCGTCTACTTGAGCGTCGTGCCCCGGTGATGATGGATGTAGACGCGGTGCTGGAAGCGGCAGTGCGCACATGTACAGTGATGGAAATAAACGCATCGCCCGATCGGCTGGATTTAAGTGCCGACCATGTTAAACGGGCGGTCGAACTGGGTGTAGTCTTTGCGGTAAGCACCGACTCGCACAGGACGTGGCAGTTCGAAAACATGCGGTTCGGTGTACAGACAGCAATTCGAGGGTGGGTCGAAGCGACAAATGTGATCAACACGCTTCATTACGTCGAGCTGAAAGCATTCTTGGAGTTGCCCAAGTCCGAAAGATACGAGTTCAACCGTTTCCGTGGTCAGCAGTAAACAACAAGATACGAAACCCGGTTTGTCCGAGTCGTCAGAAATGTCGGCTCAAGAAGCGCTCGCTGCTATATCTCGGCTGAAATCAAGCATCGGTTCGGCCGAAAGCGATTGGAAATTCACGGTTCTGGAGGCCATTGCAGACTGGCCGCTCGCCAACGAGGATGTCGGGGGCGAGACGTTTGAATACCTGATTGGCGGCGAGGCATTCAACTGGCGGCTGCTGGCCCAGCGCCTGCTCGGCGAGTGCGGCTCGGTAATTCCCGATGAAACGCTGTGGGAGTGGCTTTCGGATTCGGTGCTTTTCGCTGGCTTTGAGGAACCCGATTTCATGCGCGCAGTCGGCGTCGACAAGTTCAGGGCGCACCTATCGTACTTTTACGGCGTAACGGTGGAGCAGTCGCTGCTCGTTGCGGTTGAAGAGGAAGTCACCCACCAGCGTGTAGGCAGCGGTCGGCAGCTCAGCGACGGGTCGTTGGAGCGGGCGTACGCGCTACTCTACGGCGACGAGCGCGAGCACCTTTGGGAGGTCTTCAGACTCGAAGCCGGCGTTCACGCAGCCCGCGAGGGTTGGCGGCACCGGGACGAGCACTCTTTAGGTTCGGAGGACTCCTTCACTTACTGGTTGTTCAAGCTGCGCATGGAAAGGTCCGACCCCGCAAAGATCGCCAGCGACACCCGCAAAGGCCTTGCGAAGCTGGAGAGGATGCGACAGAACGACATCCGCCGAAGGACGATGCTCCAGTCAGACGAGATGCTGAATGAGACCCGCCAGCGGAGGCGTGTAACAAGGGGCAGGTAGTTTTGGTCATTGCAATCGTGGGCGTTGCGGACTAGCCTAGATGCGATATTGAATCAGCTTCGACGAGAAGTAGTAGTGGTTATTGCGAGGTCCGAGAGATCCGGTGGCTGGTGTAAACCGGAACCTTGATAATCGCGAAGTCGTCTCCGAGCTGGCAATCTGAACGCCGATGTCGCTATTAAGACTGCCCGGTGGCACCGTTACAGCCAAATGAGTGGTTCGCAGGTCGCTAAAACATCCTGCGAGCAACGGAGGTGGTACCGCGGGTTTCCCGTCCTTTGATCTGGTCATTAGTTGACCAGTGAACCGGACGGGTTTTTTATTGGAAAAATCGCAAGCGGCCGGGCCGGTAACAAAACGAAACAGGGATAACAAAAGTGAAGTCGATAGAGTTTGGCGATCTTCCGAAGCGCTTTGACATCAACGAGCGTGAGGCCCACTGGCGGAAACGCTGGAGCGAGTTGGGCAACGAAAAACGCGATCCCGACGCACCTCGTGAGAGTTCTTTCGTGATCGACTCGCCGCCGCCAACCGTCAGCGGTGCGCTCCACATTGGACATGTCTTCTCGTACACCCACCAGGACCTGCTGGCGCGCTACAAGCG
>CAJWWK010000028.1 GCA_913048295.1 uncultured Dehalococcoidia bacterium
ACATTGGACATGTCTTCTCGTACACCCACCAGGACCTGCTGGCGCGCTACAAGCGGATGACCGGCTGGAATGTGGCCTACCCGATGGGCTGGGACGACAACGGCCTGCCGACCGAGCGGCGCGTGCAGAACTATTTCGGCGTGCGGGCAGAACCCAACGTTCCCTACATCGAAAATCTTGACGTCGATGCCGAGCGCGCACGGCTCGAGCTCAAGAAAAACCAGCAGCTTGTGATCAGTCGCCAGAATTTCATCGAGATGTGCGGCGTGGTGACCGACTTGGACGAAGTGGCGTTCAAAGACATGTTCATGCGCATGGGCTACTCGATCGACTGGGAAGACGAGTACGCAACGATCGACGATAAGAGCCGGCGTATCGCCCAACGGAGCTTTCTGGACCTGCACAAGAAGGGCCATGTGTATCAACTCGAAGCCCCAACCATGTGGGATGTCGATTTCCAGACCGCCGTCGCCCAGGCCGAGGTCGAAGACCGCGAGAAGGGTGGGGCGTACCACGACATCGAATTCGGTGTTTTCGAAGAAGACGCGCCGGCAAATACTTTCGTGATCTCCACTACCCGGCCTGAACTACTGGCTGCCTGCGTGGGGATTACCGCTCACCCGGACGACGTGCGGTTCAAGGGTCTGTTCGGCAAGCACGCGATCACGCCCGGCTTCTTTGTGAAAGTTCCTATCTTCCCGAGCACCGAGGCCGACCCGGAAAAAGGCACTGGAATCCTGATGGTCTGTACTTTTGGCGATCAGACCGACGTTGCGTGGTGGCGGGAAGAGGGGCTGGAACTGCGGCAAATACTCGGTAGGAACGGGCGGATCCTCGATCATGCGTTTGGCGGAGATGACGGCTGGCCGAGCGAAAATCCTGAAAAGGCCAACGCAAATTATCAGCAGATGGTCGGCAAGCGCGTGCCGTCGGCGAAGGCGGTCATGGTCGAGCTGATGCGCGACCCTGAAAACTCGGCGACTGGGAACGGCGCGCCATTGCAGGGTGAACCCCAACAGATTCAACATCCGGTGCGGTACTACGAAAAAGGCGACAGCCCGCTTGAATACCTGACGACCCGCCAGTGGTTCGTGAGGCTTCTCGATAAGAAAGACCAGATGATCGAGATGGGGCGCAAGATCACCTGGCACCCCGATTTCATGCGAAAACGCTACGAGAACTGGACCGAAAACCTGAACGTCGACTGGTGCATTTCGAGGCAGCGGTACTTCGGCGTTCCGATCCCGGTCTGGTACCCGCTCGACGACCAGGGAGAGTCGGTCTACGACGAGGCAATCGTTGCGACAGAAGACATGCTGCCGGTCGACCCGGAGGTTGCGGTCCCACCCGGCTACGATGCAGACCAGCGTGGCGTTCCCGGTGGCTTTGCTGGCGAACCCGATATCTTCGATACATGGTTCACATCGTCGCTCAGCCCCCAGACAGTCGCCCGCTGGGGCGATGAGGACGACCAGATGGACACGCTGTTCCCGATGGACATTCGGCCGCAGGGCCACGACATCATCCGCACGTGGGCGTTCTACACGATCGCAAAGGCGATGCTGCACCACGAATCGGTGCCGTGGCACAACATTATTCTTTCGGGCTGGGTACTTGACCCCGATCGCAAGAAGATGTCGAAGTCGAAAGGCAACGTCGTTACGCCCGTCGACACGCTCGACAGGTTCGGTGCCGACTCCGTTCGCTACTGGTCGGCGTCGTTCAGGCTGGGGGTGGACGCCGCTCACGACGAAGCGATCTTCAAGATTGGCGGCAAGCTGGTCACGAAGATCTACAACGCCGGCAAGTTCGTGCTCGCACAGACGGCTGATGAAGGGCCGATCACGAACGAGCTCGACAGGGCGTTCATCGCTGAGTTGAAGGAAGTTGTCAGGATCGCCGCAGAGGCGTTCGAGCGGTTCGAGTTCTCGGTAGCGTTGCAGGAGACGGAGAAATTTTTCTGGGGGGCGTTCACCGACAACTACATCGAACTCCTCAAACACCGTTCCCGGGCCGAAGACGACCCGGAGGGCAGGGCATCGGCAGTTGCGACCCTCCGGATGGGTTTGAACGTCGTGCTGCGCCTGTTCGCACCGATCGTGCCGACCATCACCGACGAGGTGTGGAGCTGGGTGTTTGCGGAGGAGACCGGGTACGCTTCCGTTCACCAGGCGCCGTGGCCGACTCTCGAGGAGTTCGATTCGATTGCCGATCCTGAAGTAACGGGTTCGTTCCAGGCCGCCTGTGACGCGATCTCGGCGATCAGGAAGGCCAAGAGCGAGAGCGGGGTGAGTTTGAACCGCGAGTTGCTGAGTTTGGTGCTGGAAGCCGATGAATTGGGGGAATCCGACCTGCGGTTGGTGATCGACGATGTGGCGGCGGCAGGTGGTGCTGCGCAGATAGGTTTTGTGCCCGGCACACCCTCGGGCGACTGGCGTTACACGGCGCAAATCGAGGCAGCGGAGGCACCTGAGAAGGCTTGAGGTCGCGATGAGGCCTGCGATGGGTGCAACGTTTTCCCGGGTACGTTAGTGTTAGCCCGATACGGTCTTGCGCGTCCCCACACGGGGTCTCTCCGCAGGGGTCGACGCGTTAAGCGGTTCGGTCGCAGGACCCGGGAACGCAAGGAAGCGACCTCGCTGCCTAGCTCCTCGTCTTCCATTCTTCCCACTGGGCCTGCGTGAAGCCGGGATCGGAGAAGTGGTGGTGGAGCGCGCCTTCTTTTGCGCGGACTTCGGCGCACATCTTTGCGACATCGGCAGCTTCGTCGACCGGTACGCGCGTAGCGCCATCGGCATCGCACACGAGGATGTCGCCGGGGTTGATCTTCAGGCTTGCGACCGTGACGGTAAGACCGTGGTCGATCATGTTGAACGGTCCGTGCCCGGGAACTCGGCCCGTACCCCAGAGGGAAAGACCGGTCTGTTCGATACCCGGAACGTCACGCACGTTGCCGTCGACAAGCGCCCCGACCGCACCGAGCGCGGTCATCTGGTAGGCCATACCGTCGCCGATAATCGCACCGCGTCGTGCAGGCTCGTCAACGTCCTGCTGAACTACTATCACGGGCACGTTGGCGCGGGCGATCGAATCGAAATAGTCGATGCGGTCGGCGTTTAATTCAGCCGGTTCGTTAAGCGGGGTCCACGTCGAGGTGAGGGCGTATCCCACGGCCGGTTTCGCCCCCGGTGAAACGTACTGGTGCAGGCCCGGACCGGTGTAGTCGTCGTCCTGATGGATGTAGCCGCGCAAGAGGATTCCGGCGTTCTGGACAGTTGCTGAATCGTATTCGGCGAGCGCGTCCAGAACCGACTGATCGATGGTTTTCATGAAGATGGCCTACCGCGAATTGGTTACTGTTCTAGCGGGATGATGTCGGGCTCAACCGAAAGGGGGTCGCCGGGGAAGAATTCCCGCCATGGTTCGAACTGCTCAACGAAGACCCGACCTTCATCGATCGAGCCGAGACCCTTGATGGCCCGTCCGGGATCGTAGCCGGTGGTCTTCGCGAGTGCTTCGATACCCCGCTTGGTATCTCGCACACCGCCGACCGAGAACGTGTCGCCCCCGTCGTTCTCGACGATCAGGTCGATTCCCATTTTCTTCTGCTTCCAGTACAACCTCATTAAATTCCCCTCGATGCATGCCAGTGATCTGCGCGCCCGGACACTGCTTTGCTCGCCCGCGGTGTCTGGTTGAATACCGACATTCTACGTTCATATGCGCAATTTTGGACACGGTGAACTGCTGACCTGTTGATCCGTACGACTACGGCCGAGCACCTTCTGCAGAAAACGGGGTATCTAGTGGGCCTTCAGGAGCGGCAGGGCCCGGTCGAGAATCGCGTGCGCGACATCGAGCTTGGCCATTAGCGGCAGCGCTTCGGAATTGCCAGCTGCATCGACGAAAGTTACCCGGTTGGCGTCGGTCCCAAACCCGCTACCCGGCTCGCTCACATCGTTTGCTACCACGAACGCCGCCCCCTTCGGCGCGGCCTTTGCCGCGGCGTTGGTTTCAACGTTGCTGGTTTCTGCTGCGAACGCGACTTTCACCAGGTATCGACCGTGTGCCTGCGGCATGAAATCTTCCACCTGCGCCAGTTCCAGCGACATGCCACCCGAACCCTGCTTCTTGATCTTCTGGTCGGACACCCGGGCGGGAGTGAAGTCGGATATCGCAGCAGCCATTACCAGGAGGTCGGCACTCGACGACGACGGGACGATCGCGTTGCGCATTTCATCGACTGTAGAGGCTTTTACCACCTTGATCCCGGCAGGGTCTGGCATACCGGCAGCGCTCACCAGTGTTACGTCGGCACCGCGGTCGCGGGCGGCTTCGGCGATGGCATAGCCCATCTTGCCGGACGAGCGATTTGAGATGAACCTGACAGGATCGATGGGCTGGCGGGTCCCCCCGGCCGAAACGATCACGCGGCGTCCCGCATAGTCGCCGTGTCGCCCGACTGCCTGGCGTACCAGTCCGACCAGCACTTCGTTGTCGATTAGCCGACCTTTTCCGATCAACCCGGATGCCAGTCGACCACTGGTGGGGCCGGCTATCACCACGCCGTCGTTTTCAAGAGTTTCGACGTTTCGCTGAGTTGCGGGGCTGGCGAACATATCGGCATCCATAGCCGGGGCGACGATCACCGGTGCCTCGGTTGCCAGCACGGTGGCCGTCAGCGGGTCGTCTGCGATACCGAGGGCCAGTTTTGCCAGAGTGTTGGCAGTTGCGGGAGCGATCAGGACGCAATCTGCGCGCAGGGCGAGTGCCACGTGGTCGATGCTCATTTCAGAGTGGGCCTGCCAGAGTCCGGTCGTTACGGGCCGGTGGGTAAGTGCCTCGAACGTTGTTGCACCCACGAACTCGGTCGCCGCGGTGGTCAGGACGACATCGATGCCGGCGCCGGCCTGCACGAGCTTGCTTGCTAGGTCGGCAGCCTTGTACGCCGCGATCGATCCCGTGACGCCGAGTACCACCGCCTTGCCCTCAAGAGGTGGGCGAGACGCCGGTTGGATTGACTTGATTTCACCTGTCGGTGGCGACATTTGCGATAACCAGCCTAGGTGTTGTTCATTTCGTGCACGAACCGGAGGCCGATCAGGGTGAGATCGGGGTTGACGTGATCGAACGAATCGATCTGCCCGGCCATCAGTTTGGCGAGACCGCCGGTGGCGACGACCGTTACATCACCGGGGGCTTCGGGGTTCAGTTCGGTCTTGAAACGGGCGATCATGCCTTCGATCAACTCGGCGAATCCAAATACGAAACCCGACTGCATCGATGCCACGGTGCTGCGGCCGATGACCCGGTCGGGTGCGATCAGCTCGACTCGGCGTAGCTGAGATGTGTTTCGGAACATTGCGTCGGCGGCTATCTGGAGTCCCGGTGCGATTGCGCCACCGATGTAGTCGCCTTCGGCAGTTACAGCGTCGAACACGGTCGCCGTGCCGATGTCGACGATCACAAGCGCCCCGCCGTACAGGTGGTGTGCGGCGATGGCGTCGACTATCCGGTCGGCACCTACGTCCTGTGTCCGGTCGTAGTGAATCCGGATACCGGTCCGCACCCCGGGGCCGATCACGAGTGGTGCGTGGCCTGTCAGAGTCGACAGTGCCTCGGAATAGGCTTCGGTGAGGGGTGGGACCACGGAACAGATCACAACGGCGTCGAAAGAATCGGGCTCGACGTTCTTCGAGCGCAGTACGCCCTGGAGCGCCCATGCGTGTTCGTCGATGGTGCGGGTCTCGCGGGTTGCCAGCCGCCAGGTGGCGGTCAGTTCGTGATCGTCGAAGGCGCCGATAGTTATGTTCGTGTTGCCGATATCGACGGCAAGTAGGGAAGTCACTGTTTGCCAATTATATGAGTTGGGTACCCCGGAGCGGGATTTTCTACACGCCAGCGGGTGAATGGGCGGGGCGTTTAGCTGCCGTCACTAACGAGCCTGTGCCTCGTGGCCCTGTGCGCGTTTTCCCTCCTTCGGGAGGGGTTAGGGGAGGGTAGATCGCAGTGGCGACTTGCTCACGCCGGTCATCTGGCAATTCGTCCGACGACGCCCGGAGCATAACGCCCGCCCGGAGCATTACACCTTAGCCCGGTGGCTAACGCGAAAAATACCCGAGGCGGTCGGAAATGTCGGTGGCTCGCATTCCTGTCTCGCCAAGTTCGTCCCGCGCGGCCTCGGCTGCATATCCGTGAACAAATACGGCCAGTGAAGCCATTTCGAACACGTTTTCAGGTTGTTGGGCGAGGAGACCGCCGATCAGGCCCGCCAGCACGTCACCGCTGCCACCCTTTGCCAGTCCGGAATTGACCCACGGTGAAACCATGAGGCGACCATCGGGCGCAGCAATGAGGGTTGCAGCGCCCTTGAGAACGACAACTTTGCCAAATTTCCCAGCGGCTTCGAGCGCGACCGACCCGCGGTCCTGCTGGACCTCGGCGGCTGCGATGCCCATGAGTCGGCCCATTTCGCCGGGGTGCGGCGTGAGAATTGCCGAGTTTTCGAGTCGTTCCCACCACTTGTGCGACTTCGAGAGGATGTTCAGTGCATCGGCATCGAGGACCAGCGGCATTTCATCGTCTATTTGCGATAGCAGTGTCGATAGAAACTCGGAATTTGCCGGTGTGTGGCCGAGTCCTGGGCCAATGACGATCGAGTTCACCCGTTCGACCAGTTCGAGCACCGTACGAACCGATGCCGACGGTTCGACCTCGCCGCTCGCCGAAACCGGCAGTGAACGATAGATGGCTTCGGGCACGTGGCCCGCGATGAGGCGGTACGCGGGCTCGGGAGTCGCTGCGAATGCCAGGCCGACGCCGGAGCGAGTCGCTGCGTCGACGGCCATCGTCACCGCACCAAGATAGTGCTGCGACCCGCCGATAATCAGGGTTGAACCGAACGTGCCTTTGTGACCATCAGCTGGCCGGTCGGGTTGCAGCGACTTGGCGAGATCGGGGGTCAGCAGTTCCGTCTTGATGTGCGAATCGAGACCGAACGGTATCCCGATATCGAGCGTTACGACCTCGCCCGTCGGTGCCGAGCCAGCCGCAATTGCGGGTCCGAGTTTTGGATATCCGAGGTGAAGAGTTACGTCTGCCGGGAGCCCTGCGACATCGAACTGACCGGTATCGGAGTCCAGGCCGGTTGGCAGATCGAGCGCTACGACCGGGATCGCGACCTCGAGAACTGAGAACAACAGGGAGGATAGGGGATCGGAGATGGGTCGGGAAGCGCCGGTGCCCAGTACCGCATCGATCACCAGATCGGTGGCTGCGAGCTTCTCAGCCAGCAAATCGCCGCCCGGCCCCGTCGTAGCGTCGAGTGTCGATACCCCGGCTGTTTCTGCGAGTTCGTGCTTTGGGTCCGGCGTATTTCGGCCTGTGCACAGAACAGCAGTCACCGCGGCTCCGGCATTGGCGAGGTGCCTGCCCGCAACGAAACCGTCGGCGCCGTTATTTCCGGGGCCGATAAGAATTACGATTCGCTTGCCGAAAGGACTGCCCCCGCGATCTGGGTCCAGGAAACTACCGAGGACATATTCAGCAACGGCCAACCCGGCTTTCTCCATGAGATCGTCCAGCGATACCCCAGCATCGACGGAAGCCTGCTCGATCGAACTCATTTGTGCGGCTGTCACCAGTTTCATGGCTTCCACCCGTCGTCACTGGCCTCGCCCACGGCCGATGCCACCGCCATTTCGCGCGAATGCGAGAGGCTGAGGGCGATGCGGATGATGCCCATTTTTTGGGCACGGACTTTGGCCGGGCCATGCAGGACTATCTCGGGCGGTCCACCCTGCTTGCGGGTCACCTCGATCGACTTCCACGGAACCCCGCGTACGCCGGTGCCGAGCAGCTTCATTACAGCTTCCTTGGCGGCAAAACGGCTTGCCAGCTGGTGTGGGCGACCGCGTGCGTACCGCTGTTCGCCGGCGGTGAACACCTTTTCGAGAAAGCGAACCGGATAGCGTTCGAGAACACCAGCAATCCGGGGAATTTCGATCAGGTCGATTCCTGTGTAAAACATGTTTCGATCGACTCCGCCAGCGACCTGTGAACTGTGTCCAATTGATTCTCGGAATAATACTTGTGTTCAGATTTCTCGGTTACGATTTATTATCAATTCCGACGTAGTTCGATACCCCGGTCCTGCCCGATTCCACCAGACAGGACCCAATTCCGCAAAAAGGACCTGCCAGAATGACCGCGAGAATCATCGATGGCAAAGAAGTGGCCGCGAAGGTTCACGAAGAGGTGGCGGCGGGGGTGACGGAATACCGGGAGCAACACGGCAGCGCACCGGGGCTGACGGTTGTGCTGGTGGGCGACGACCCTGCTTCACATTCGTACGTAAAGGGCAAGGAACGTGCGTGCGAGCGGGTTGGGATAAGCAGCGAGACGATACTGCGCGACGCTTCTATCACGCAGGAAGAGTTAATCGGGATCGTCAACGACCTGAACAACGATTCGAAGGTCCATGGCATTCTCTTGCAACTGCCGCTTCCGGATCATATTGACGATGCCGCGGTAATCCATGCAACCGATCCCATGAAAGACGTCGATGGGCTCCATCCCGAAAACGCCGGACTTCTGGTGCTGGGCGAGCCACGGTTTGCGCCCGCTACCCCGCTCGGAGTGCAGCGGATGCTCCTTGAAGAGGGGGTGGAGATGAAGGGTGCGAGGGTTGTGATCGTCGGTCGCAGCAAACTGGTCGGGATGCCACTGGCCCTGCTCCTGCTCCAAAAGGGTCCGGGCGCAAACTCGACCGTCACCGTGTGCCACACCGGGACGACTAATATTGCTGCTGAAACCCGGCGTGCCGATGTACTGATAGCGGCAGCGGGATTTCCCGGTACGGTTACAGCCGACATGGTAAAACCGGGGGCTGTCGTGATAGATGTCGGCGTGTCGCGTGTCGACGACCCCACACGGAAGCGGGGATACCGCCTGACCGGCGATGTTGAGTTCGATAGTGTCTCTGAAGTCGCCTCGGCGATCACCCCGGTCCCGGGCGGGGTGGGTCCGATGACGATTGCCATGCTGCTGGTGAACGTGTTGCAGGCCGCGAAACTGGCTAATTCAAACTGAGTTCACGATTGGAATGCCCGAACTATCCGGTAGAATGGGTGATTTGAAGCTTCGTTCCATGCCCTGCGGTTCTTGATTGGAACGCAGCGCTGGTTCACCTTTATTACTGTTCCGTTTACCCGGGCACGCCTGTTCGTCCTTAATCCCATCTGAACGCACCAAAAACTTAATGGCAAGTCGAACCAAACCCAGAGGAAAAAACTCCTCAAAAACAGCGAACTCACCGAAAGCCGGTAAGAACGGCGCGAGCGGTGCCGCTGGGCTCGACGAAAGTGATGTAGCAATTAAGGGCGACCACCTCGAACTGTTCAGGCAAATGTTCCTCATCCGAGAGTTTGAACTTGCCTGCGGCGAAAACTATGCCAGGGGATTTATCCGCGGGTTCCTTCACCTCTACATAGGCCAGGAAGCGACCGGCGTAGGCGCCATTTCTGCACTCGGGGAAAACGATTACATCGTCAGCGCCTATCGTGATCACGGTCATGCGCTTGCAAGAGGGGTCGACGTAAACCGGGCGATGGCCGAACTGTTCGGGCGCTCGACCGGGCTCTCGAAGGGCAAGGGCGGCTCGATGCACCTGTTCGACGCCGCAAAGGGCTTCATGGGAGGCCACGCCATAGTCGGGGCGCACTTGCCGCTTGCCGCGGGACTCGCATTGGCCCAGCAGTATGAGAAGACCGAAGGTATCACGATGTGTTTCTTCGGCGACGGCTCGACCAACCAGGGCGTTTATCACGAAACCCTGAACTTGGCTGCGGTATGGCAACTGCCCATCCTGTTCCTTCTCGAAAACAACGGTTATGGCATGGGTTCGGCAATCGAACGTGTGCGGGCCGGTGGAAAGGATTTCTACCCCGGACTGGCGACCTACGGCATCCCCGCTGTCGAAGTCGATGGCATGGACGTGCTGGCGGTGAAAGAAGCAACCGAGATCGCCGTGGGGAACATCCGCGCAGGCGGCGGCCCCCAGTTTATCGAGGCCAAGACGTTCCGGTTCGTCGGCCATTCCTACGCCGATGGCCAGAAGTACCGGGGTCGTGAAGAGGTTGCCGAATGGGAGGAGCGCGACCCGGTTGTTACGTTCCCGGAAAACCTGATCAAGATGGGACTGGCTTCCAAAGAGCAGATCGACAGGGTCAAGGCCGAAACCACCGCTGTTGTGGAAAACGCGGTGAAATTTGCCGAGGAAAGCCCGAATCCCGACCCGACCGAGATATTCACCGATGTGCTGGCCTGACGCCCATGCCTGAAATCATTTACAGAGAGGCAATAAAGCGGGGTCTCGAGGAAGCGCTCGAGAGAGACCCACGCGTGTTCATGATGGGGGAAGACATCGGGGAATACGGAGGCGCCTATGCCGTGACCGACGGTTTCCTGGAGAAGTTCGGGCCCGAGCGGATTAAAGACACTCCCATTTCGGAGCAGGCGTTTATGGGCGCGGGAATCGGGGCCGCCGCTGCCGGTCTCCGACCCATCATCGAACTGATGTCGATCTCGTTCTCGCTTGTGGCCTTCGACCAGATCGTGAACATGGCCGCGAACCTGCGCTATATGTCTGGTGGGCAGATTTCAGTCCCGATGGTCATTCGCGCGCCAACCGGTGCGGGAGTACAGTTGGCTGCGACCCATTCACAGAGCTTCGAAACGTGGCTTGCCGAGGTTCCGGGCATGAAGGTTGTGTGTCCGTCGAACTCATACGATGCGCTCGGGCTGATCCGGTCGGCGATCAAGGACAACAACCCTGTGTTCGTGGCCGAGCCTGCACTTCTGTACGGGGCGAAGGCCGAAGTGCCCGACGAGTATTACGAAATAGAACTCGGGAAGGCCAGGATCGCCCGCGCCGGCAGCAATATCACCCTCGTTTCGTACGGGTACGGGATGCGGCCGGTTGAGGCCGCGGCCGACAGGCTGTCGATGGTGGGAGTTTCTGCTGAGGTGATCGACCTCCGCTCGCTCAATCCGCTCGATATGGACACCGTCGTCGCCTCGGTTCAGAAGACTCACCGGGTAGTGGTCGTCGATTCCGCCCGCCGAACGGGTGGGATCATGGCCGAAGTGGCTGCCGAGGTTCAGCAGCGGGCTGCAGAGTGGCTCGACGGTCCGGTAATGCGGGTTGGCTCGGTAGACGTTCCTTGGCCGTACAGTCACGACCTTGAGCAGAAAGTGCTGACCGACAGCGACGACGTGCTCAATGCGGTCAGCGAAGGCTACGGGCTGTAGGGTTCGAGGGTTTCTGACGACGCTAATTCTGCGTCGCGTCGATCACAAATATTGGTGAGTTGCCGTGTGCCGATTCGACCAACACGGTATGATCTATCGAATCAGCAGTGTGATTTTTGGCAATTAGACGGGTTCCGCAAGAAACGGTCGCCGGGAAGTGGGAGGACGGTTTCAATGAATGTATTTGAACTTGAACTCCAGAAGAACACGCCCCGCCCGGTAGCAGCCTCGGTCCTGTCGACTCGATTTCTCATCTAACGGTTTATGGTGAAACGTGCCGCAGATTTCCCCGAGTGCCTTCCCGGGCGCACCAAGGAATCCCTACGTTGAACAGACCCTCTCACGACACCCCGCAACGATCTGACCAGGGCGATGCGAACACCCCTGGCATCGAAATCCAACAGTCGGCAAGCCTCGACCACTACGGTCTGACCGAACCTGTAAGCGCCCTTTTCAGGCAGATCACAGATCGCGACCCCGCCCTGTTGCCGGGAAGGGTGGTCAGGATCGATGGAATCACGACATCCGTACACACCGGCGAGGGAGAATACCGCGCGGTCAGTAACTTCGCGGCGTTCGCCAGCACGAATGAATCCGAATCGAATTCTGAACGCGACGAAGCGACGAATTTCGGTCCGACCCAGCCCACGGTAGGCGACTGGGTGCTGGTCAGGCCGGGGCAGTCAGGCGAACCCGACACCATTGAACTGATACTCCCGCGTACGTCACTCATGGTCCGCAAGCGGGTGATGCGCGGGAAAGAGCAGGGCGACGAGCAGTTGCTTGCGGCCAATGTAGATACGGTCTTCGTGGTCCAATCGGCAACATACTTCAACCCGGGCCGCCTTGAGCGCGAACTCGTCCTGGTGTGGGGCAGCGGTTCCGTTCCGATCGTCATTCTGACCAAGACCGACCTGCTGCCGGACGCCGACGAAAACGGAACGGCCGCGCGCAGTGAGCTTGTGCAACAGGCCGAGTCCGTCGCGCCGGGGGTCGATGTGTTTGCAGTCAGCGGAATCACCGGCGATGGTACCGGTCCACTCGGCAGATTCACCGCTGGGGGCAAGACGGTCGTCCTGATCGGGGCTTCGGGTGTCGGGAAATCGACGCTCGTTAACCAGTTGATGGGCGAAGATGTGATGGACACGGGAGAAATCAGGCAGGCCGACGCCCGTGGCCGCCACACGACGACGACGCGGCAACTATTGCCATTACCCGGCGGCGGCGTCCTGATCGATTCACCGGGGATCCGGACCATCGGCCTCGTCGCGGGTAGCGAAGAGGCCATAGCGAGAACTTTTTCCGAGATCGAAGAGTATTTCGGGATGTGCAAGTTCCGGAATTGCTCTCATGGCGATGAGCCCGGATGTGCGATAGCCGAGGCCATCGCCGATGGCAGGCTTCTCCAGTCGCGGTTCGATTCGTACCGACGGATGCAACGTGAAATCCAGCACGAAGAGACAAAAAACGACCCCACCGCAAAAACCGATCACCAGGCCCACATGCGGATTCTTGCGAAATCACAACGCCAGAAATCCCGGCTCAAAAGGGATAGCGAATCTGATTAGCGACCGGCAATTTCGCGCACTACCTGCGGTTTGTTGTGTAATCTCTATCTGCGGGTCTTTTTTCGATCCGGGCTGCGATCACGGCAGTCTCTTGTGTACCACCAGCCGATTGTTCCCGCAGGAGTGCCGATTTGATTAGCGAAGTAACCATGCCCTCGATGGGTGCCGACATGACAGAGGGCACCATAGTGAAGTGGCTGAAAGCTGAGGGCGATCAGGTCGGCCGCGGCGACAAGCTGGCAGAGGTCGAGACCGACAAGACAGTTGTCGAGATGGAAGCTTATGCCGAAGGCCTGCTGCGCAAGATTGTCGTTTCAGAGGGCTCGCTGGTCCAGGTGGGGGCCGTTATTGCGTTCATCGGTGATGCAGACGATGACATCCCCGAGGTAGCTACCGCTGCGCCCGCTGCTGAGGCAGCGTCAGAAGCCCCGGCCGCGACCCCTGCTCCGGCTGCTCCCGCTCCCGAGCCCGTTCAGCAGGCTGCCCCGGCCCCCGTAGCTGTGCCTGCTTCACAGGGCGGTCGGATCAAGGCATCGCCTATCGCCCGCAAGATTGCTGAAGAAAAAGGCGTAGACATTGCCGCGATAACCGGCACGGGCCCGGGGGGGAGGATCACGAAGTCCGATGTCGAAAACTTCACGCCTTCACCCGGTTTCGCCGTATCGGGCGGCCGCTCACCGGTGGTTCTAGACGGATCCGACACACCGCTCTCGTCCATGCGGCAGGCCATCGCACGGGTTACCGTCCGATCGAAGACCGAGGCCCCGCACTATTACGTAACGCACGAAATCGATATGTCGGCGGCGATGACGTTCCGCCGCCAGTTGAACGAGGCCCTCGCCGAAGAGGGCGACCGCGTATCGGTAAACGACCTGATCCTGATGGCTCTGACCAAAACGCTCATCAAGTACCCGAAATGGAATTCGTTCTTCGATGGCGACAAGTTGATCGGACACCCCAGCATCAACCTCGGGGTTGCCATCGCGCTGGATGAAGGGCTGATCGTCCCTGCGGTGATCGACATCCAGAACATGTCACTGGTCGGGATTTCCCGTGCAGTTCGCGATCTCGGCAAGCGTGCCCGCGGGGATGGCGGGAACCTGACCCAGGCGGAATTGACGCAGGGGACTTTCGGCACTTCCAATCTCGGGATGTTCGGGACCGACACTTTTTCGGCAATCATCGTCCCACCGAACGCGGGGATCGTCGCGGTTGGCACGGTAAAGGAAAAGCCGGTCGTTCATGATGGCAAGGTCGTTGTGGCTTCGATGATGAACGCCACGATTTCGGCCGACCACAGGGTTGGCGACGGTGCAGAAGCGGCGGTGTTCCTCGGCGAGTTCCAGAAGAACCTGGAAAACCCGGCACGGTTGATGCTATAGGCGCGTTGCGGTTGTAACGGGCAGGACCGGTGCTCCGGGGTGTCATTTTGTGCGCCTGTCGGGTTGGGCAGTCGATAGAATCACCGCACGATGTACGTACACGACGATTTCACAGCTGAAGAACGGTCGATTCTTGGCCGTTTCTTCACGAACACCGACGGTCCTGTTTTCGCTCTCATCAACCTGCCCGAGGTGGTGAAAGGCGCGCTGTTCGCCCGCTACAGCCGGTCGCCAAAATCGCTGCGACGTCTTTTCCTCGACGAGTTCTATAACCAGCCCGAAGTAGCTGTTGAAGAGGTTGGCGAGGACTCGGGCAGCGCATCGCTGGTGTCGCTGAAGCGCGCCGAGGGCCTGTACGACCGGATCTTCTCCCAGTATGGCGACGACTCGGTGGCGCAGTTGGGCGGTGCGCACATCGCCTGTGAGCAGGCCTCCAACATTCTTACCAAGGTCCTCGAATGGGGGCGTCTCGCGGCGTACCTGGAGCAGTCGACCCGGTACATCTTTTACGACCAGAAGCTAGGCGACCGCTACCGGTATCTTGCGCCGCCCGAGATCGAAGCCGGGCCGCTTGCCGGCGAGTACGAAAAAACCATGAACTGGCTGTTTGACGAATACTCGGAGCTGGTGCACACCTGTGTGCCTTACTTCAAGAAGCAGACGCCGAAACAGGAAGGCGATTCGAACTTCATCTACAACTCTTCGATCAGGGCGAATGCGTGCGATGTGGCGCGGGGGCTCCTTCCGGCGGCGACATTTTCAAACGTGGGCATTTTCGGGTCGGGCCAGGCGTTTGAGTCGATGCTGATTCGCATGAACAGTCACCCGCTGAAAGAGGCGCGGGTCTACGCGCAGATGATGCTAAATGAGCTCCGCAAAGTGATTCCGTCGTTCCTGAAACGGGTCGATCTGCCAGATCGCGGTGTTGCATGGTCGGACTATTTCCAGGAAAACCACGAAGCGATGGAGCGGATCGCCGCCAGAATCGAGACCGAACCTGAACCAACCGATGAGGTGACGCTGGTCGAATGGGATCCCGACGCCGAAGACAAGATCGCAGCAGCAGCGCTGTATTCACATTCAGATCTCACTGATCAGCAGCTTCACGCGGTCGTTAAAAACATGAGCACTGACGAAAAGTCCGAGGTAATCCGTGGCTATATCGGTAATCGGCGAAACCGCAGGCACAAGCCGGGGCGAGGGATGGAACGGTCGTATTATCGCTTCGATGTCCTTTCCGATTTCGGCAGCTTCCGGGACCTGCAGCGCCACCGGATGATGACGCTCGACTGGCAGCGACTGGGGGTCAAACACGGATACTCGACGCCCCCGACTGTCGAGCGGGTCGGTTGGACGCAGCGCTGGGACGATGCGATGGGCCGGATGGCCGAGTTTCACAACACAGTGAACGGTGGACATGGCGCCGATGTTGCGCAGTACGTCGTTCCGTTCGGGTTCAACCTGCGCTATTCGATGCAATTCAACGCTAGGGAGGCGTTTCACATGCTGGAGCTGAGAACCGCCCAGCAGGGGCACCCCGACTACCGACGGGTTTGCCAGGCCATGCACACGCTGATTCGGGAAAAGGCCGGTCACGGGGCACTTGCCGACGCGATGTCGTATATCGATCACAACGGCTACGACCTCGGGCGGCTCGAGGCCGAGCGCAGGGCAGAGAAGCGGCGGGCGAACGGTTCGGGTTGAGGGGCGGGCAGGTCACGCTACGAACATATTCCGTCTTTGCGTATCGGAGGTTTCACCGTCACCCTAGCCGTCGGGTCATTAGGTAAGCCGGGATCAGGGCCAGTGCCGATAGAGTTGCTGCGTACTGGTAGAACCTTGTAAACACGTCCATCGCGGCGTTCTGTGCTGATTCGACGATCTGTTCCTGGACCACGGGGTCGAGCGAGAATGCCGGGACGTCGGCAACGAGCTGCTGGAACTGCACCGTGCCGAGCGCCGTCAGTGCGGCGAGTCCCGCCGTCATACCGACCATGCGGGACACGGTTATCAGGGCCGATGCTGCGCCCCGTTGGTCGTCAGCCACTTTGAAGAGCGCGGTCTCGGCGATGGGTGAGACCAGGAGTCCCAGTCCAAGCCCGGTCAGCAGGAGATGGGCTGTAAGAGTCGGTTCAGCAACGTCAACGGCCCATCTGGACATGAGCAGGAACCCGACCGACGTGACCAAGAGGCCGACGAGGACCGGGACGCGCGGGCCGATTCGCTGAGTGATGATTCCCCCGACCAATGCCGCGGCACCGATTGCGACGGTCATACGCAGAAGTTGGAGCCCGCCTTCTATCGGTGTCATCCCAAATACGGTTGCCGCCATCAAGGGCACGGTGACCATGCCGATTATCAACACCGCTCCCACGAGAAAGTGGGTGACGTTTGCGAAATTGAACGACACGAGGTGAAACAGCGGTCGGGGGAACAGGGCGTCGGCGGACCGGGTGTTCATCAGGACCAGCAGCACTACCAGCACCGCCGTGACGGCAAGCGAAATCGCCATCAGGGCGTCGGGTTCGCCGATCCGGACGAGTCCCACGGTCAGCAGCGCGAGTGCCGCGGCGAACACGATTCCCGCCGGGACATCGACCCTGACGTTGCTGTTCCGCCTGCCGGGCGGGTTACGCATGATCCACAGTGCCGCGACGGCCGTAACCGGGATGTTGAGCCAGAACGCCCACTCCCACGACAGCCAGGTCGTGATTCCGCCGCCCCAGAGAGGACCGAACACGCCCCCGGCCTCGGCACTTGCGCCGATGAGCCCGTATGCGATCGCACGGTGCCTGCCGTCGACCAACTCGTTGACCGCAGCTATCGAGATCGGGATGATGGCACCGCCGCCGATCGCCTGGAACACCCGCATGCCGACCAGCCAGTTGAACTCTGGCGGTCCGCCGAAAAGCCAGCCGGGGATCTGCGGGGACATGGCGACGAGCGCGGAGCCGAGTGTGAACACACCCAGCGCCGCCAGGAATGCAAGGCGGTAGCCAGCGCGGTCGGAGATACGTCCCATCAGCGGCATTGCCGCGGTGAAACCGATCAGGAACCCGGTGATCGACCACGATGCGCGGTCCAGCTCGCTCACCCCGACGCGCAGATCGGCCATCATGTCGGGCAGCAGCGTTACGACCACCGTCATGTCGTCGGCTGCGATAAACACGCCGAAGCAGAGCGGCAGGAGCAGCCTGTAGGGGGATACGATTCGACCGGCTCTGCTGAACATCGGTTAGATCGGCTGCTCCAGCGAAACCGGCTTGTCGAAGTCGGAAAGCGTAATCACGCGTGTCGTGTTCTCGTCGTCATCCGGCTGGGCCACCCCGAAGATGACGATCTTGTTCAGCAGGTATGTTTCCGCGTTGAGTGACAGGGTGACGGCAGGGACCGCATCGGGGTCGACCGACCCCACGAGAGCGGCAAGAGTGGTTGCGGGTATTCGTCCCGTCACGGTCAGTTCGTTGCTCGAAACGGGGTCATCCGGGAATACTGCATCACGGGTATCGCCGAGTATGTCGGCAACCAGTTTTACCGGGTCGAGGAACGAGAATGGGCTGTCCTCCGGAGGAATTTCCGACCATGCCCCTGTGAGGGGGTTCGTCATCCAGGTCTGTTCGTCGATGACAATCGCCTCGATACGGACGAAGGCCCTGCCGATTTTGGCCTCGGCTTCAAGGTCGAGTCCGTCCTGGGCGACAACTCCTCCGGCTCTTGACAGTTCGAGGCCTCCAGACAGCGCCGTGAATCCGGAGTCGTGGGTCAATTCAAACCTGAAGCTTGCGAGATCCGTCATGGCCTCGCGCGCAAGTGCCACGGCCTCGGGTGCCGTGACAGGTGGTACGGGTGGCGTTGTGGCAATCGGTCGAACGGTCACTGGTTCGGTATCCGACGATCTCGAACAGCCTGCCAGGGCGAACACGGCCAGTGCCACCGCCACGAGCAGTGCCTTCGATATTTGTCGGGCCCGGAGTTTCGGGCGAACGGTGTTCATTTCTGAGCAGACAGCCTAACCCAGACGACACGCACTCGCCCGCGGTCGACGTACCCAGGCCGAATCACCGAAGGAACGTTTTACGGATCGTTGCAGTCCCGCATGAAGCCGCAGTTGTCGCACCTCAGCTTGCAGTGCAGTTCGATCATTGCCGCACCACAGCGGTCGCACATCCAGGTATGTGTGCCAGACCGGGTTGTCGTGTCCATACGGTGAACCCCGGACGCCCGGGAGGAGACGTCATTGTGAATAGAGAACTGGCCTGTCAGTAGCGACGCGGGCGACCGCGCCGAAATCCACTACACCGAGAAGTCTAGAAATTCCCCAGAGTCAGCCATGGGCGATCAGTTTGCTTCGGCGGAGAGGAACTGCACATCCGAGGGCCGTGGTCCAATGCTGTCGACCCGCTCCTGGGTCACGACCAGGCTGGAGTACTGGAAGAAGGGGGCGGGCAGTATGAAAGCAACGGTCGCCGACCCGATCTCGCTGATTGCGAACTGCGTGACGGCAATAGGTTCCCCATTCCCAAGTAGCCACAGCGTGTAGGCAAATCCGTCGACGGGCTGTTCGAGCCCGTTCACCTGGAACATGGCCTCATTGCCGATCACCCGTACGGCGAAAATGCCTGAAGCGTCCGAAGTTGCCTGGTGATCGGCGAGCCAGCTTTCGACCTTGAATTCTTCTTTCATCGCGACGTAGGTCAGCCAGCTCTGATCGCGGAGCGCCTCTCTGAGGGCGGCGTTAGCCGTGGCCAGTTCCGAAACCATCTCTTCCTGGTGAACAAACATAGCGGTGGTGGCTCCGAACTCATCTTCCATCTGGTCCATTTCGCCCTTCATGGAAGCGACCCTGGTTTCCGAATCGACAAGCATTGCAGAAAGTTCGGCGTGCAGGCCGACAACCGCGGCTGCCTCGGCATCGAGATAGGTGCGGAGCAGATCGATCTCTTCGCCAAGCCTGCGGTTCTGGAATCCCAGCGCTCCGACGGCGACCAGGACGACCACCGCGGCCGCAGCCGAGGCAGCATATCCTGACTGGAATATCCGAGACCACCGTGTTGTCGACCGGGGTATCTGAATCGAAGGTATGGGGGCCGCCGGCGTGATCACCGGTGCGGTACCGCCGGTTGCCAGTTCAAGAATTCTCGCCTTCAGGCTGGCCGGGGGAGCGACCGGTGGAACGGCGATCGCCAGGAGGGTTGCCGCTTCGGTCAGTTCGTCAAATTCGGCCCGGGCTGCACTATCGGCCTCAACCAGCGCTTCAACTGCCGCGCGTTCCTCTTCATCGTCGAGTGCGTCGAGGATGTATGCCGCGAAGTTTTCGAAGCGGGGGTCCAGCTCGCCACTGTTTTCAATTTCGTTTGAGTCCGTCATACCTGTGTGCCTAACTCGGCACTAAGCGCCTTCCGTAATTTTTTCAGTGCCAACCGCATTCGGGTCTTGACTGTTCCGAGCGGTTGTCCGGTCTTTTCCGCAATTTCTGTCTGGGTGAGTCCTTTGAAGTAAGAGAGTTCCACTACGTTTTTCTGTTCTTCCGGCAAATCTTCCATTGCTGCTCGAATCTTGGCGTATTCCGATTGCGCTACAGTGGCATCGGCCGGAGAGACGTCTCCCGACTCCAGGTTGAGGTGATCGTCAATGTCGTCGTTGGTCCTGCTCAGGTCACGTCGTCTTTTTCGCAGCTCATCAATCGTCCGGTTGTGTGCGATCGAGAACAGCCAGGTCGTGAACTTTCCCTTTTTTGACACATATGTGGCCCCGCGCCGCCACACACTCATGAATACGTCCTGCGTCACCTCTTCTGCACTGACCGAGTCGCTCAGGATCCGTACGGCAAGTGAGAACACCCGTCGGCCAAACCTTTCGTACAGCGTCGCGAGGGCATCTCGATCCTGATTGCTGATGTGTTCAAGCAATTCCAGATCCGTAAGTCCCTGGTAGTTCAAGCGGTGCACCTCGTCCATTCAGGACCCGACTGACCGTGCAGTGAATTCGCCGTGCGCGAACACATCTAGTCTTTCAGGTAACCATTAAGGGATTACGACCGATCGGGGACCGCGGATTTCACTATTCTGCGGATTCTTCGCTGCCGCGGGCCGTCAATGCCTTGAGCCTTCGCAATGCGCTTTCGGCCTGCTCGGTGTTCGATCCGGCCGGGGCGCGTTCAAGGAACCGGGTGAGGGAATCGACCGCGTCGCCGAAGTTGCCGACCTTGGTCTGGAGGTGGGCAAGCTCGCTCAGGTTTCTGAGGCTGGCCGGGTCAAGCATCTGGATTTGCTCCGATGCAGATAGTGCCAGGTCGTACTCCTTGTACTTTTCGTGGGCCACCTTCAGGTTGCTCAAGAGCCTGCGCAGTATGACTCGCTTTTTGACCCCGCTGAGGAACTTGCGCTCGAGTTCGTCGAGGTCTGCGCCGCTTACTTTCTCGCCGCAGAGCGCGCTGACCATGCATTCTTTACGCGACATCAGACCGCCGCTATGGAACGGGTCGATATACATGCGTTCGTCGCCAGAACCGACGGCTACCACGAAGTGCTTGCGCAGCGAAATACCATCGACCCGAACGCCTGCGACCCGGGCCACTTCGATGTACAGGATAGAGAGAGAGACCGGATTGCCTTTCTGGCGGTCGATCACTTCGTTCAGGTGGCTATTTTTCGGGTTAAAAAATTTCCTGGTGTCGCCACGGAAGCCTTCTTCTTCAAAAAGGACTTCATGCATAGCGTCCAGGAAATCGTAGTTTGTGTGCTGAACTGCGAGTTTTGATTTCACCCGTGTTCCGAGTTGTGCGATCCGTCCCTGGTAGGCGATCACGTCAAGCTCAGGATTCTCTCTCGCCGCTGCGTAGAGGCTGGCCGCCGCGAGATTTACCTCGTCATCCGGGCATTCGATCGCGCGGGCGAAGTGTTCATCCGGGGTGAGTGGCCTGGTTCCCAAAACTTGTGGCTTGTTTCCTGCTTCGTTGCCGATCTGGTTCGCCGCTGGAGTGACCGCATTCTAGCTGCGTCTCGGAAAACCCGCAATTAGCCCGGCGTGAAAATCCGGGAACATAAAAAACGCGTGAAATCACACGCGATTTGACATGTAATGGCGGGATTGCAAGACTTGCTGTTGCACAGAGCAGTTGCTCTGTATGTGTTGGAAGCAACCACATGGGGAGCTCGGGAAGCCGGGCTGAGAGGGCAGACGTTATTTCTCTGCCGACCCCTGAACCTGATCTGGGTAATGCCAGCGTAGGGAAACGGCCTCAGCGCCATGCCCAACGGCTAATTACCAGGTTATGTGAAGCAGTTAGCGGTAGTCAGGCGTGGTGATAATGGGTTCGATCTCAGGGTGGACGGGAGCTGTCGTCGGTCAGCGCTCGGGGATTTCCGGAGTGCCGGACCAGCCAAGCGCCTCACAGGATCCGCTCCTGGCCGTTTCGGGCGTCGGTTTTCAATACGAGAGCATAGACGTCCTTGAAGATATCGATCTTGCGGTCGACCGGGGCGAGTTTGTCGCGCTTGTCGGCCCATCCGGCTGTGGTAAAAGCACCCTGCTGAACCTGATTTCAGGTGTGCTTGCGCCCAGTGCGGGGCATATAGAGGTGGCCGGCGTCAATGAGCTTGTGAGTCGCCTTGGGCATGTTTCGTACATGCAACAAAAGGATTTGCTGCTGCCGTGGCGCACGGTTTCCGAAAACGGTCGGCTCGGGCTCGAGTTGCGGGGAGTGGGCGCTACCGAATCAGAAGCCGAGGTTGCCCATCTCGCCGAGTCGTTCGGACTTGCCGACGTGCTCGGATCCATGCCGTGGCAGCTTTCGGGTGGGATGCGCCAGCGCGTTGCGCTGCTAAGGGCGCTGCTGCCAGACAACGCGGTGCTGCTGCTCGACGAACCGTTCGGAGCGCTCGATGCGATTACTCGAAGCGGGCTCCAGCAGTGGTTGCTGAACGTGCTGGATCGCGCCGAAAAAGCCGTATTGCTGGTAACTCACGATGTGGAAGAGGCGATATTACTTGGCGATCGCGTACTGGTTATGGCACCGGATCCGGGCCGGATAGTCGCTGAAGTAGAAATAAATTTAGACTCGGCGGCAACGAACGGTCCGAGAATAACCACTGCACGAGATTTCGTCGAAACGAAAAGGCAAATCCTCGAGCTGCTGAGCAACGGGGCGGTGAGCCCGTGAGCTACCTCCGGAACAGTGCGGCAGTATGGGTGCCGACGGTGATTGCCCTGGCTACATTGCTGGTCGTGTGGGAAGTTGCCGTGTGGGGGTTCGGCATAGAAAGCTGGCTGCTTGCGCCACCGAGCGCCGTCTTCGGCGAACTGTACGACTCACCGGGGCTTCTGGTCGGACATGCCGGGACCACGTTGACCGAGATAATCCTGGGATTCGCCATATCCATCAGTATTGGGGTTGTGCTGGCTACGGGCATTGTCTGGTCGCGGGTCATCGAACGGTCCGTCTTCCCGATCATCATTGCTTCACAGACGATCCCGATATTCGCACTTGCACCGTTGCTGATCATCTGGATCGGGACCGATATTATGTCGAAGGTCGTCGTTGTCGTTCTGTTCACATTCTTCCCGGTCGTAATCAGTCTTGTCACGGGCCTCCGCTCTGTCGATAGCGAGATGGTCGATATGTTACGCACACTCGGTGCGACGCCGTATCAGACGTTCAGTAAGTTGATGGTCCCCACGGCGTTACCCAACTTTTTTGCCGGGATGAAAGTGGCCGCGGTGGTCTCGGTTATCGGCGCGGTCATCGGCGAGTGGGTCGGTGCGAGTGCGGGGCTCGGCTGGCTGATGAAGGTAACTCCGCAATATCAAACGGCGAGAATATTCGCCGCGATCGTAGTGCTGTCGGTTCTGGCGATGGGGCTGTTTGCCGCCGTCGTCCTCTGGGAAAAATGGGCGCTCCGGAAGTATCCGGCGACCGCCAACCAGGTGACTGGTTTAGGAGAGCCATGAAGAAGTTGTTTTTGCTGATCGCCGTTTTCACATCGCTCGTAATCGTCGCCTGTACCAGCGAGGGTGAGCCCGAGGACCTCGTTCTTACACTCGACTGGTTCCCGAATGCCAACCATGCCGGAATTTACGAGGCTGTAGATCGGGGATATTTCGCTGACGAAGGCCTTAACGTGTCCGTGGTGCCGCCCGCTGATCCTTCGGCAATTCTCAGCCTGGTAGCAAGCGGGCAGAGCGATTTCGGGATGTTCTACCAGCCCGACCTGATGCAGGCGCGTGACGCGGGCGTTCCGGTGGTTGCGATTGCGGGTGTCGTGCAAAAACCGTTGAATTCAATGATGGCCCTGAAGTCGTCAGGTATCGACCGACCCGGAAAGCTGGCGGGCAAGAAAGTCGGCTACCCCGGCATCCCGTGGAACGAGGCGATGTTGACGACCATGCTGGAAGCCGATGGGTTGACGCGCGATGACGTGGAGTTGATCGATGTCGGGTTCGCCCTGACGCAGGCGCTACTCGCGGGAACCGTTGACGCTGTTGTGGGCGCCTACTGGACGCACGAGTCGATAGTGATGGACAACGAAGGCTACGAGTCGTACGTGATTTTGCCCGACGACTGGGGTGTGCCGACTTACTACGAATTGATTCTTGTCGCTTCTGAAGAGACGGTGCGCGACCGGCCTGAGATAGTCGAAAAGTTTGTGAAGGCCTTTAAGAAGGGCTACGAGCAGGCGCTTGGCGACCCGCAGGCCTCGATCGATGTATTGATCGAGGCTAATCCCGATACGATAGACGAGCTGGTTGACCGAGCGGGAGTCGATTTGCTGGTCCCGCTCTGGGAGTCTGAGGGCCAGCCGTTCGGGTCGCTTACCGCCGAGCGGTGGAGTTCATTCGCCGACTGGATGAAGGCGCAGGGGCTGATCGACCAATCGGTCGACCCGGGGGCAGCGTTCGACGCCAGTTTCGTGGATTAGTCGGAGGGTGAATCCTCTCTCCCTGCCAGGGAGGGAGTTAGAGGGTGGGTTGGACTGTGCACCTGGGTTGGTATTTCGCCGTCACCGGCATCACCCACACCCTAGCCCTCTCCCTCCGAGGGAGAGGGGACACGTCGAATTAGCGGAGGGGCACGATCTCTTTCACGATTCCACCGTCGCGGCGGGTCAATTTCGTGATGGATTCGACGCCGAGATCGAGCAGGTATTCCCGGCCGGTAGCAAGACCTGCGCCCACCCCGACAGCAGAGTGGCTGTCGTCGCCGAAGCAGAACGGCACGCCGATATCAGAGGCGATGCGGACTATCCACGGCGCGGGGTAGGGCGTTACAAGTTTTCTCGACAGGGCACCAACATTCAGATCGAGAATGCTCCCGGCTGTGCTGACTTTTTCGAGTACGTCCGCCACTGCGCCCTTCACCGATTCTGATTCCAGTTCCGGCGCGCCTTCAGCGAACAGGCGCGGCAGATCGAAGTGGCCGATCACTTCCGGGCTGAGTTGTTCGATCATCTGGCCGACCAGTTGGAAGTAGCGCAGCAGGAACGGTTCGAGACCGCCACGATTTACCACTGCGCGATCGAAATCTTTTTGAGACGTGTCGAACGGCAGCTCATCGACCCAGTGGACCGAGCCGACCAGGTAGTCGAGGTCGTTGTCCGCTTTGAGCGCTACGGCGCGATCGGCAAACGTCGCATCCGGAACGACCTCGACCTCTGCGCCCCTCAGCACCTCCATTTGGCCGCTGTACTTATCGATCAATGCTGAATTCAGTACTGAATAATCACGGAACTTCTGTGCAAGATCGTCGGCGCTGAATCCGGCTTCGATTTCCTCTTCGTAGAGAAACTTTGCGATTGCAGGGGGTGAATGCGGGGTTACGCCGAACGTCGTGTAGCCAAACGCAACCGCAGCATCGAGCAGCTCTCGCAGGGTGTCGGCACCGTGCGCGCAAAAGTCGCCGCTGTGACCGCCGTGGAGCGAAACTTTCCAGGACTGAGGTTCTGGCAATTAAAACCGCCGTTGTGGGAAGGCCAGGTGGCCGGTGTGACCGGTATCGTCGACCTGGTACACCTCGCCCCCCGCAAAGGTAACGAACAGGGTGCTGAGCGACGAACCGCCGTAGGTGCAGTTGGTAGGGCTATCGGCGGGAGTCGGGTGGGTGCGTACGACGCGGCCCGACGCCTCTAACTCGTACAGCATCGGACCCGGCCCTGAGTCGGACGACCCGGCGGTAGCGACGATAGTTCCCGTTGAAGTCAGGGTCATGCCGTCGATGCCGCGACTCTGTGCGAAATCGTGCAGGACCTGGTAGTCGCCCAGCGTTCCATCCTCGTTCACCGGGTAGGCGCGCAACTGGCGCGGGTCGCCGGGCTCGTGGGTGCTTCCGGCCACGAAGAGCGTCTTCTGGTCGAGTGAAAGCAGCACGCCGTTCGGCTTCTTGGTGTCGAAAGTCACGCGGGTCGTGTTCCAGTTGCCGCCGAATGTGTGCTCGGTCATGTAGACCGACTCGTGCGGGAGGTTGTTGGGGTCGCCGGTGTAGTTGGGGTCGGTGAAGTAGACCCGGCCCTGCGAATCGATTGCGAGGTCGTTCGGCCAGTTGAGGGTTCCGCCGGCCGGGGGATTGCTGATGACCATCGGCTCGGCGCCGGGGTTTTCGGGGTCGAGCCTGGTCACCCGGTGGGCGTCGCCCTCACATACGTAAAGCTGGCCCTGCCGGTCGAACGACATGCCGTTGGCCTGCCCGGTGTTTTCTCGCCACACCGCGCTTTCATTCGCCTTGGGGTCCCACCTGAAGGTCGTGTTGGCGTAGCACTCGTTGTACAGCAACCCCGAGCCGTCCCAGACCGGCCCCTCGGTGAGCGTGGGGTGATCGGCTATTTGAGTCCAGTTCCACTCTGGCATTTTGTGTTTTCTTTCGGTCGCAGGCGGGTAGATATGTCGATATGGCAGAATTCTAATTAGGCCAGAGCAAATACCCGGTCATGCCGGTGTTGCGGGCGACGAGCAGGTGGCCTTCGATAGACGAAACGTAGAGGTTTTCGCCGACAAAAGTGCAGTTGGTGGGCCGCTCGGCTGGGGTCGGGTGGGTTTCGATGATCCTGCCCTTCGGATCGAAGACGGTAATCATGCCGCCGGGGCCGGATATCTCCCACCCTGTGCATGCAACGATGTTGCCTTCGCTCGACAGCGTCATGCCATCGATTCCACGGTGCGGGCCGAAGTCGTGCAGCACCTCGTAGTGGCCAAGTGAGCCGTCGTTGTTCATCGGGTAGGCCCGTAGCTGGCGCTTTTCGCTGGCCCGGTAGTCGCTCTGGGCCACGTACAGCGTTTTGTAATCGCTCGAAAAGAGCAGGCCGTTGGGCATCGACGAGTCGAACGTGCGGCGCACGGCAGTATAGGTCCCGTCATCCTGCGGCTCGGCGGAGATAATCGCGGAAAAGCGGATTCCCACTTCCGGATTCGTATCGCCAACGCGGTCGGAAAAATAGATCGAGCCCGAGGGCATGATCGCCAGGTCGTTCGGACCGTTGATGCGACGGCCTTCGAGCCGGTCGGCAATCGTCACCATGTCGCCGTTGGGATCGAACCGCACGATCCTGCGCCCGTCGCCCGCGCACCCGAAGAGCCTACCTTCGCTATCGAAGTTCAGGCCGTTTGTGCCTTCAGTGTTCTCGCGCCACACCTCGACCAGTCGCGTATCGGGGTCGTAGGTCATGATGCGGTTCATGATGATGTTGGAATACAGCATCAGCTCGCCGTTCCACGCGTTGCCTTCAGTGATCGAGCCGATAACGGGCGCAGCGTTCTCGAATTTCCAGCTCATTGGTTTCCTAACCGGGGTTTCCATTTTTCACAGGCATCTCAGTGGACGGTTAAGCCTGAAGTCGTGATGTAATGTCGTTCGCCCGGGCAGTTCGGGCAGCCGACAGGCGGTATTCTAGTTGCCCGCACCCGTCTGTCCACTTCTCATCACGGAGAATCGCCGCCGATTCGCCAGGTTGGAAATCCTTTGACCGTTACGGCACAACTGAAATCCGATCACTCAGCGTTGTGGAGTGCTGCGGTCGACCACGCCTTCATCACCGAACTGGGAGAAGGCATGTTGAGCCGGGAACGGTTCGCCCGGTATTTCGTTCAGGACTACATTTTCATCAACGATCTCGTGAAGATGGCGGGGATTGCCGTTGCGAAGGCCCCGGACAATGCCGCAGCCCGACCGATAGAAGAATTTCTGAGCGCGATACTGGGGGCGGAAGACGCCATGTTTGTCAAGGCGTTTAAGACTCTTGAAGTGGACGAAACCCAGTATTCAGGGGCCGAGGCGTTGCTGACGACCATGGCGTTCGGAAACTTTCTTGTACGGCTTGCCTACGAGGGCACTTTCAGAGAGATTTGCACGGCGATGCTGGTGACCGAGGGCGTGTACCTCGCGTGGGGCGACCGGCTCCGGGCCGAGGGTGCCGACCCTGCTGCCAGTGGAACCGAACTGGGCAGGTTCTACCAGGGCTGGATCGACCTGCATACCGACGAAGTACTGGGGCCTATCGTCGGGTACCTGACAGCGGTGGTTGACGGGGCGGAGCCGAGCGAAATGCCGCGGCTGGAGACGATCTACGCACAGGCCCTGCGCTACGAAGTGGCGTTCTGGGACATGTCGACCGAGGGTGAAAATTGGCTGTAGACCCGCAGGAAACAAAAGTTCCGGTCGTACTGACAATCGCCGGCAGCGACTCAGGCAGTGGAGCCGGTATACAGGCCGACCTGAAGACTTTTGCCGCGCACGGCGTCCACGGCACATCGGCAATCACCGCAGTAACGGCGCAGAACACCCTGGGCGTGACGGCAGTCCAGGAGGTTGATCTTGACGTGATCGCCGCGCAGATCGACGCGGTGGTAGAGGATATGCACCCGGTCGCCGTGAAGACCGGAATGCTGTCGTCTCCGGAGATCGTGCGACTTGTTGCGGCGAAGGCGAACGAGTATGGCTGGCAAACGCTTGTCGTCGACCCCGTTATGGTCGCTTCGTCGGGCGCAAGGTTGCTGCGCGATGAGGCCGTCGAGACCTACCGCACTGAACTTCTGCCGCTGGCGACCGTGACGACGCCTAACCTGCTCGAAGCCACCGAGCTGACCGGCATCGAGATCGCTTCCTCCGGGGACGCCCGTGGGGCAGCGAAGGCGATTTCCGTCCTGGGTGTGAAGTACGTGGTCGTAAAGGGCGGGCACATGGAAGTGGCGGGGGAGAGTCGTGATCTGCTCTACGATGGCCGTGATTTCGTCGAGTTCGGTCTGCCGTGGATCGACACGACCAGCACGCACGGCACCGGCTGCACCTTTGCCTCGGCTATTACTGCGCAACTGGCGCTCGGGGGCGACATCGAATCTGCTTTTCGGAGTGCAAAAAAATTCGTGTGGGAGGCGATGAATGCTGCCTACCCGGTGGGGCAGGGGCACGGTCCGCTGAACCAAATGTGGCGCATGCCGCCAGAAGAAGACTGAAACCAGCGACTGAGGAATTACCCGACTTATGACCGCTATCAAACGACTGTATTTGACCGAGACTGAAGTGGACGGGCTGCTCGACATGGAGCTGGCCCTCGAAGCGTTGGACGATGTGTTTCGGGCGCGTTCGTCGGGCGATGTTCGAAATGAGCCCCGCAGGAGGCTGGCCACCGGGAACGGTGCCATGAATTTCATGGCCGCAACCTGGCCGAGCCGGGGATGGGCGGGCCACAAGTCGTACGTTAACGGCGATATGCGGGTGATGCTCTACGGCACGAACGGCGAAGGACTCCTGGCCGTTCTCGGGGCAGGTCGGATGGGCCAGGTCCGTACGGGCGCTGCATCAGGAATCGCTACGAAGTACATGGCGCGCGAAAACTCGTCGTCGGTCGGGATGATCGGCACCGGGAACCAGGCGGAGACCCAGCTTGAGGCGGTGTGCGCGGTTCGCGATATCAGCGAGGTCAAGGTCTTTTCTCGTACGACCGAACGACGTGAAAAATTCGCGTCGAGCATGAGCGAGCGGCTCGACGTGAACGTTGTGGCCGTCGATTCGAAGGAGGCGGCTGCCGAGGGCGTGGACGTGCTGGTCGCCATCACCAATTCAGTCGAGCCGGTGATAACCGGCGACATGGTCGAACCCGGCATGCACATCAACGCCGCGGGAAACAACTCGTGGATGAAGCGTGAACTGGACACCATGGTGGTCGCGAAGGCCGATCTGGTGGCCTGCGACGATATCGATCAGAGCCGGATCGAGTGCGGCGAGTTGATGCGGGCGGTCGAGACGGGCCACTTTGCTTGGGAATCGCTGGTCAGGCTGGACCGGATCGTGGCAGGACTCCGAACGGCTCGGTATTCCGACGATGACATTACGCTGTTCGAATCGCAGGGAGTGGCGTTCGAGGACATCGCAGTGTGCGGCCGAATTTACGAGTTGGCGCTCGAGCAGGGCATCGGTACGGAGCTGCCTTAGTGCAGACGGCTCCGAGGTCTCGTGAACAGCCCTGATTTCCCGACCGTAGCGGAGGGACCTCACTTGATAGCCCGATCACCGTAGAGCAAACCCCGCGCGCGCATTCTCGCCCTTGCGCGAATCGAACCTGGTTTCGCTTGAAGAGGCCGTACGCAAAATGACTACTCTTCCCGCAGAGCGCCTGAAACTTGAGCGAAGGGGAAGACTGGCTCCGGGTCAGT
>CAJWWK010000029.1 GCA_913048295.1 uncultured Dehalococcoidia bacterium
AACGTGCGCTCGGTCGGGTCTCTCGGCTCATCTGCCCCAGGTTTGTCGTCCCACGGCACTTTGACTACCCATGATCGGGCGCTGGTGATTTTCAACGTTTTGTTCCTGAATTTCTGGAGTGTTCCGAGTATTTTCCGAGTAATCCGTTTGCGCCTGTGCCACGCAGGCCCGGCTGCCGACGATTATCTGCCCGAATCGGTCAGGGTCAACATTAAAATTCCTTGACACCGACCCACCCCGGACTAAAGTACCTCCGGCTGACCCGCCGTTTACCCCAAATTCGACCGAACCGCAAAAGAAACCATGACTACCCAGATAACCGATGCCGATCTCCATGCCGCTCTACCCGATGTCGAGACGGAGCAGCACCTGAAAGGCATGGTCAGCGGGGCAAAGGTTTTTCGCGATAGCTGGGGCATACCGCACATAACGGCCGAAAACGAACCCGACCTTTTCTTTGCACAGGGCTTTGTTACCGCGCAGGACAGGCTGTTCCAGATGGACTACGACCGGCTGCGCTGCCTCGGCAGGTCGGCTGAATACCTCGGAGAGGTCGGACTCGACGAAGACAGGGTGATGCGCCGACGTGCCCTGCACAGGGTTTCAAAGCTCGATCTCGAAGTGTCCAGTCCCGAAGCTAGGGCGATGATCACCGCGTACACGGCCGGTGTGAACGCGTTTATCGAATCGACCAGCTCACTGCCCGTCGAATACAAGTTGCTCGGAACGAAACCCGAGAGATGGGAGGACTGGCACTGCCTGCTGGTTTACAAGGTCCGCAACACTGCTGAAGGGTCGTTTCAGGCCAAGCTCTGGCTGGCGAAACTCGCTGCCGAAATCGGACCCCAGCGCGCCGCTGCTATATCGCCGGGTAGTCGGCCGGGGGCGCTGATGACCGTACCACCGAGTGCTGAATATTCCGGCCCCGCCCTGAATGCGATTGAAGAGCTGACCAACGTTGTGAACGTAGTCGCGTCGCTTCGAGAAACTGATGGCGGCTCGAACGGCTGGGCGGTTTCGGGTGAGCGTACGGTGTCAGGGTTGCCCCTCGTAGCCGGAGATTCGCACCGCGATCTCGAAGTGCCCAACGTTTACTACCAGGTACACCTCAGAGGCCCCGATTTCCAGACGCTGGGCCACTCAATTCCAGGCGTTCCCACGGTGATGCATTTTGCCCACAACAATTACGTCGGATGGGGCATGACCCATGGCGGGGCGGATACCCAGGACCTGTTCGTCGAGCAGCTCAGGCGGTCCTCCGACGGAGGAGTTGAGTACCTGTTCAAAGGCGAATGGCTGGAGGCACTGAGTTCCACGCAGACGATATCGGTGCGTGGCGGAGATTCGGCCAGCCGGACCGAAGAGGTCGAGATAGTCGAAACGCATCACGGACCGATCATCGCGGGAAGCGTCGATTCGGGTCGGGGCATAGCGATCCTGGACCCGGGCTCACAGGACGGAACGAAGTGGGTAGACGTTGCCTACGACGCAATGAAGTCGCAATCTGCCGACGAACTCGAGGTTGCCTTCGACAACTGGACCGACCGCGTGAACAACTATCCCTATGCCGACGTTCACGGCAACTTTGGTTACCTGTTCAAGGGTCGTGTGCCCGTTCGTCCCGCCTCGAACGGCTGGGGTCCGGTTCCGGGCTGGACCGGCGAACATGAGTGGAACGGGTACATTCCGAATGCCGAGCTGCCCCGCTCGAAGAACCCTGATTCGGGCTGGGTTGTGACCTGCAACCAGCGGGTGGTCGATGACGACTATCCGTACTACCTGACGAACCTGTTCGGCACCGATTACCGCGCACGACGAATCCGTGACAAGATCGCCGAACTGGCGGACAGGAAAATCGATGTGAACGGCATGTCGTCAATCCACGCCGATACCGTTTCCATACCCGCGATCGTGCTCGCTGGGGCCGTTGGTGAACTTGAGGGCCTGGATGGTATTTACGCCGAGGCCGCAGGGCTGCTGGCGGGCTGGGACCATGACCTGAGGGAAGATTCTGTCGCTGCGGCAATATACAGTGCGGTGGGCAGAGAATTGAGCAGGTTGCTGGCGACAAGGGCGTACGGCTCGCTGGCAACCGATATCACGGGCAACACCCACAACGCCGGGGCTGAAGATCAACTGAGAAGGCAGCTGAAACCCGATTTTATTCACCGATTGGATGTCGGCACACTTGCAGAGGCGAACTACGGTTTTGAAACCGGCGATATCGTCGAAAAGGCGTTCAAATCGGGCGTCGATTACCTCGTGAGTCGGTTCGGGGGTGCTGTCGCTAACTGGCGCTGGGGTGATATGCACCACACCGGCCACAAACACCCACTCGCCGCGGCGTTCCCGGAAGCGTCTACACAGCTAAACCCGCCGGTGGTCGAGGCGGCCGGTGACAGCGATGTGCCCTTCGCAACCGGAAGCCCGACATCGGCCGAGTTTTCGGTTAAAACCAGCCCGATCAACCGGTACATACATGATCCTTCGAACTGGAGTAACGGACGCTGGATCGTACCGCTGGGTTCATCGGGGCACCCCGGTAGTCCGCACTTTTCGGACCAGCAGCAAATGTGGGCGAAAGTCGAGACGATTCCGCAGCTGTGGGACTGGGACGAGATAGCAGCGGTCGCCGAAACGACCCAGCGCCTGCTGCCGGGGTAGTTCTGGCGTGCGTTATTGCTCCGGGTGTCGTCGGACGACTTGGTCGCGCATGTCTACGACGCGGCTCCTAGCCCCTCCCGAAGGAGTGGGACAGAGCAGGGTGTGGGCGTGCGAGGCGCACTTGACAGGCGACTGGAGTGAATACGTCGCCACGCCGGTTGTCACGCGATTACTTAAAAGAGTGGCAAAAATAGCCACGATATTCGTATTGAAGCGCGACAGCATTCCTAGTCGTTCAACAATCAGTAATATACTACGATATACGTAATAATATGCGAGAATATAACATATATGCTAAATATTACGTTGTGATCATCTGTGTACATGACGAAATACGTTGTAATCGGTGGTACTATTAAGTTAGTCCATCGGACGGGTAATAACGAAGCTCGCTGGTAGGACGCTAAACGGTATGGATTCCGTTTAGGAGTTTGTACGGAGTAACTAAATTGAACAACGTCATCCGTCTTGCAATCAGTCGGCTTTCCCACGCTTTCGACACACGCTTGGTGTCACCGAAAGAATTGAACCAGGCCATCTTGCTTGGAGACCCGGTCGCACGACACAGCCACTACCCCACGAGCCCGACTCGTCGGAATTACCGGGCCTAACGCCTTACCTCCAGGCGCTGGCTCACGTAACAATTGACAAGCTGCGAGTGCGAAATTAAAACAAAACTCCCTCGGTTCGTGGAGCCGAGGGGGTTTTGTTTTTCGCGGGCCACGTCCCGTTTTCAGTGCCACTTGCGTTCGTCTTCAACTGTCCGGATGTTTCGCGGCGGGAACGGCGCATACGGGTGTTCTGACAGCTTGCTTTCGTCGATTTCAACGCCCAGCCCCGGTGCGGTCGGTAGCTCGATATAGCTTTCGTGCGGCTCGAGGTAGCCGATCGTCATATCGCGGCAGACGTTCTCGACGCTCACGAAGTATTCGTAGATGAGGAAGTTTGGGATCGTTGCCGACGCGTGGATAGCTGCCGCGCAGCCTATCGACGTCGAGTTGTATCCATGGGGCGATACGCCAATATAGTGTGGTTGCGCCATCGCCGCGATCTGGGTCAATTCCAGGATTCCACCGGTATTACAGATGTCCGGGTTGATGATGTCTACAGCACGCTTGTCGAACACCTCGCGGAAATCGTTGCGCGTGTACAGCGCTTCTCCGGTCACCACCGGGATGGTCGTTGCTTCTTTTACTTCTTTTATCGCATCGATGTTGTCGGGCGGGCACGGCTCCTCGAACCAGTAGGGGTCGTACTGCTCCATCTGTTTGGCGACCCTGATGGCGTTCATGGGTGCGAGCCTGCGGTGCACTTCGATCAGCAGGTCGACATCGGGCCCGACGGCCTCACGAACCTTGCCCACGGTGGCGCTGGCCTGGGCCAGCTCGTCACGATCGACGTATTCGCGCCAGGGTCCAGGGAAGGGGTCGAACTTCAGCGCGTTGAAGCCGCGCTCGTCGACAAGGACCGCGGCTTTCTGGGCAACCTCATCGGGCGATCCTCCCGACCAGCCGTTTGCGTAGATTCGAATTCGCGGCCTTACGGGTCCGCCAATCAGGTTGTAAATCGGCTGTTCAAGTGCCTTGCCCACGATGTCCCACATGGCGATTTCGATTCCACTGAGCGCGCAGTGCAGGTCCATTGCCGACCTCTTGGTGGCGAAATCCTCATGGGCCACGTGCATGAAATGACGGATGTGAAATGGATCGCGGTCGACGAGGTAGCGGGCGAGCTGATCGATGTGAGCCTCGATCTGGGTATCGCGATCGGACTGCGAATAAGCCTCGCCCCAGCCGGTGATCCCCGCGTCGGTCGAAAGCTTCAGAAAGATGAAGTTTTTGCCAACACCGGGATTCCACTTTATTACTTCGACATCGGTGATCTTCAATGTGCGTACTCCATGGGAAATCGAATAACGTATGTGCCGCCGAGCGGCATCATATTACCGTTGTAAGTCGACGGGTGTAGGACCCTGGGTTTTGTACAGGCCCCGGTGAAATCCTCGAGGCACACCAGACTGATGACATCAAGATGTATCTCGGCAGGTCTGGCGACCAGCACACACCTACTCGAACTTGACCAGCGCTCCGCTGATGCCCTCGATCTCGATCTCGATCTCGTCGCCGGGGATCACCCACTGCGTTTCGACAACGCTGCCCAGCATCACGACCTCGCCCTCCTGTAGGTGTTTGCCCCGCGCCGCCAGCGAATTGGCCAGCCACGCCAGCGCTTCGTAGGGGTGTCCAAGAATGTCGCCAGTCGTGCCCTGGCCGATGCGCTGACCGTTGATCGTCATGAACCCGATCGCGTTTGCGAGATCAGGGGCGTCTTTTGCAGGGGTCGGCTGGCTCAAAACGATTCCTGAAGCGAAGAAATCGTCGGCGATCAACGACGGTGTGTCGACAGCCTTGTAGTCGGTCCACCGGTCGTCGACGATCTCTATCGCGCCAAATAGCGCGCTTACCGCGGGCGCAACCGATTCCCGATTGAACGGCCCGCCGCCCGGCACCAGGTCCTGGCCGATAAACGCTGCGATTTCGCATTCCACACCCGGATGGGAGTATTTCTCGAATTCGACAGTCGTCGCAATGTAGTTCGTCGAGGTGTTGAACACCCCTCCGGCACAGGGATTCGAGATGCCAAGAAACCTCTGCATGACCGGCGTCGTGCAGCCAATCTTATAGCCAACACGCTTCCCGTAACCGGCCTCGTCGAGCAGTGAGTGCAGCCGTTCCTGCACCTCGTAGGCCTCGGCTTCATCGGCGGGGCGGTACTCCTCTGGCAACGCGTCGATCTTCTGATTCCGTACCCTTGTCAGCGCAAGGATTCCGGCCGATTGTTTTATTGCTTCTTCGTTCATCAAAACCTGTATCTGGTTTCTCAACCCGCTCATCGGCCGGTTTTTACAGGCGGGCCGGGCGAATGATGCTCGTATAATCGCGCCGCCCGGCGTACAAGTGTGCGGGCAGGAATGCAAAAGACGGGACCAATGTCGATAAAAATTCCTCGGCTTCTGATTGCCGAACTCATTACTCACGCGATGCAGGACGATCCCAACGAATGTTGCGGTTTGCTGCTTGGAGTTGGGGATGAAGCTGTTGAAATCCACAGGATGTCAAACGTCGACAGAAAGCCGATCAGCAGATACACAATGCAGTCGGGAGAACTTGTGGCAGCCCAGGAAAAGTTGAAGGAAACGGGGCGTGAGTTCGTCGCCATCTATCACTCCCATACGTTTACACAGGGCTATCCATCGAAGACCGATATTGCAAACGCGGTCAAGGTCGCGGCCATTTCGACGAGGCACGTCATCGTTTCACTGGTCGAGAAGTCCCGACCCGTAGTACGGGCCTTCAGTATTAATGGTGACGCAGAGGTTACTGAGCTGGTTGTTGAGACCGACGGTCAACCGTACCGGGCTTCCGACTAGGGGCGGACCGGGCTGAACAAAAGATAATCGTTCGATAGTTTTCCCCTCGACCGCGCCCACAAGTGGGCACCCATTTCACTGAGGAGAAGGGAGTACGCAAGACCGTCTCAACCACCGCCAGCGCTACTGCACGATGCCGTTCCTGAACAGCCACCACTCGAAGCTGTCGGTCAGGGCCAGCCAGCTCGCTTCCAATATGTTCTGAGAGGCACCTACCGTGTGCCAGACATCGCGGTCGTCAGCCGATTCGATAACGACCCTGACTACCGCACCCGTGCCGGCCCCTTCGTTCACGACCCTCACCTTGTAATCGGTGAGCCGCACAGCGCTGATTGCCGGGTACGCGCCGATGATGGCTTTACGTAGTGCCTGGTCGAGAGCTCCGACGGGCCCATCGCCTTCCGCCGCCGTGTGCTGAACCTCGTCGCCGATCCGGACCTTCACCGTTGCTTCTGAAAGCATGGGATGTTCGGCGCCGTCCTTGCGCCAGCCTGTGCCGAACGACGACCTGCGCCTGTTTTCGACAATCACCATAAAGTCGACCAGTTCGTACGGGGCTTCGTAGTTTGGCAGGGCCCGACGGAGTACAAGATCGAACGACGCGTGTGCGCCTTCGTACGAGAAACCCTTCGCCTCCTGGTCTTTGACGTGCTGAACAATTCGCCGCGCGTCGGCGTCGTCCAGTTCAGTGTCTAGGCCCATGTCGCGAATGCGCCGCATTACGTTGCCGCGACCCGACAGTTCGGAGACGACCACATCGTTGGCGTTTCCAACTACTGACGGTTCGATGTGCTGGTAGGCCTGGACCGATTTTTCGGTAGCGGCAGCGTGGAGTCCGCCTTTGTGGGTAAACGCACTGGAGCCAACAAACGGCTGGAAGGGAAACGGACTCCGGTTGACCCGCTCCGAAACGAAATTTGATACCTCGGTCAATGTTGATAACTGCTCGTCCGATATCACCTGCACCCCCATCTTGAGGTTCAGGTTGCCGATGATGCTGATCATATTGGCGTTCCCAGTGCGTTCGCCGTAGCCGTTTATACAGCCCTGGACCTGCATTGCACCCGCCTCGATCGCAGCGATGGCCGAGGCGACGGCCGTGTCGGTGTCGTTGTGCGAATGGATTCCAAGAACGGCGTCATCGCCGAGCGATTCTTTTACGTCGCTCACTATTTCGGCTATTTCGGCCGGCAGCGTGCCGCCGTTCGTATCGCACAACACAAGTCGGTCCGCACCCGCGTCCAGTGCGACCCGCAGAGACTGCAGGGCGTACTCCCGGTCGAGCTTGTACCCGTCAAAAAAGTGTTCTGCGTCGAAAAAGACCCGCCGGCCCTGCGCTTTCAGGTAGCGCACCGAATCGGCGATCATTGCAAGGTTTTCTTCGAGCGAAGTCTGGAGAACGGCCCGTACCTGGTATTCCGATGTCTTGCCCACGAGGGTCAACACGGGCGCATCGGTATCGAGCAGCGCTTTCAGAGTGGGATCTGACTCCGCATCGGCATCGGCCCGGCGAGTGTTGCCGAACGCGGCTATCTGCGCATGCTTGAGATCGAGCGACTGGACCCGCTGAAAGTATTCGTCGTCCTTGGGATTTGCACCGGCGAACCCGCCTTCAATCACGTCGATGCCGAGCCGGTCGAGACGCTCGGTAATGGCGAGTTTGTCCTCCACAGAAAGCGAAATGCCCTCCTGCTGGGTGCCGTCCCGGAGTGTCGTGTCGTAAAGCTCGACTCTATCAATCATGGCGCGCTCAAACTCCCGTAATGTGCACTGCGATCCCGCTAAGCGATTCAATCGCAGTGTGCCCCGTTTTCGTGGCACAAAAAAACCCATCCCTCTAAGGGACGGGTCGAAATGACTCGCGGTACCACCCTCGTTGCCAGCGCATCCACGTCACACTCCTGTATCTTCGGCGAACATGCCTGCGGATTGCTGGCCACTCAGCAGGGCACAACTATTATGCCCTCGTGCCTGATAACGGAACACGAACCCGATCGCGCCTACTTGAAAAAGCCCGCTTCAGACTCCACTTTCGGACAATGGCTCAGGAGTGATTTTCGGTCGGATTCCAGGTGCCCGCTCTCACCGTACCGGGCTCGCTCATCCGTTAGGCCGACCTAGTCGTCTCCATCTCGCAGGATCCTGAAATTATTCGTAAATCCCGCTACGCCTTAATTGACAATGCTAACACTTCGGGCACCGCCGTACGGAATCGACAATTATGTGAGAATCGGTCACGGCAACGGCCCGGTCGATTAGCGCGATGTGCCCGGCATGCCTAGAATGGGCCTGTAAGTCACGCGTTAACGCCACCTCCTGTTCGCCCTGCACTTATGCCTGGAGTACCGTTTGGACGAGTTTGAGCGCCACGACCTTGGACTGGTCGACTATCTCCACTGCGAGGCGATAGGCGAGCCGGGGCAGCGCACGTTCAACATCACTGCACGGAGCGAGCGCGGTGAAGCCGTAGTGTGGATGGAAAAAGAACAACTTTTTCAGGTTGGTATTTCCATCAAACAGTTTCTCGTTGCACGCGAATCGACACCCGACCCCGCACCATTCGACGGGCCTCCGATTGATTCGCCGGTGCCGGTGCACGTGGAGTTCAAGACGGGAGAAATGTCGTTGCGGCACGACCTGGCCTCAGACGCCTTTACGCTGGTGGCGAGCGATATACCGCGTGAAGATTCTGGCGACGGGCCACTTGCCGAGATAACGTTCAGCTTCAGACGCGAACAGGCAGAGCAGATGTCCGACCGGTCGATCGCAGTAGTTGCCGCCGGACGCAAGCCATGTCCTCTCTGCGAGGCTCCCTTAACGCCGGGAGAAAGCCACTTCTGCGTGAAGGTCAACGGCTACAACCCGACGGACGACCCCATGGGCAACGATCCGGCGTGACGGGTGAACCGGTCCGAGATGTCGATCTCAATACTGACGTGGCCGACGAGCGTGCCGTTCTCCAGCGACTTGCCGACTGGCCGATCACAGGAATCGGACTGCACCCGGGCGGTTCGAACTATGTGTTTGTCGTGCGCCTGACCGACCCCGCAAAATACGACCCCGAAAGCGACGATGAGGTCGATGAAGTAGCGTCGATCTACGGCATTTACAAGCCCCTGCGAGGCGAGCGACCTCTGCGAGATTTTCCGGGCGGGACGCTCCACCTCCGAGAAAGGGCCGCATACCTGGTTTCAAAGGCGTTGGGTTGGCCGAGAATCCCGCCGACCGTTATCAGGGCGGGATCTCACGGCGAGGGCAGCGTGCAACTGTTTATCGACGAGGTTGAATCCGATGGTGTCGGCGGAAACTTTTTCTCTCTCCGTGAGAAACGGCTGGACGATTTCAGAGACATCGCCATGTTCGACGCCCTTGTACACAACGCCGATCGCAAGGGCGGTTCGTGCATCGTCTCTGAGGACGGTCAGATTTGGGCTATCGACCACGGACTGACGTTCAACCAGTTTGCGCGCCGTAGAACCGTGATGTTCGAGTTCAATGGGACCCGGTATCCAGACGAACTACTGGGCGATGTTGAAGCGCTGGCCGATTCACTCGAATCGGGGGGCGAATTTGAAGTAGATCTGCTCAAGTTACTTGAACAGGCGGATATCGACGAGCTTGTGACACGCGCCCGGGAGATGATCGAGTTTGGCCATTATCCTGTGCTCGACCCCGATGCCAACGTGCCGTGGCCGATGGTCTGAGGCAGGACTTCCCGTTGACTTTATCGCTCTCGAAACAGGACGCAAAACGGATCGCAATCCGCGCCCAGGGATTGGCCACAGGGCGTTCTGCGGAAATCGCTGGTGACCCGATTACGCTCGACGACGTCGGCCGGTCGGTCCGTGCCATGGGGCTCTTGCAGATCGATTCGGTGAACGTGTGTGTGCGGTCCCATTACATGCCGCTGTTTTCGCGTCTCGGAAACTACGACATGAACCTGCTGGACCGGTTGGCGTACGAGAAGAAATCGGTATTTGAGACCTGGGCGCACGCTGCCTGCTTTGTACCGGTAGAAGATCGCCGGCTGTTTCTCCAGCGCATGGCGGCCCGCCAACCCCGCCACCGCGTTGCAAGGCTTATGGAAGAAAACCCCCCTTACCTTGAAAATATGCTCGAACAGGTCCGCGAGCGCGGTCCATTGACCGCTTCCGAACTCGATGGGGCAGGTAAACGCAGCGGCCCGTGGTGGGGATACACATCGGGCAAGATCGCAATGGAATGGTATTTTGCAATTGGTGAGGTATCGGTAGCGGAACGGAGGAATTTTGCCCGGTATTACGACCTGACGGAACGGGTGATCGACGAAAAACATCTGGACGGAGACACCCCGTCGGTTGCAGAGTCGCACCGGGAGATGATGCGGAAGGCGGTTCAGGCGCACGGCGTTGGGACTGCGGGTGACCTGGCGAACTACTACGGCATAAAGAACGCCGACGCGAAGGTCCACCTGGACGAGCTGGCGCAGGAAGGCGTAATCCAGCGCGTGAGTGCCGAGGGGTGGGACGAAGACGGGTTTGCGCCGATCGATATCACTTCCACGAAACCAACGAATGCCAGGGCGTTGCTAACACCCTTCGATCCGCTCGTATGGAATCGAGACCGCGTCGAACGGATATTCGATTTTCTGTATCGAATCGAGATTTACGTCCCTGAAAAGAAGCGGCAGTACGGCTATTACGTCTACCCGTTCGTGCTGGGCGAAGAACTGGTTGCACGGGTCGACCTGAAAGCTGAACGAGACAGAGGCACCCTCAGGGTAAAGGGCGCGTTTGTGGAGGACGGTCCGGATCAGGATCATGTTGCCGCCAACCTGGCTGACGAACTGCGGCTGATGGCTGAATGGCTCGGACTTAAGCGTGTTGGAACAGGCCGACGGGGCAACCTGATGCCGAAGTTGCGGACAGCGCTGAAGGGTTAACCGAGTTTCCGAAAGCCGTCTATGGCTAAGCCTCGAAATCGACCTCTAGACCCGTTCCAGGTACATCACCGCGAACATGTTGTCCGGATCCGTCCATGAGCGTTTGACGTTCAGTCCGGCTTCCGCAGCCATTATCTCGAATGACCCGAACGTGTATTTGTGCGAATACTCGGTGAGAATCATCTCGTTCTCTTCGAACTCGAACGAATACTTGCAGACGTTGACTGTCTGGCGACGCGTCGAGACAAGATGCATTTCAATGCACGAAGTATCGGCGTTAAAGATGGCCTCGTGTCTAAAATTGTTCAGATTGAAACCGGCCCCCAACTCCCGGTTTATCCGTTGCAGAATGTTCAGGTTGAACTGTGCGGTCACACCACGCGAATCGTTGTAGGCGGCATGCAACACATCACGGTCTTTATCGAGGTCGATGCCAATCAGCACGCCGCCGTCGGCACCTGCCACTTCGGCCATGCCAGCGAGCAACGACTGTGCCTGTTCACGCTTGAAATTACCGATCGTCGACCCGGGGAAGTAAACAATTCGCCGCGATTCGGGTGTGCCGGGGTTCGGAACCTCGAACGTCCCTGTGAAATCGGCGGTGACGGTCATTATTTCGATTGCCGGAAACTCATCCTGCAAATCAACGCCGACCTGCGCCAGGTAGTCACCCGAGATGTCGATCGGGACGTATCCGACGGGCTGGTCGAGGTATTTGAGAAGCGATCGGGTTTTCAGAGAACTCCCGCTGCCGTACTCGATTAGAAGAACGCCCTGACCGACGACGGAGGCAATCTCGCCCACGTGCTCGCTCATGAGCGTGCTCTCGACCCGCGTGACGTAGTACTCGTCTAAATCGCAGATATCGTCGAACAACTTCGACCCACGCGCGTCGTAAAAGTACTTGCTGGGCAGGGTTTTCTGGGATTGTGATAGACCTGCTATCACATCATCCAGCATAGTCTGCCGTGCCACCGGTGCGTCGGTAGAAGTCGCAGTTATCGTCATTTAGTGAGTGATCCTCGAATCGTAATTACCGGGCGTCCCGGGTGAGCCTGAAACCCATGAACTGCCACTTGTTCGGGGCGTAAAAGAAGTTCCGGTAGGTGGGCCTGATGTGATTCTGCGGCGTTGCACACGAACCGCCCCGCAGGACTATCTGGTTCGCCATGAACTTGCCGTTGTACTCACCCAGCGCACCTTCAGAAACCGTGTAGCCCGGGTAGGGGCTGTAGGCACTGCTGGTCCATTCCCACACATCGCCAAACATCTGGTGAAGTCTGCCGCTCCGGGCGCCAGGAGATAGCGGGCGTGGGTGGAAGCGGAAGCTGTCTGAATACGTCCCCCCATCGATTTCGGCGTCGGCGGAAGCGACCTCCCACTCAGACTCTGTTGCGATCCGCGCTCCCGCCCACCGGGCATAGGCGTCGGCCTCGAAGTAGCTCACGTGCACGACCGGCTCATCGGGGTGGACAAGTCTTGGACCCGCGAGCGTGTACTGCATCCAGCCATCGTCGGTCTTGAACCAGTAAAGCGGCTTGTCGAACTTCTCCCAATCATGTTCTTTGAGACTGTTTTCCTGAACCTCGGCCCAGCCCAGCGAAAGCCACACATCGGGCCGCAGGTAGCCACCATCGTTCATGAATTCAAGGAATTCGCCGTTTGTAACGAGTCGGGAGCCGATCTCGAAGGCGTTCACGTATTCCTTGTGTTCGGGCCCCTCGTTGTCGAACGAGAACCGGGGTGCGCTCAAACCGATGTTGTACACACACTCCTCGTACTTGAGCCATTCGAGCTTTGGGACCCCGACGGGCTTCGGGTCTTCGGGCCGTTCATAAAGAGTCGGCCGCAGGGGGTTCATTGAAAGGACATGCTTGATGTCGGTAACCATCAGTTCCTGGTGCTGCTGCTCGTGGTTTGCACCCAGGATGACGAGGTCTCGAATTGAATCGATGGCACCATCCCGACCGAGGCGACCCATCAACACAACGAGCGTCCTTGCGAATCGAAAAATCCTCTAATAAGTGGGAATCAGCTGAATGGTAAAAGCATTATTCAACGGCACAGTTGTCGCAGAAACCGAAGATTACGAGGTAGTGGAAGGCAATATCTACTTTCCGTCCGAGTCGATCAAGCGGGAATATTTTTCGGACAGCGGCCTTCACACAAACTGTCCGTGGAAAGGGCTCGCGCGCTACTACTCCGTGAAGGTCGATGGACAGGAGGCAAGGGACGTCGCCTGGTACTACCCGACACCTTCAGACGCGGCGGCCAACATTAAAGGCCACGTTGCGTTCTACCCGTTGGTGACGATCGAAGGTTGATTGCGGGGTCACCGGGCGCGATTTGAAGGTTGCTCCGATGGGTACGGCGGCAAGCTCCCGGCCGCGCTCGGAACGTGAGCCTTATTGTTGTGATTTGGCGAACACGCGGCCTGCCTTCGACAGGACCCGGCCCGGCAGGCAGGCGATCCAGGATTTACGTGGTCTCAGGTTCGCGGCCAGGAAATCCACGGTTTTCGGCGCTCCAAGCAGTAGCAGTCCGCGCCAGTTGCGCATTCGGCCACAGGTTGCGGAGTCGTTCGCATAGTTTTGCCCCCACCCTTCGAACTCCACAAATTTTCGCTCGGAATTCGCCACCAGTACTTTGCCGCCGGCTTCCTTCACCAGCAGCGGACCCGCGGCGAAGTCCCATGTGAATGCGTAGCCGGTGATCGAATACTGCATCGAACCCCTCGCGACCATGAACTGTTCGTAGCACGAGCTGCCACCAATTCGATTTTCACCGAGTTTGCCTTCGAGGGGCTCCGACACGTCGAACATCCTGCGGAACCAGCCCGGCCTCGCCGCCAGCACCCCCGGCACAGGAACCCCGGTCTCGCTTGCGGGGTGCACCTGAACTTTTTCTTTTGAACCTTCCATCCATGTCCCATTCCCGACTCGGGCGTGCATCAATAGAAATCCGGCTTTGTTCGGCCACGGAACCCACATCGCCGCGGCCATAGCAACGCCCCTGTACAGCGCCGCGACCGACACCGCGTGAATGACCGATGAATTCACGAAATTCGTGGTGCCGTCTACGGGGTCTACCACCCAGATCCAATCGGCAGCGACAGGTTCTTCATCGGGCGGGTCTTCTTCCCCGAGCAGCATGTGCGACGGGCAGGTTTCGGCCATGATTCCGGCAATCAGTTTCTGACTCGACTTATCGACATCGGTCACCAGGTCTTTACCGGGCTTGTCGCCTTTCGACGAAATCTCCAGAATCCCTTCAAAGCGGCTCGCCACAAGCTTTCCAGCCTCCCTGGCGGCCCGGATTACCGACTGTTCGACATGTTCTAGTTCGGAGCTCGAGATTTTCCCCGGAGCCGTTGGAGGCGAAACTAGCGCTGGCGGTTCGGTCAATCTACTGGGACTCCGTTTCCGTATTACTCAAGACATCTGGCCGATCGGTGGCATTGGCCTGATCGGCATTCTGTCGGTATTCTCACAACTGTCGGGTAAGATTCTACGTGCAAGTTTGATGGGGACTACCCGGTTGCACATTCTGAGGTGATCAAGTTGAGTTCAACTACAACTCGAAAATTCCATAAAGACCGGGGGCTCGTAGCGCGCATGTATTTCACCATGGTCATGCTCGGGTTCCTGTACGCGGTATTCGCCCTGTTCCTGTTGGCATCGGGCACACCACTCATTTTCATCGGTGGGATCGTCGGCGTGATGCTTGTCGTTCAGTACTACATGTCCGATCGGTTGATCCTGATGTCGACGGGTGCAAAGCAGGTTTCGGCCGAGCAGGAACCGGCGCTGCACCGGATGATCAAGACACTCGCCGACCGCTATGAAATGCCAATGCCAAAAGTGGCGGTCATCGACACCGCCATTCCCAACGCCTTCGCCACGGGACGTAACCCCAAGAACGCCCTCGTGGCGGTGACTACCGGTATCCAGCAACGACTGAGCGAACGGGAACTTCAGGCTGTAATCGGCCATGAACTTGCACACGTGGCAAATCGCGACATGCGAGTCCTGGCAATCGCAAACTTTTTGGTGACGCTCACCAGTTTCCTCATGACGATGCTGTTCTGGAACATGCTCTTTGGTGGAATGGGCGGCCGAAGAAGCAACGGCGGTGGCGGCATCATGATGGTCTACCTTGTGACGATCGTCGTTTACTTCATCGGGCAGTTACTCGTACTGGCCCTTACCCGGTATCGCGAATACGGGGCCGACCACACCGGAGCCGAGATTTCGGGTGACCCGGGTGCGCTTGCCGACGCCCTTGAGAAGATCAGCGGCACGGTTGCGAAAATTCCCGATAAAGACCTTCGAAAACTCCAGACCGCCAACGCGTTCCTGATTATTCCGGCGGCGCTTAAAGGCCAGGGTTCGATGAACCTTTTCTCGACGCACCCTCCGCTCCAGGAGCGAATCAAACGCCTGCGCGAGTTGGAACAGCGCATGCGCTACGGGTTGCGATAGCGTGGGGTGGTTTGGCGGCAGTAAGGCTCCAAAATCCGACTGGTCAGCCCTTTCGACGGTAATCAAGGCCGAAGCGAAACTGCAATCGCTCGGCGAGATCACGCCGTCAAGAAGGGCGGGGATAATTTACCGTGACAGCGATGACAACGCCTTTTTGCAAGACATTGAAACTGAACTGAACACCGCGCTGTACCAGGGCGTCGGGGCGACCAAAACGGCATTCGAAATCAAGGACGACGACCGCGGGATGCGCTGGATCGTGCTTGATGATGGAAAATTCGACGATCTTGTCTCGAGCGTCTACACGGTCGGCAACGCGATAAACGCTAATGGTGCGGGCGATAAACTGCTGGCCGCAGTGTTCGAGCTGTATTTCACCGGGACGGTTGAAGACAACACCTACCGATCTAGCCTCTGCACGTACTGGATTTACCGCTACGACCGGAGGGCCTTCTACCCGTTTGTCCCGACCGGCGAGAGCGAGGGTGATCGTGACAGGCCGACCGAAGCTCGACTCGGCAGCGACCTGCGCAGGCACGGTCTGATTGTGGAAAAGTCGCTTACCGAATGGATGGGCCTGTGGGGCATCCCGTTTTAGCGCGATCTCACTTCGGTTACCCCCGTTCGTCGATCGCTTTAAGAGATCCGGTTGACACCATATGAGCCACCCGAGTAAAACCGCACGGATTGCGCTGCTTGTTCAGCCTGGCGAGCCCGATTCAGCGTTTGCAAGTGCAATTGAACACGGTGGGGGCCAGCCGTTAGTTTGCGATGCCGGTGCAGGTGCGCTCCCATCGGATGTCGGTGGACTGATGATTGCCGGGACTGGAGCGTTTACCGATTCGGAATCCGTGCCGAATGCCCTGCTGCAGGCGATAGAAGGCAGATTTCCTGTGCTCGGCATCGGATGGGGTATGCACGCCCTGAACGTCGCACTTGGCGGACAACCGCCGGCAATGGTCGAAGGGCACGGCCAGCCCGACCTGCCCGGGGGAGAAGAGTCGGTAAAACACCCGGTGTTCATCGCGCCGGGGGGCAAGGTGTCGTACACCATCGCAGGCTCGGGCTGGGTTACAGTCCCCTCGGCACACACACACGGCCTGATGCCCGGACAGGTAGCCGACGGGTTGCTATCGTCGGTTTACGCCGAAGACCGGGTCGTGGAGGCCATTGAAAAACCCGGGCATGGCTGGCTGATCGGCGTCCAGTGGTCCGCCCACCTCACCGGAAGCACCCCAAAGGGCTTCGATAGTCTGCTGCTTGCCCTTGTCGAGCGTAGCCAGCAATAACTGTCCAATTTTGGGTGCCCTCGCGCAGGCGCGCACACGTTGCGCGTACGCAAGGGAAAGCGTAATGTTGAAGTATCACCCTTGCTCGTTCCGGACACACGCCCGGTGAGCAGCGCGTTAGCGCGCGTTCCGAACTACAAAGAAAACTAGCCGGAGATTTTTATGGTCAGTAGCGACCTCGGTAATACCAGGCCAATCCGTATTGAAGACGAGATGAAGGCGTCCTACCTGGACTACGCGATGAGCGTAATCGTATCGAGGGCCCTTCCCGACGTTCGAGACGGGCTTAAGCCCGTCCAGCGTCGAATCCTGTACGCGATGCACGATCAGGGTATGCGACCTACCTCGTCGTACAAGAAGAGCGCCCGCCTTGTTGGAGAGGTGCTTGGTAAGTACCACCCGCACGGCGATCAATCGGTCTACGACGCCCAGGTGCGAATGGCGCAGACGTTTTCGCTGCGATATCCACTTGTCGATGGGCAGGGAAACTACGGCTCTGTCGATGGCGATCCCCCCGCTGCCATGCGCTACACCGAGTGTCGGCTTTCGTCTGTAACCGAGATGATGCTCGGCGACATCGACCGCGACACGGTCGACTGGGGCGAGAACTTCGACCAGTCGCTGAAAGAACCAACCGTGCTTCCGGCCCGGCTGCCTGCCCTGCTGGTGAACGGCGCTTCGGGAATTGCCGTCGGAATGGCAACGAACATCCCGCCACACAACGTCACCGAAATATGCGATGCGGTCGTCTATATGATCAGCCACCCTGATGCCTCGGTCGACGACTTGATGAAGTTCGTGAAAGGTCCCGACTTCCCGACGGGTGCCCACATCTGGGGGCAGGAAGGCATCCGCAATGCCTACGTCACTGGCCGCGGGCGGGTGATGGTCCAGGCTTCACACGAAATCGAAGATATCGCCCGGCAGGAACGCAAGCGACTGGTATTTACCGAGATTCCGTTCCAGGTCAACAAGGCCACCCTTGTCGCGAAGATCGCCGGACTCGTCAAATCTCGCAAGGTCGATGGCATCAGCGAGGTGCGTGACGAGTCCGACCGCAAGGGAATGCGAATCGTTCTCGAATTGCGCCGTGGCGCCCACGTCCCCGTCGTGCTCAACAACCTGTACAAGCACACCAACCTCCGCGCCTCGTTCTCGGTCAACATGATCGCCCTCGTCGACGGCACACCGAGGGTCCTGACACTCAAACAGGCACTGCGCCACTACCTCGACTTCCGGGTCGAAGTCGTTCGCAGGCGCGCCGAGTTCGACCTGAAGAAGGCCAATGCACGATTACACGTGCTGGCCGGACTGCGCATTGCGATCGACAACCTCGACCGCGTTATTGCCCTGATCAGAGCATCGGCCGATGTCGAAGAAGCCCGCGCCAACCTGAGGACCGAGTTCGATCTGTCGGAAATACAGGCCCAGGCCATCCTCGACATGCAACTCCGCCGTTTGGCCGCTCTTGAACGGGAAAAAATCGAAAACGAATTCAAAGAGCTGGTCGCTCTAATACAAGATCTTGAAGAACTTCTGGCAGATGACACGAAAGTAAATGCAGTTGTCCGCAAGGAAACCCACGAACTCAAGCGAAAGTACGGCGATGAGCGCCGTACCGAGGTCCACCCGGAAGAACTGGGCGACTGGCGACGGGAAGACACCGAACCCCATGAAGAGGTTGTAATCACCCTGAGCCGCAACGGCTATGTGAAGCGGGTAAAACTCGACACATACAAGAAGCAGCACCGGGGCGGTAAGGGCGTACGCGGTCAGCGAATGACCAAGGAAGACGATGTCACGCCGCACCTCCAGATCGCCGATACGCACGACTACCTGCTGCTTTTCACCGATCAGGGCCGTGTGTTCGCCTCGCGGGTTTTTGAGCTCCCTGCCGATCAATCAAGAAACTCGCGCGGAACTCCCGTTCAGAACCTGGGCTTCAACATGGAGCCCCGCGAAGAAGTCCACGCAGTCGTAGCGGTTTCGAGTTATTTGGAGGACACCTACCTGGTGATGGCAACGAAGAAAGGGCAGGTCAAACGAATGCACCTGCCGCTGCTGCGAAACATGAACCGCAGTGGCCTGCGCTGCTTCAATCTGAAAAACGAAGATGCACTGATCGGTGCCGTGCTGGCCGATGAAGATGAGGACGTAATCCTCGTTTCGAAGGAAGGCCTGTCGATCCGCTTCAGGTCTTCGGAGGTGCGGGCAAGACAGCGCGCCGCAGGTGGCATGAAGGGCATGAACGTTCAGAACAAGGACGAAATCGTCTCGATGAATGTTGTCGACGATGAGGGCTACCTGCTGATCGTCAGCCAGAAAGGCTACGGCAAGTTGTCGCTGCTCCGTCACTACACGCAGCAGCGCCGTGGTGGTAAGGGCCTGATTACCCTCAAAGTCACGACCAAGACCGGCAAGGTAGCCGATTCAGCGGTCGTCAGTGGGGAAATCCGTACCGACTCGACTGGCATGCTGGTCCTGGTCACCGAAAAGGCACAGGTCATTCGCACAAATCTTGGCGAGATCAGGTCGACAGGCCGAATCGCCCAGGGTGTGAAGATCCAGATGCCTGAGGCCGGGGACAAAATATCGGCGATCCGAGTGATTTCCGAAATGCGAGAAGCAAGTGTAGAAATCGACCCGGCGTTGCTGGTGAACGGAAATGGCAACGGCAACGGGAACGGCGATGACGCAGAAGGCGAGGACGACTCAGCCATCGAGGACGCCGTTTCGGTCGAAGCCGATGACGACAGATCCACTGAGGACTCGTCCGAAGACTAGGCTCAACTTCTAAAAGAACTGCTGGCCGGGCTGCTGAGTATTACTGGCAGCCCGGTTACGCGTTCGGGGCTAACGCAGCAGACTTACAACTTCTTCGCGCGCGCTAACCCCTCGTCAACAAGGTGGATGAGAGCATGCAGACACTGTGAAACCTGGTCCACAACGGTCCTATCGTCAACGCCAAGCCGCCGTCTGAAAAACTTTTTTCTACGATGTTCTCGAAGGTTTGTGACGAGGGTGATTAACGGGAAGAAGAGAATGTACGTGACGAACTGCGACAGGTACGTGAGCCGAACCTCAGATTCATCGTCACACCATCCGGAATCTCGCAGTCCCGCGACGTAGGCTGCGAAAATCTGAGACTCGTATTCTTCGATCTCGTTTGCTTCAGATTGAACCCAGGTGACACCGGCGCCAGCCAGCGAGCGACCGTCGACCCCGACCGGCCCTGGCCCGACGGATGCCCAATCGATTGCGTAAGTGATTCGCTCCCCGTTTTCTTCGCGCGAAAACAGGTTGCGCGCATGTAAGTCGTTATGGGCAACGGTCCTCGGCAGGTCGTGCGCAGATTCGATAATTCGAGCGATGTCATCAGGCATGCGCAGTACCCTGTCCAATCCAATGCCCTCGACCAGCCGCTCGACACTCGGATGATCGCTGTAGGAGGTCAATGATTCAACTTGTGGACCGATCGATTGCGAAACTGAAGCACGCCTGTCGGTCGACATGTCGGTAGTGATCCAGTCGCCTTTTGGACGGTCTTGTTCTGTCCACAAGTTGTTGAACTGGCCAACGTGCCGCGCTGTCTCGATATATTGATCGCCATCCCACGGGGGTTGGACACCGTCCGACAGATCACGCATCCATAGTCAGTAGCTTCCGTCGTCCTGAGCTGTGAAATCGGAAATTGGCGCTGGACGAATTCCGCAATTGGTCGACAGCAGGTCACCCGACTTAATAGCAGAGATCTCTTTACTCGCTCCCTGCCCGGAATCAAAATTGTTCGGTAGCGAAGGATTCAGAATTTTCAGGATCACCGCCCAGCTTCAGATTTCACCGTTGGACACAGCGTCGCCCGAAATCCGCCACAGTCCCACCGTGCCATTTCCGGTGCTCACAACGTCCAACGGTTGAACTTGTCGTTTGAGTTCACGGTCGATTGCTGCACCGTCAAGTGCCTGCTCTGCGATAGGTGCAATCTCGTTCTCGGGCATCGCCTCGTTCTGTCGAGTTATTTCGTCCGTATTCTTTAATTCGAGCCTCACATTGAGATGAACCCGGGTCTGCTAAAGCGAGCCAGCCCTTGCGTTCCGTCATTTTATGTGTGGAGATTTCTTGTTTGCGAGGTCACACTTCTTAGATGCTCAATGCACTCGGCGCGCTCGTAGTACGGCGCAAGTACATCGTCGTGGCCGTCTGGGCCGTGATAATCCTCGCCGCCCTGCCGTTCGCACCGCGCGCCCAGGAATTTCTGAAACCTGGCGGGTTTTCTAACGAGTCGTTCCCGTCGGTGAAAGCCCGTAAGGTGCTGCAGGAGAGGCTCGAGCTTTCGACGCTTTCTATCGATTTCGTGTTCAGTCACCCCGAATGGCAGCCGTTCGACGCACGATTTTCCGACGCGGTGCTCAAGGCGGTTGGTGACCTCGATAAATACGGCGAAATATCGTACGTGGTCACCCATCTCGACGACCCGCAGCGGGCGTCATCGACCAGCAATACGGTGCACGTGACCGCTGGACTCACGATTGAACTCGAGGAATCGCTAGATTTTCTCAAAACGGTCACGGCTGATGTAGACCCTGGTCCGCTCGACCTGATCATCACCGGCGCGCCCGCGCTCTACCGCGACATCTCGCTCGCAAGCCAGGAAGACCTCCGCCGCGGGGAATCGGTTGCGTTCCCGATTGCGACTTTCACCCTGCTACTCGTATTCGGCACGCTAATCGCCGCAATCCTGCCCGCCGCGGTCGGGGGCGGTGGAGTGTTGGTGGGACTCGGGATAGTTTTCTTCATGTCCCAGGGCATCGACATGTCAGTCTTCGCCCTGAACATCGTCACGCTGCTGGGCATTGGCGTGGGGATCGACTACTCACTGTTTTACACATCGAGGTTCCAGGAAGAACTCCGCAGCGGAAAGTCGGTTGACGATGCCGTGCTCGGAGCCAACTCGCACGCCGGTAAGGCGATCATGTTTTCGGCGATCACCAGTCTGATTGGGCTGATTAGCCTCGTTGCGTTCCCGGTGATGATGCTCCGGTCGGTAGGGATTGGTGCCGTCGCGGTGATATTCGCCGCGCTGCTTGCGGCCCTGACTCTGATGCCGGCACTACTCGCAATACTCGGCCACAGGGTCAACCGGTTCAGAATTGGGCCCGACTGGGCGAAGCGCAACGGGTTCTGGGTACCGCTGTCGAACTGGGTGATGAAGCGACCGTGGATGGTGTTGCTACCTACTGTCACAATACTGGTACTTCTTGCTATCCCGGCTGGCTCGATGCGCCTCGGCACGGTCGATGCCACGATCCTCCCCGATTCGCTCGAATCTCGCAGAGGCTTCGATGTGCTCAGAGAAGAGTTCGGGTTCGCGCTCAAAACGGTAATTCCCGTTGGCTACACATTCGAAGGCAGCCCGTTTGCACGGAGAAACATCGATAATGCATACGACATTGGTCGTGAATTAGAACGACTAGATGGAGTTTCCAGGGTAATCAGCGTCGTCAATCTCGATCCGACATTTGGCCCCGACCAGTACGAAGTTCTCTATCAGAGCCCGGAGTCGATAACCGATGTGGCGTTGGCCCGCATCGTTCGAGAGACCGTTCGCGATGGGGCGATTCTTTTTCTGGTGGAAAGCGAGCTGCACCCGTTCTGGCCGGAAACACGCGAACTCGTCACCGAAATACGATCGCTCCTCCCACCTGAGGGAAACGGCGGGACATTGCATGTCGATGGCGGGGCGAGCGAGATCACCGACATCATCAACGCGCTCTACGGCAAGTTCCCGATCATAATCGCCGTCGTGCTGATCGTGACTTACCTGTCGCTGATGCTACTTTTCAGGTCGGTGATCCTGCCGCTGAAAGCCGTGCTGCTCAACGTGCTGTCCATTCTTGCGAGCTACGGTGCACTGGTGTTCGTGTTTCAGCAGGGCCACTTCAGCGGATTGCTCAACTTCGAGGCGATGGGCGTGATAGAAGCTACGCTGCCGATTCTGCTTTTCGCCATCATCTTCGGACTCAGCATGGACTACGAGATTTTCCTGCTTTCAAGGATTGCCGAGGCATATGACCGGACCGGCGACAACGAGGCCGCCATAGCCGAGGGACTTCAGAAAAGCGGAATGATCATCACCGGTGCGGCCGGAATTCTCATTGTGGTGGCTGCAAGTTTTGTACTGGCCGATGTTGTTGTGGTCAAGGCGATTGGTCTCGGGCTCGCGATCGCGGTGTTCGTCGATGTGACGCTCGTCCGGGCGCTCGTGGCCCCGGCGATCATGCGGATTGCGGGCCCGTGGAACTGGTATTTGCCGGGCTGGCTCGACCGTATTCTTCCGGAGGTGAGGCATGATGCCTGATCGCCGTCGATTGCGAGTTTCTGTGTTCATCCGGATGGCGCTAACGATCGCTTTCGCCGTCCTGGCAGCGGGCTGCATAACGTCGGTCGAGCCGCGTTCCGTTCCGTCCGGTGCCAGTCCCGATCCAACCGCAACACCTGCCCCGATCCAGTTCGCAACAGGCACACCAGGTACTCCCAACGACGAATTCGCACATGATGCTCGACTCGAGTGGTGGTACTACAGCGGTCACCTGGATTCTGAGTCGGGTCGCGAGTTCGGGTTTCATTTCGTGGTGTTCAAGGCTCTGGGTGGAACTGGAGAACCGAACCTCGTTGCCCAACTCGGGTTGCTAGACGTCGAAACCGGCGAGCACCTCGAGTTGTACCGTGCCCGGGCGGGATTCACAGGAGATGTCGATGAGGATGGACCGATGACCGTCGACATTGACGATTGGACCTACACGGTTTTCGCCACCGCGGGGAGTCACGGTTTTAATGCAGCGAACGACACAGAGGCAGGACTATCGCTACAACTCGAATCCACCACTCCGGCGATGCTCCACAATAAAATCGGGTGGTTGCCGACCGAAACCGGTGCGACCTACTACTACTCGCGGCCTCGCCAGTCGGCCGTGGGTGAACTGACGCTGGGCGGTGAGACGTTAAAAGTCACCGGAACCGTGTGGTTCGACCATCAGTGGGGCGACTTTTTCGTTTTGGGCAAGCCGGCGGGGTGGCAGTGGTTCGCGCTGCACCTCGACGATGGCGCTTCGCTGATGATTACCGAGAGCCGAGGGATTGACGGCGAGGTGGCCGAAACCTACGGAACGTACATGTCGCCATCGGGTGAAGTGAGGTCGCTGCGGCAGGAGGCCGAGGGCATAAGGCTTGCATCGGAAGGTGAATGGACCAGTCCCGTTACAGGAGCTACATACCCCTCGGGTTGGGCACTGGAAATCGATTCGCTCGGGTTGGACCTGACAATCGTTCCAGTTGTCAGCGATCAGGAAGTGACGCTGGGGCTGCCCGCATCATCCGCGTACTGGGAGGGCAAGGCATCGATCGGCGGGAGTCAAAATGGCGAACCCGTTTCAGGTAACGCGTATGTCGAGTTGTCGGGCTATGCCGATCCTGATCCCGTTCCGTGGCTGCAGCGTTAGGCGGTACTGATCGTCAACTCAGGACAGGGACGCTAAAGAAGATATGGCAGTCGGCGTCTATAATTCCGGCGCACGAGCGAACACCGCCGCGCAACATCAGTCACCGGGACCGGGGGCGACCAATTTGCAGACGACCGATTCCATTAACGAGATGTATCGTGACGCGTGGTCAAGGTTTGCGACCGGCGTCACCGTAATCACCACGCTCGAGCCGGGCGGGAACGTGCACGGAATGACGGCGAGCAGCGTCGCTTCGGTTTCACTCGACCCCCCATTGGTTCTCGTCGTGATCGGAGAAAATCGAGAGTCGCACGCCCTGGTCGAATCTACCGGCCGGTTCGGGTTGAGCATCCTTGACGATGGTCAGACCGATATCGCGAAACACTTCGCGACGCCCCCTGAAGTCCGGTGTGAAATAGACCCCCAGCACTTCACAGCCCTGTCGGATACGCCAGTCATCGCAAACGCCATGGCGATTATGGACTGCCGGGTGATAGCGGCTCATCAAGCGGGCGATCACACCGTGTTTATTGGCGAGGTCGAATCGATTGCCATTGGCGCTGGTAAACCGCTTGTCTGGTTTCAGCGCCAGTTCGGTGGGTTCAGCCGTTAGCCTACGTAGCTTCGGATTTTTATCGTCTCCGCCACCCGACTGACGGCCACGTCAAATGCCGCCTCGCGCATGGTCGAACCGGTTTGCTCGGCCCGCGCTCGCGTCACGTCATATGCGCGGTTGATCAGTTGATCGAGTTCTCTATTGACACGCTCGAGCTCCCAGTTGAAAACCTGGATGTTTTGCGCCCACTCGAAATACGATGCGATCACACCACCGGCGTTCGCAAGGATGTCGGGAACGACTTGCTTGTTTGAATCGACCAGGATCTCGTCGGCACCGGAGGTAACCGGTCTGTTCGCCCCTTCGACGATGATGTCTGCCTGCACTTTCGATGCGTTCTGCGTCGTGATCACATCTTCAATTGCCGCCGGAATCAAAACATCGCATTTCAATTCCAGCAGCTCGTCGTTATTCAGTTGGTCCGCGTCGGCGAAATCGGAGACGACACCACCTTCGATAACGATCCGGTCGAGCGCGTCGATATCCAGGCCTCTCGAATTGATGATTGCACCGTCGACATCCGAGACCGCGATCACCTTTGCACCGTCTTCGCTAATTGTCTTGGCTGCGGACGATCCCACGGCACCGTAGCCCTGGACTACGACCGTCGACTGTTCAGGCGTCGACCCGTTATCGACGATTGCCCTGGTCCCCACGATCGCAGCACCTCTACCCGGCGCTTCAGCCCGGCCAAGCGAACCACCCAGCTCGATCGGTTTGCCGGTCACTATTCCGGGTGTGTGCCCGTGAATCGAACCATAGGCATCCATGATCCAGGCCATCGTTTGAGCAGAAGTGCCCAGGTCGGGGGCGGGAATATCCCTGTTCACGCCCAATACGTGGTGCATGCTCATCGTGTAGCGCCGGGTCAGCCGGTTCAGCTCGTGCGTCGACAGTTCTCTCGGGTCGACCGACACTCCACCTTTTGCGCCACCGAACGGGACATCGGCCAGCGCCGTCTTCCACGTCATCAACATACCGAGGGCGCGAACGTGATTGAGATCGGCGTTGGGGTGGTACCTGATCCCCCCCTTGTAGGGCCCCCGAGCGGCGTTGTGCTGCGAGCGGTATCCCCTGAACACACGCACATTGCCGTCGTCCATCAGTACCGGCAGAGCCACCTGGATTTCACGCCAGGGTTCGATAAGCACCGCACGCATGTCGTCTTCGAGATTGAGACTCCGAATCGAAGCGTCAACACTCGCAATCGTCCCATCGAGCATAGAGTTGTCTTGCGCCATGGCGCGACTCCTGTCGGCAGCTCACTCAGTACAGGTATTTACGTTCGGATTGCCTTATTATCGATGAATGCGGGGGAAATTCCTTCAAATTGAAATTGACCGTGCCGATTGCCCGTACTTAGAATAGACAGGTTGGGCAACGAACGGACAGCATACGAATGACTACAGATTACGCAATTATTAACACCGGCGGCAAGCAGTACCGAGTTCGCGAAGGCGATACGGTCGACATCGAGCGACTCCCAGGCGACGTTGGAACGGATATCACGTTCGACCGGGTGCTGATGACATCGGTCGGAGGAAAGCTCACCGTGGGTGCCCCGGCGGTAAAGGGTGCAACAGTTACCGGTGAAATATCCGAACACTCCAAGGCCGACAAGGTCATAGCGTTGCGTTACAAAAACAAGACCCGCCAGCGCGTAAAGCGCGGTCACAGGCAACTCGTCACGTCAGTAACGATCAAGAAGATCTCGGCGAAATAACTCACTTCTGCATCGCTGCAGCAGACTGGATCATCTAAATGGCACATAAAAAAGGTGGCGGGACATCCCGAAACGGCCGCGATACCGCAGGCAGGCGCCTGGGCGTCAAGGCATTTGCCGGTGAATCCGTTACCGCAGGTGCGATTATCGTCAGGCAGAGGGGCACCAGGATTCGTCCGGGCCTGCACGTAGGGATCGGAAAAGACCACACTATCTATTCGCTAGTCGATGGGCATGTCAGGTTCGATTACGCGACGAAAGACAAAAAACGCGTAAACGTCGATCCCGTCGTTTCCTAACCGGTTCTATCGGGCACATCGCTCGAATCAAGTGAAATTTCAATTATGAAAGCCAATATTCATCCGACCTACCACGAGAATGCCACTGTCACATGTGCGTGTGGCAACTCATGGGAAGTCGGTTCCACAAAAGAAAGTATGCGGACTGAAATCTGCAGCAAGTGCCACCCGTTTTGGACCGGCGAACAGCGCATCGTCGATACCGAAGGCCGTGTCGAGCGCATGATGCGACGATACAGCCTGGGCGGAACTACCGCCAAGGACTGAGCCAGAAGGGCTGGGATAGGCGCCCCTCCTGCATATTCGTATTGGCTTCAATTCAAGCTTTGCAGAATCAACCGGTCCTATACGGCGGTCAGGCGGTCATCGAAGGCGTGATGATCCGGGGACGGAGCCGCGCGGCGCTGGCAGTGCGTCGGCCCGATGGCTCTATCATCCGGCGTTCGATACCCCTTGAATCGTGGGCAAACTCGCAGCTGCGAAAAATCGTCATGCTCAGGGGTGTGCTTATACTGCTCGAAACCCTGCTGGTCGGCATGAAGTCGCTGACCATCTCGGCGAACGAAGCGGCCATCGCCGAAAACCCCGATGAAGAGCAGCCGCTATCGTCAGTCGCGATGGCGTCGTTACTCGGTGTATCGCTATTACTGGGAATCGTTATTTTCTTCCTGATACCAGTCTTTATTTCGCGAATAGTCGAAAATGCCGGGGCGAACAATTTCGGGGCCAACATGGTCGAAGGCCTGATACGCCTTGTGTTGTTTGTCGGCTACGTGTGGGTGATCGGCAAGATGAACGACATCAAGCGGGTGTTCGGATATCACGGGGCCGAGCATATGGTCGTCCATGCTTACGAGGCCCGTGAACCGTTGACCATCGAATCGGTGCGCCGCTTCCCGGCAGCGCACCCCAGGTGCGGGACATCGTTCCTGATGACTGTGGTGATCGTATCGATCATCCTGTTCATGTTTTTCCCGCGCGACCCTTTCTGGTTCCTGCTGGCCTCGCGAATTGTTCTCGTACCGATTATTGCCGGCATCAGCTATGAGTTCATCCGGTTCGCGGGCACCCATCAGGACAACGTCTGGATTCGAGTTTTTAACTCCCCCAATCTGCTGCTCCAGGACCTGACGACGCGTAAACCCGACGATGGGATGGTCGAAGTCGCGATCACGGCGATCGATTATGCGATAGCGCTCGACGACGGGCGGGCGGTTCCAAATGACGATTCGTCGACGCTGTCGACCGAGCCCTACATGCCGGGTACCGCTGATCCCGACCCACCGGACACTTCTCCAGGTTTCTAACCGGGGCTAGCGGCGGCGCTTTGCCAGTTCTTCCCACACCATCTCTGCCGGCACCCCGGCCGAAGTCAACAGCACCATCGAGTGGTATAGCAGGTCGGCCATTTCACTAGCAGTTTCGTCAGCGGGCCGGCTCACCGACGCGATGGCCACTTCGCCAGCTTCTTCCACGACTTTCTGGGCCACGCGCCCGGTTCCTTCGGCGAGAAGCGCCGCGGTGTACGAACCTTCGGGTTTTTCCTCGGCGCGCTTCACGATTACTTCGAGGAGTTCGGCCAGCACGCCCGGACCTGGCTTCGTCGTCGTGCCTTCGGAAACGAGGGAATCCGAGCCGAGTACGCCCGAGTCGAAACACGATTCAGCACCCGTGTGGCAGGCAGGTCCCACCGGGTTAACGGACACCATCACAGCGTCGCTATCACAATCGTGCTGCACCTCGACAACCTTCAAGAAATTGCCCGACGTCTCGCCCTTGTGCCACAACTCCTGTCGACTGCGCGAGTAGAACCACACATCCGGTCCCTCCAGCGTCAGGCGGAGGGCCTCACCGTTCATGTACGCGTGCATCAATACCCGACCGGACTCGGCATCTTGAACAATCGCCGGGATTAGCCCGCGGTCATTGAACTGGATCATTTCGATTTTCCTCGTGCGTAAAAAGCTGGGAGCCGACTGGCAGGTGAATTGATGTTACGGCACACATGGCGCATAACGTGGATTATGGACCTGTAATCCTCCCTCCCTGGCAGGGAGGGCACTCAGGACGCGTGAGGGTGGTGCCAATCACGATGTCACTTATGGTCT
>CAJWWK010000030.1 GCA_913048295.1 uncultured Dehalococcoidia bacterium
CGCCAGCATCTTGCCAGGCCTGGGGTTCGGGGCGAGTATTTTGATCTCGTTCAGGTCGTGGGAAGCGCCCGTTTCCGAGTAATCCTGCCCGATCGGTGAGTTGGAAATCTCCTTCACCGTCTCGCCATCGACAATCCCGTATGCAGCACCGTCACCGTTGGCAAATCTCATAAACTTCATTATTGTGGCCTATTTTCTGTTTTTGATATAAGTTTTTGCCCGCGCGGCGTCTTTAGAATTCGCGTTTTCCTGCGAGCCCGGCGCCGGGCCGAAATATGTTACTCCCGATGCAGATGTATGCTCTGGCCTTTGCGGGCAGGAAAACTCCGGAGGATCATGGTGTTCGATCTCATCATCAGGAACGGAACGGTCATCGACGGCACCGGCTCGGCCGGGTTCAGTGCCGATGTCGCAATCAAGGGCGATTCCATAGTTACCGTTGGCGAGGTCGCCGAAAATGCCGAAGCGGCCCGCGAGGTCGATGCTGCTGGCAAGGTCGTAACCCCCGGCTTTATCGACCTCCACACGCACTCCGACAACTCGTTCCTGGTCGACCCGCTCGCCGATTCGAAGCTCACCCAGGGCGTGACATTCGAACTGATGGGGAACTGCGGCATGAGCTACTGCGCGCCGCTCAACGAACAGACGATTGACGAGTTCAAGAGCCGCACCGACAAATTCGACCCCGAATACCAGCCGGGCTGGTCGACGATGGACGGATACCTGAGTGCGCTCGAAGAAAACGGCTCGACCATTAACATCGCGGCGCAGGTGGGTCACGGAACGGTCAGAAGGACCGTGATGGGCATGGAGCCACGCATGCCAACCCCCGAGGAGATCGACCAGATGCAGGGCATCTTTGCCGACTCACTCGACGAAGGTGCGCTCGGCATGTCGACCGGGCTCTGGTACGCCCCCGGTTCCTACTCACTGGCCGATGAAGTAATTGCGCTAACGCAACCGGCTGCCGACCGCGGCAAGCTCTACTCGTCGCACATCCGATCGGAAGCCGACGACCTCGGCGGACTCTTTCCAGCACATGCCGAGGCGATCGAGGTCGGGCGCCGCACCGGTGCCCGAATCCAGATATCGCATGTGAAAACGGTGGGACCGAAGTTCTGGGGACGTGGCCACGAACTCATCGAGTGCATGGAAAAAGCCCGTTCTGAAGGCATCGACGTTGCGGGCGACCAGTATCCGTACGAATGGTCGTCGACCGGTTTCTCGGGCGCAATGTTCGCCCGCTGGGCACTGGTCGGCGGACGACAGGCGACGCTCGACCGCCTTGCCGACGCTGACACCCGCGCCCGCGTCCGCACCGATGTCACCTACTACATCAACAGGAACCACTCGGCTGCAGGTTGCGTGATCGCCAGCTTCCCGCCCGACCAGTCGCTTGAAGGGCGCAGTCTGCAGGATGTCGCCGACGAATGGGGCTGCGAACCGGAAGAGGCCGCTCTCAGGCTCTACGAGCAGTCCGAGGGCAACTATGTGCTCCACTCGATGGAGCTGCAGGACGTGGATGCGATCGCAAAATGGCCGCTGATGGCCATCGCTTCTGACGGGTCGTCGCTGCGTGACGAGGGGCCGCTGTCGTCGGGCAAGCCGCACCCCCGGAGCTACGCCACGAACTCGGTCATCATCGAACAGTTTGTCGTGCAACGGGGCCTGTTTACGCTGGAAGAAGCGATCTACAAGATGACCACCCTGCCCGCCTCACGTTTGAACCTTTCGCGAAGGGGTCGGATCGCTCCCGGCCAGGTCGCCGATCTCCTCGTCTTCGATCCCGCCAACGTTAAGCAGAACAACGACTTTGTGAACCCGCACGTCTACTCGACCGGCATGGACTTCGTCTTCGTCAACGGAAAGCCGGCACTCGAAAACGGCAGGCCAAACGGGGAGTTGCCCGGCAGGGTGATGCGGTCGCTGGACGACTGAGGTCACCTTGAGCAACATCCAGTACCGGGCCTGCACAACCGACGACATCGACGCCGTCCTGTAGTTCTGGCGCACCGCGACCCTCGGCGGCTCGACAAATAACGCCGAGCCTATCCAGATATTCCTCGACCACAACGCCGAATTGTTCTTCACCGTGTGGGACGGCAATGTACTCGTCGACACTGTCATAGCGGCATGGGACGGCTGGCGCGCTCACTTTGCACGTCTCTCGGTCAAGCCGGAGTACCGTCGCCAACGTATCGCCCGTGAGCTGGTCGAGCGCTCCGAAAAATTGCTTACCGATAGAGGAGCAAAACGCGTCTACGCCGACATCCTGAAAGACAGCCCTGAAGCCTTCGATTTCTGGCGTTCGGTCGGGTTCACGCCAAACGATGTAGTTGAGCCGTACGCCAAGAACATCGGGCCGTAGTCGACCCCGATCAGGAGCGTCTTGCTCCGGATGTCGCTCGTCTCCTCGTGCCCGATGCGCGGTTGCCACCGCCCCCGCGCTCTCCAACCGACCCGGTCGGTCGCTGCCTCCGCTTGGGCCGCACCATTTCTGCCGCCAGCTTGAGCAGCGCGTCGACTTCCTTGCCTTGCAACTCACGCCACCGGCCCTTCGGCACATCGTCGAGATTAAGCGTGCCAAAGCTGATCCTGCGCAGTCTTGTCACCGGTGAACCGACCGATGCGAACATGCGCCTGACAATGCGGTTTCGACCCTCGTGGATCGTTATATCCACACGTCGCCTGCGCTTCGAAACAACACGAAGCTGCGCAGGCGCGGTCGGCCCGTCTTCCAGCCTGATTCCGCGCACCAGCAGCATTTCACCCTCTGGCGAAAGTGAACTTCTCAGCTCCGCGCGATACGTCTTTTCTATCTCGAACCGCGGATGGGCCATCCGCTGCGAGAAATTACCGTCGTTAGTCAACAGCAGCAGCCCTTCGGTATCGGTGTCAAGCCGACCTATCGGGTAAACCCGCTCACGGACATCGACCAGGTCCATAACCGTCGGCCGCCCGTGCGGGTCGGTCACTGTTGTCACATAGCCGGTTGGTTTGTTCAGCAGCAGGTAGCGTTTTTGCTCGGCAGAAACCTGGTTGCCGTCGGCCACAATGTCGTCGGTATCCGGGTCGGAAAAATCGCCAACTTTCGCCGTTTCTCCGTTTACCTGCACCCGCCCCTCGGCGATCAACTGTTCGGCCTTCCGCCTCGACGCAACGCCCGCCGAGGCCAGAATCTTGTGAAGTCGTTGTTTCATATACCGATAAGTCTGTCACAGACCCTGTGGCTGTTCACCGGGCTTTGCACCCGCTACCATCTGGCTGACTTCACTCTGAATTGGTCGTCTACGACCAGAAACGCCTCAACAGAAAGACCGGCTATGACCTACGACCTCGTCATCAAGAACGGCACCGTAATCGACCCTGCACAGGGAATACATGCAAAGAAAGACATCGCAGTCGCAGGGGGGAAAATCGCAGTCATCGAAGATTACGTGTCCGACGGCGATACGCACGACGTGATTGAGGCCGATGACCTGCTGGTAACGCCAGGTCTTGTCGATCTCCACGTACACGTCTGGTGGGGTGTGGCCCACCTTGCGATCGAGGCCGATCCCGCATGCGTGCACCGCGGCGTTACGACCGCGATCGACGCCGGGTCGTCAGGCTCAAACACAATCACGGGCTTCCACCGCTACGTGATCGACGAGGTGAACACCCGCGTCCTCGCGTTTTTGCATATCTCCGGCATGGGCCAGCTCGACAACGATATCGGCGAACTCGAAGACATCAGGTGGGCGCGGGTCGAAAAGGCCGTTGAGGCGGCGAAGCTGCACTCCGACGTGATCGTCGGAATCAAAGTCAGGCTCACCGAGGCCATCGTTGGCAGCAATGACATGGTCGCTCTCGACCGGGCGCTCGAAGCCGGGGGGGAGCTGAACAAGCCGGTGATGATCCACATCGGCGGGACCGTGAGCAAGTTCGAGAATTTTCTTGAAAAACTGCGCCCCGGCGACATCGTAACGCACTCGTTCACCGGCAACTCGCACGGCATCCTCGACAACAACAACAAGGTGATCGACGCGGCGTGGGACGCCATGAAAAGGGGAATCATTTTCGACGTCGGCCACGGTGCCGGTTCATTCTCATTCCCGGTGGCCGAGGCCTGCCTCGAACAGGGACTTGGCCCCGGCACGGTTTCGTCCGATGTCCACCGCTACAACGTACGGGGGCCGGTGTTCGACCTGATGACGACGCTCTCGAAGTACATCCACCTCGGCTACTCGGTCGACGATGCACTGGCGCTGGGAACGGCCAAACCGGCCGCGGCCGTCGGTCTTCCGGACCACATAGGCACACTGACGGTCGGGGCCGATGCCGATATCGCCGTTGTCCAGCACCGCGAAGGGCCGGTCACCTTCAGGGACGCCGCCGGTAATGAACGCTCCGGAAACCAGTTGTTGCTTCCCGTGGAAACTCTCAGGAAAGGCCGACGCTTCAACCCTGTGCACTCAGTACACCCGCACCTCGTCGGACACCCGCACCGGCACTAGGCAGCAAGAGTCCGGCTTCCGAACGCTCAGACCGGCCTGGGGACGTGCACTCCGAACGTCTCTTCTCTTCCGCGCACTTCGAGGTCTTCGAGCTGCACACCCGGATACTGAGAGTCGATATAGGAGTAGACACTTTCGGAAACGACCACCTCACCGGCCTTTGCGTGCGCCTGCAGCCGGGCGGCAGTGCTCACGGTATCGCCGAGCACCGTGAAGTCGTTCACATCGCCAGTGCCAACTTGCCGACATAAGCTTCTCCAAAGTTGATACCGATGCCCACCGGCAACCACGGTTCTTTGCCTGAACCGTAACCCACACCGCGAAGAATTTCGGTCGCGCCTTTCATTGCAGCCTTTTGCGGTTCGCCGTGGAAAGCCGGAATAACGAAGGCCATCACCTCGTCGCCGATCATCTTGTCGATAACGGCATTTCTGGGGAGCAGCGCGTCCATGGCAACCCCGTAGAACCGGTTCAGCGGGGCCGCAAATTCGGCGGGTCCAGCATTTTCGGCGATCGCAGTCGAGCCGCGAACATCGGCAAATATCACCGTAACGTCAACTTCCGCACCGCCGGTGGGAAGGATGTCGTCTCATATATTGCACATGGCGGGGTTTTTACGCGATCGAGTACGACCACGCAGCGACTTCATGAGCACGCCGCCAACGCCGCCAAGCGGGATTCATGCACATCCCGCAGCGGGGGTGGCCCGGAAGGAGCGACGCAGGCATGTCCCTGTGCCCTTCTAGAAGCACCTCACGCCACATCTCGGTTATGGCGGGACCAACGTTCGTCGTGCTGAGTCATTGGTCGTCACTCTCCGGGCAAGTTTGATAGTCAGCCGGAAGTCTATGCCCAAACGACGAGCTTCACCATTCTAATTCCGCACATTTGCGCACGACCGTCCCTATTCCAATACTCTTGGAAACGAACAAATTTCAAAAGATCGAAAATTTAGTCCGCGAGCATCAGGAGACCATTGGATGGCGAGCAGGCAGGGTCGAATAGGAATTCTTGTTGGCGGTGGCCCCGCACCGGGCATCAACAGCGTGATTTCCGCCGCGGTAATCGAGGTGGTCAACTCCGGCCTCGAAGCCGTGGGTATCAAAAACGGCTATGAATCGCTTGTCAAAGGCGACACCACGCAGACTGTCGATCTCACAATCCCCGATGTTTCGAATATCCACACCCAGGGTGGCTCCATACTCCACACATCGCGCACGAACCCGACCCGGCGCCCGGAAGACCTCGAAACATGTGTTGCGACCCTCGAAAAGCTCGATATCAGCCACCTGATAACGATCGGCGGTGACGACACGGCCTTCGGGGCATCGGAGATCGCCCGCGCCGCGGGTGGCAAAATTCGAGTGGCACACGTCCCGAAAACGATTGACAACGACCTGCCACTGCCCGGTGATATGCCGACCTTCGGGTACGAGACGGCGCGCCACGTTGGCACCGACATCGTGATGAACCTCAGGGAAGACTCGCGAACCACGAACCGCTGGTACTTCATCGTGGCAATGGGCCGTCACGCAGGCCACCTGGCCCTCGGAATCGGCAAGGCCTCAGCCTCAACTATCACCATCATTCCCGAGGAGTTTCCAAAGCCGACAATCAGCCTGTCGGAGGTATGCGACGTGCTCGAAGGGGCCATTCTGAAGCGGCGCGTGTCCGGGCGGCCCGACGGCGTCGCGATCATCGCAGAAGGCATCGCTACCAAGTTCAACATGCGCGATCTGCGCAACATCTCGGGCGTTGAAATTCCCCGCGACGAGTACGGTAATATCCGGCTCTCCGAACTCCCCTTGGCACGCATCCTGAGAGTCGAGGTAGAACGTCGTTTTGCCGAACGGGGCGAAGCGATGGACATCGTCGACCTGACCCTCGGCTACGAGCTGCGGTCGGCAGCGCCGATACCCTTCGATATCGACTACACGCGCACGCTCGGGCACGGTGCGGTGCGGTTCCTGCTGACCGAATCGGGGGATGAAGATACCGCCCAAGGTGCAATGATCTGTATCGTCGACAGCCAGCTCAAGGCCGTGCCGTTCGACGAAATGCGAGACGCTACGACCGGCAAGACGACTGTACGGATGGTCGACACGGCCTCGCTTTACTACGATGTGGCTCGCAGGTACATGATTCGCCTCGAAGCTGCAGACCTCGAAGACGATGAGATGCTCGGGCGGCTGGCAGCCGAAGCATCGATGCAGCCCGATGCGTTCAAGCGCCGTTTTGCGGTAAAGAGCTAACGGAACCACCAGCATTGGTTAGCACTGTAATTCAACCTGTCGTCGAAGTCAGGAAAGTCGTCAAAAACTTCGGCGAAACCGCGGTGCTGCGCGGCCTCGAGCTGGCGCTCCCACCCGGTGAAGTTACGGTGCTGCTGGGTCCGAACGGTGCTGGCAAATCGACCCTGCTCCGGATTCTTGCGATGCTCACGCAGGCCGATAGCGGCAGCGTTTCGATTCATGGTGTCGATCTTGCCCAGAAAGGCCCCACGGCACGCGGTCTCACGGGTTCGGTGCTGCATTCGCCAATGCTTTACGCAGATATGACCGTGCGCGAAAACCTGATCTTTTTCGCAGGTCTGTACCGACTCCGGGATATCGATGACCTCATAGCCAGCAATGCCGTGCGGGTCGGAATCGAATCTAACCTCGACGACCGTGTCAGAACCCTCTCACACGGGTTTCAGAAACGGGTCGCCCTGGCCCGTGCGCTGATGCACGAACCCCGGCTTTTGCTGCTCGACGAACCGGAATCCGGGCTCGACAGCCATTCGGTTTCACGACTGGATAACGTGATCGACGAGTATCGCCACGCCGGTCGCACGGTCGTGATGACCACCCACATCGTCGAGCACGGACTTGAGATTGCCGACCGGGCGGTCGTGTTGTCCGGCGGAGTCGTTGCCCTCGAATCGCCATCGCCTGCCGGGGACAGCACCAGTATCCTCGCCGCATATTCCGAGCCTCACGAGCAACGCTCACCGCAGGGATCAGCACTATGATCGATTCACTTGCGGTCATATGGTCGATCGGCCGCAAAGACCTGCTGCTCGAACTCCGCAACAAGGACGTCGTCGTGGCAGTGGCCGGGTTCGCCCTGCTGATAATGGTGATATTCACGTTTTCACTCAACCTGTCCCAGGACAGCGCCAGGTTGATCGGGCCCGGAGTGCTCTGGTCAGCCGTTGCATTCGCCGGGGTGACCGGCCTCAACCGGGCGTTTTCACTCGAGGTCGAAGGCAACACGCTCGAAGCGCTGATGCTGGCGCCAGTCAGCCGTGACCTGATATTTCTCGGCAAGGCGCTGGGTAATTTCTTGTTCATCACGGTGGCGCTGGTGGTCGTACTCCCGGTATTCGCAGTCCTCTTCAACCTGGTGATCTTCAGGTGGGAGATGCTTGCCATCAGCCTGCTGACCACCGTCGGCTTCAGCGCGGTCGGAACGTTGTTTGCCGCGATGTCGGTGAGAGTGCGGGCCCGGGAAGTTATGCTGCCGCTGCTGTTTCTCCCGGTCGTCACGCCGCTGATAATGGCCGCTGTCGAATCGACCAGCCACATGGTGAACGGGCGCAGCTGGTCCGACATGTCAGAATGGCTTCAGCTGGCAGTCGCCTTCGACGTTGTCTTCCTCGTGGTATCCGCGTTCGTATTCCAGCACATACTCGAAGATTGATTTCTACGCTTTGGACCGACCCACCACTGGCCCGAACGACATACCGACGACGATGAAACCCAGTTCACAACATACTCTGGAATCGGCCCCGTTCGTGATAAAATTCCCTAAGTTTTTGCACGCTGGCAATTTGCACGCCCGTCCATCATGACCAAAGTTCTGAATTTTCTCGATCCCCTGCCGATTGTCAGCGCGGTGCTGATGGGCGTGGCGCTGTGGCTCATTTTCATCTGGGTCCCAACAGAAATCAACCAGGGTGCAGTCCAGCGAATCCTCTACTTCCACGTCCCTGTCGCCTGGGGTTCGATGCTGGGGATCTTCGTCGTGTCCGGCAGCTCGATCATGTACCTGTGGAACAAAAACGAAAAGTGGGACCGCCTCGCCGTGGCCTCTGCCGAAGTCGGAGTGGTTTTTGGTGGCCTGATGCTGCTATCCGGGATGATCTGGGCACGACCCGTGTGGTCGGTCTGGTGGACCGGCGAAGCCAAACTCACGACTGCACTGATCCTCTTTTTCATCTATGTTGCTTACCTGATGTTCAGGGCATACTTCCCGCCCGGTGCGCAGCGCCAGCGCCTTGCCGCAGTAATCGGCCTGATAGGGGCGGCCAATACCCCCATCATCTACTTCGCGGCCAACCTCTGGGCGCAGGCACACCCGCCCATCGTCACGGGTCCCGCCGCCGATGCCGAGTCGTCTCTTGGCAGCGATCTCGGGACAGTCCTTCTCGTTTCGACCCTCGCCTTCACCTTCCTCTTTATCTACCTCCTTCAGATCCGCCTCAAAGTTCGCAAAGCAGAGGACGACATTATCGAACTGAAACGGAATTCCGGAACACACGCGCCGATCTCGCAAGCACCGCCAGATCAAGCACAGTCCACCGAAGCCAGGGGAACAAGTTGAAACTAGTCACTAAAGGGCAACTCATGGCTGTTGCCGTATTGCTTATCGTAATCACCGGGAACATGATTCTTACCGGCACGGCATCCGCCCAGTCAGGTACCACGATCAGCGGAATCGTAGTCGGCATCGACACTGACCCCGACGGGCGGCTGACCAAATTCGCGATCGCGGACTCCAGCGGGACCGTCACGACGTTCGGGGTGTCGGAAGCTACCGAATACGGGCTCGAGAACCAGGCTGGCGACCGATGGGTTTCCACCCAGGGCGAACAACCCGTCGAAATTGCACGCCGCCTCCGCGACCACCGTGAGCGATTCGCGCCGGTTACCGTTTCATCCGAGAGCGGTATTGCCACCTCGGTCGTAGAACGTGAAGAAGGCAAACTTGAAACCAGCCTCGGTTACTTGTTTGCGGTTTTCGCAATCACCTGGGCGCTGTTCTTCGTCTATGTTTTATATGTAGGGCGTAAACAGCGCGTTCTACAACACGAAATCGCACGCATCAAGGGCGCTTCCGGGCCCGCAAAATAATCGCCCGATCTGGCTATTTTTCGCAGACACTAAAACAATGACGAACGAAAGTAACGACCGGCAAGACCCGGACCCGATTTCCGAGCCCGAAGTATCATCCACGGCCCGCACTTCCACACTCATGAGCCCGCGGGCCAAGCTCGGCGTCGCGTTCGTGCTTGTGGCCGGCGCTCTTATCTACTTCGCTTTCACCGCTTTTCAGGGAGCGACGGTAAGCTACCTGTCGGTCGCACAGGCCCTCGCCGACTCCCCCACGGCTATCGACCGGCAGGTGGGAGTTGTTGGCAAGCTCGTGCAGGACTCCTACGTCCGTGATGCCGACGGTCTCACAGCCCGCTTCTCGATCAAAGATGAAGACGGAACCGAAGAACTCGAAATCACCTACAAAGGCGAGATAGGGCAGGTCTTCTTCAACGACCACTCGGAGATCATCCTGCAGGGGCAGAAGCTGGTGGACGGTTCTTTCACTGCCGATAACCTGACCGTGCGTTGCCCCTCCAAGTACCTGACCGAGGCCGAGCAGGCCGAAATCGAGGCGCAGAACAACGGCAACCCCGAGGTACCCCCGTATCAGCCCGACTACTTCGACCAGGAAGCCTGATTCCGGGGTCAGGCCCATCGATTGTCAGGCTGCAAAGCCTGTTGCCTGATCGCCCTCGATACGAAGTTGCCTGAACTGCACGCTAACTGCGCTCACCACTAGCGTAAACACGATCAGGCCGATCGCAAGGATAGTCAGCGAGTTGCGCAGCCCGAACGCCGCCGCCAGCGACCCGCTTACCAGTCCGCCCAGCGGAAAACCCGACCACGCAAGCTCGTAGGCACCGAGCACCCGGCCGCGCACTTCAGCCGGGACGTTTACCTGGATCACCGCAATGCCCAGCGAAATATGTACCGCATTGAAATAACCGAGTACGAAAGCGATTGGTAGTGCCGCCGACATCGTGCTCGAAAACGCCCACGCAATAACAAAACCCCCGAACAGGAAATCGGTCAGCAGTAATGCCGGGCCAGCCCTCCGCACACCCCCCGTCCCCGACATTGTCAGTGCACCCGCGACGGCCCCTAGGCCAACTGCCGTGAACAGGTAACCAAGGCCCGTTTCTTCGGTGCCGAATATATCTTTTGCGAATGCAGGAATGATGAAAATCAGACCGCCCAGCATTAGCGCGTTCACCGCGGTGAACAGCAGGTTCAACCGAAGGATCGTATTGCCCCGCAATACCCTGCCGACCTCTTTAACATCTTCGACGATCCCGGCGTGACGAGTGGCCTGCATATGCGTGTGAGGTCGAAACGTGGAGTAGACACCAATTGCGAGCCCGAAGAGGCCGGCGGTCAGAGCGTATGCCGCGGATGGACCGAACGAGCCCAGTACAAAACCGCCCGCCAGTGGGGCAATGACCCGCGCCCCGTTAAAGACCGATTGGTCGATCGGTATCGCGCGCGCCAAGGTATTTTTCGGCACGATATCCGGCAAGAGCGACAGCCTGGCGATCCAGTCGAGGGCAAGCGCCGAACCCTGGGCTGCGCCGGCCACGAGCAGGTGCCATGGTTCCAAGGCATCGGCAGCGTAAAGAACGGCAATCGCCAGCATCGGAAGGCCCGCAATCGTCGATCCCACCATGAGCAACCGCGTTCGGGACACCCGGTCGGCGAGCATTCCACCGAGAACGGCCACGATAATATTCGGGACGCCGATCGCAGCGCCCAGGGCGGCGAGCCAGAGGGTCGATCCAGTCATCTCGAACAGAAGGTAGCCCTGGGCAACCGTGACCAGCTGATGCCCGGTACCCCACATTAGCGTGGCACCTATAAATCGCTGTAATGAAGAATCGCGCAACGCGCCGATCAGGCCTACGTCGTGAGCCACGCTCACAGCATCACGGGCAGGTTTTGATTCAGAAGTTTCGTCCATGAAGGGCCATTGTGAACCCACCTCCGTGAAAGTGAACGTAGTAGAAATAGACTGATGATTCGTTATATGTTGCTACTGGCCTGATGTTGTAGAGTGCGAAACCGGTGTCACTGATATAATTGTCGGCCCGACACGGGCCCAGCCATGAACCCAGAAGTTACCTTCAACACATTCCTTATTTCAGCAGTCGTTGCCTACGCAATGGGTGCGATTCCGGTCGCATACATTGCGGGCCGACTTTACGGTGTGAACATTTTCGAGGTGGGCTCGCGTCAGGCTGGGGCAACAAACGTATTCCGTGAGGTTTCACACAAGGCGGGATTTGCAGTAACTATCATCGACGGCACAAAGGGATTGCTCGCAATCCTGCTGGTCCGTCAGCTTGGCCTCGATGGCGCAGAGCTCCTTGTACCCGCGATTGCGGCAATTGCCGGTCATTGGAACTCACCCTTCACGAAGTTCAAAGGCGGCGATGGGGCCTTGTCGATGATGGGCACAGGGCTGGGAATCGCGCCGCTTGCGTTGCTGGGGCCGGTGGTACTGGCTGCAGCCATATCGATTGGCCTGAACAGCAAGCTGAATCACCCGAGCCTCTGGGGCGGTACCGCCGGCTTCCTGCTATTCATCGCACTTTCGTTCATGCCAAGCTCGAACACCGAGCCGACCGTCGTCTACGGGCTCACGGGACTCGGCATCGGCGTCCTGCTCCACAGCATGTACTTCCATTACCGGCACCGGGAATTTTTCGCCCTGGAAGCACTGGAAGATGAACCCGATCCCACGCTGACGCAGGATGGCCTGAGCTAGAGATTCCTCTTCCTGCGGCAATAAAAAACGGCGTTCCCGATTTCCGGTACGCCGTTCCTGAGTCAACCGCGTTGCGCCGAGCTACCCGTTTGCGATCTCGTCGATCTTTTCCTTCACAGAGTCCGGGACTTCCTTTTGCGGGATCTGGCGAACAAGCCCGACAGTCTGAGCCAGGCTGGTAAACCAGGGATCGCAGTCAGCACACAGACCCAGGTGATGGCGGATACGGGTGGTCAGCCCTGAAGACACCTCGCCGTCGATAAAGTCGGAAGCGTTGTCGCGCACCTCTACACAATCACACATGCCGTCCGCGCAGGGGTCGCCCGGGCTGTGCTTTACATCCCTGCCAATCAACTTGTTGATCCACGTCGCCGAGCCGCTCACTTCAATCTCCGTGCCTCCTGCGGCACCTCACCTCTCGCTACCTAAAACAACATAACTGCTACCGGGCTCTTAATACGATGCAGTGTACGCGCGAACGGTTCAAAGAGCTTTCCTATCGTATCGCTGCCGCGTGACATGCAGACCCCGGACCACTGTTCTCAGGGTATCTTAAAGCTGCTGTGTTCCAGGCTTGACAGGGATATTACAGCCTCAGATTTCGGGCGGGATTATCACACGCTTCTGGTAAGGTTGTTGAACTGCGCTGGCGCTCGCGGAACTGAGCGCAGGACCAGTCGCTCCGGCCCCCTAATCCTGTAAAAGACCAACACGGTATATGAACGCAAAAGAATTTGCGTAGATCGCCGAAAAACACTCCGGGTTCGTGTACAACGTTGCTTACCGGATGATGGGCGATTATCACGATGCCGAAGAAGTTGCCTGGGAAGCGTTCGTTTCGGCCTACAAGGCCCGGGACCGCTTCCGGGGCGACGCCATGCCGACCACATGGCTTTACCGCATCACTGTGAACGCAGCCCTGATGCGAATCCGCAAAGACAAACGTGGCAAGGAAATGACGGTGTCCGAAGAGTTTCGGGCCGACGTCGCCTCGAGCAACTGGGCCGAGTCGCCGGTAGCTGCCACGATGAACGCCGAATTGGGCGACCGCATCCAGGTCGCCATCGTAGAGCTGCCGGAAGACCTCCGCGTTGCAGTCGTATTGCGCGACGTCCAGGGGCTCTCGAACCATAAAGCGGCCGATGCCCTCGACGTTTCGGTTTCAGCACTAAAGGCCAGGCTCCACCACGATCGGCTCGCACTGCGCGACTCGCTCGCCGAGCGCGCGTCCGCTGGTTAAAATCCGGCGCGTCGGAATCCTGCTCGGGAATTAGACTCCTGGCTCCCGCGACTCTCGGGGCGCTATACCTGCAGCAGGTACGAATCCAGGATTTCCTGGTTCGACCTCACCGGTGCCTGGGCCTGCAAACCCTCGTGACGGTCCTGCATCGACTGCCCTTCATGCCTGAACACAACACCCAGCGGAATACCGGGGCGGTCGAGCAGGTCGACGGCAGCCTGGGCGCTCGTGGGGTCGTGATCTTCGGGTATCTCGAAAGCGAGGCCCGCGATCCCTTCCTTCGGTTTGCCCTTCAGCAGGTCGTAGGTGTCGTTGTAGGTCGTGCAGGGCGACTGAACGTGAACGATACTGAAGCCGCGGTGGTTCATCGCTTCCTGGATTATTACTGCCAACTGGCGCGGCTTGCTCGAGTAGTACGAGGCGATGTAGGTGACGCCGATCGACATGTAGTACTTCAGTGGTGACAGAGCGGATTCAATTTTGCCGTGGGGGGTCGACGGCGTGACCGCGCCGAACTCAGTCGTCGGCGAAGACTGGCCCTTCGTCAGGCCATAAACACCGTTATCCATGATTACGGCCGTTATGTCTACGTTCCGGTTGGCGGCCGGGGCAATGTGCTCCGCACCGATCGCAAGGAAGTCACCATCACCGGCGACAACTACGGTGTTCAGGTCCGGTCGGCCCATCTTTACACCAAAGGCAATTGGCAGGGTGCGGCCGTGAATTCCGTGAATGCCGAATGGCTGGTCGCCTTCGACAAGGTGAACCATGTTTCCGGAACAACCGATTCCTGCTACTACAACATTCTTGGATTGCGGCTCTTCATGTTCTACCGAGAATTTCTCGAGTGCGACCTGGAGCGCCCTGCGCACTCCGAAATCGCCGCAGCCCGGGCACCACGCGAAGTCATATTCAAGGTTGCGCTTACTCATGCGGTAACTCCAACTCCAATTCTTTCACTGATACGTTTCACCAGGTCTGACGGTTTGAACGGCAAACCCGTGTACTGGGTAATCGATTCAGCCCGGTAGCCTTCCTGCCTGAGGAGGGCCGACCACTGTCCGAGGTAATTCAGTTCGGGAACAATAATTTTATCAGCAGACTTCAGCACGTGTTTGACCTCGCCCGGCAGCGGATGAAGTGCCACCGAGAAGAGCCAGCCGACATCTTCACCCCGCTCACGCAGCCTGTCGTATGCCTCCCGCGCAGGGCCTTTCGAACTGCCCCACGGCATGATAATCACATCTGCATCTGCGTTTTCGATCTCGTAGTGCGCTCCGTCGAGCAAATCGAGCTTCTTGAACCGGCGCTCCATCAGACGTACGTGGTGCCGCGGCAGGTGCGTCGTATCGCCGATCTCGTCGTGCTCGGAACCGTTCGCAACGTACGCACCGGGGCCACCTGGGACCGGCATTCCCGGCAGCGGCGTTGTGCCATCCCACGAATCGTAACGCTTGCCCGTGTCGCCCTCGCTTACCTGCGCCCTGCTCTCGGTGCTGATCTCGGCGAGATCCGGCTTCTTGATATTCTCACCCCGCTCGGCAAGTCCAAACTCTGTCACGAGAATCACCGGCCCCTGGTACCGCTCTGCCCAATTCGTGGCCAGCGCCCCGGCGTAAAAACACTCTTCGACTGAGCCTGGTGCCAACACCGGCATGCGGATATCGCCGTGTGCAGGGTGCATGCAGGTGTACAGGTCAGACTGCTCCGACTTGGTCGGCAGGCCTGTGGCGGGTCCACCTCGTTGCACATTGGTAACGACCAGCGGGATCTCGGCCATCCATGCCAGGCCAAGGCCCTCGCTCATGAGCGAGAAACCGGGACCCGCAGTTGCAGTCATCGCTTTTTTACCGGCGAAACCCGCACCGATAATCGCGTTGATCGCCTCAATTTCGGACGATACCTGGTGAACGAACCGGCCTTCACCCCACAGGTTCTGTTCCATCCAGATCAGGATTGTAGTGGCCGGCGATATCGGGTAACCGGCATAAAATTCCAGGCCTGCCGCCATCGCGCCGATCGAAATTGCGGCGTTGCCCGTGAGAATCACCTGACCGCCTTCGTGAGGAACAGGGGGCTCCAGCTGCCCGGCAGTAAATCCGCTGGTCCTTGCAACATCAGCGCCCAGTCGGACCGCCTCGATATTTGCGATGATGATTTCGTCATCACCGGGTCGACCACGTGTGAAACGCTGCCTGATGAACTCGTCGATTTCTTGCAGATCGAAGTCGATCAGGGTTGCAACAGCGCCGATCGTAACCATGTTCGCCGCCCGTGCATTACCGGTCGATTTGGCGAGTTCGTCGGCCTTTATCCCGAAGTAATGACCGCCTTCCGGCAGATCGTATTCCTCGGCGTTGTACACGGTCACGCCGCCCCCGTTCAGGTCTTCAAAATGGTTGTCGTACGCATGCTGGTTGAGAGCAACTAGCACGTCGACGCCGTCGCCGGAACTGAGCACCGGCGTGGTAGATATTCTCACCTGCGAAGATGCCGGGCCACCGATGATTTGCGACGGATAGGTCGAATGTGTCTGAATGAAGTAACCGGCATGGGCGGCCGCGCGCGCAAGTGCATCTGCGGATGTGACCAGACCCTGACCACCCTCACCAGCGAACCGGACGACAAAGTCGTGCTTATCCAATTTTCAATTACCCTCTTCCGGACTCATCGTCCGGTGAGCACACCTGTGGTGAGCTCTAATTTCGTTTACCAGAACAAAAAAACCGCATCCGCCTGCTGGCGATGATGCGGTTACGTATAGTCATTCACGGGTTCGAAGCCCGTTTCCGGGCGGCCATCAGGAAGCAAATCACGTGCCATCGTCCCGGAAGGGCGACGATAATTTCCGTCTGAATGTTGTAATCGTGTGCTAGGAACTGACATCTTGCGCTTTTACCCAACAAGCAATTATCAATTTTGACCAGTTCGGTGTCAATTTGCTGGGGGGGTGATTATTGAAAGTATTTCAACTTTCACGCGAATCACGTACGTGAGCATTTGACCACCATCGCTGTCAAACTTAGAATCCGCCTCTCGGGTTCGTGTAACGTGGCACCCGACTGGTGCCGTTAAGGGAAAGCGGGCCCGGTTTTTTGCAGAAAATTCACACAACCCTCAGATAACTCCTGAATATTTCGATGAGCAGACAGCGCACAACAGATCATTCCATCGACCGGTGGTCCGCCGGTGGGGTGGTGCTGCGAACCGAAAACGACGGTCGCCTGTCGGTCGCGCTGTGCCACAGGCGCGCCGAGTCGCTCTGGGCACTACCCAAGGGGACCCCGGAACAAGGCGAGTCGGTTGCCGATACCGCTCTGCGCGAGGTAACCGAAGAAACCGGTCTTCAGGTCGAGATAGGCCCGCCCATCGACGACACCTACTATTCATTTTTTAGATCGGCCGGCGAAACGATCGGCGAACTGCAATTCGAAGACGACACCACAGTGCGAATCGATAAAACCGTTCACTGGTACCTGATGAAATACCTCGGCGGCGACACATCGAATCACGACCGTGAGTACGATGATGTAGCGTGGATCGACACACAAGAAGCATCACACAGGTTGACCCATCGGAATGAAGCGCGAGTCCTGGAAAAAGCTGTGGCCTTTTATGAAGGCCGAGCAACAAGCGACGACTGACCTGCGAATCGTCGGCGATCTGACCGTGCTCCGGTCCAAGATCATGGATGACGCCGAGGCAGACTATTCGTGGCGGGTCGACCCCGAACTTGCCGGGCTCGACGCGACGCGCCCGGTTACGCTGACCTTCATCGAATACATGCGCTATCACCGTGACGACGTAAACTACCCGTCCCTTTGGTCGGTCCGGATAGCAATCGACACTCTCGACGGCCGACATATCGGCAACTGTATGTACTACGACATCAATCCCGACAAGTCGCAGTGCGAGTTCGGAATCATGATCGGCGACCGCGAGTACTGGGGTCGCGGTTACGGCACCGACGTCGTCAAATCGGCGCTGAAACATATCTTCACCTCGACCCGGATAAAGCGCGTCTACCTGCACACGCTAATAGATAATTTCAGGGCGCAAAAATCATTTGCCAGGGCCGGGTTCAACAAAGTCCGTGAGGTAAAACGCGACGGCTACGAATTCGTGCTGATGGAAGTCCATCAAAAAGACTGGACCGCTGCCCATCCAGAAGAACATCCGACAACTGCTGACAAAGTGCTCGAATCGGCCACTTCTACCGCCCCGACATCGCAGGCTGCTTCCGAGGCGGGGTCAAACCTGAGGCAGCACCAGACTGACGCCGACCCTCTGCCAGGTTCGTGACTAAAAACCAGAAAAACACAACGGAGAGTACTTAATGAATCTGCTTCTAATCACCGGCGGAAGCCACCCCTACGACGAAACAACGCCGGTCCTGAAGGAAACCATGGAAGCGGCCGGTCACTCAATCACCCTCTCGGAATCGTCCGAAGAGCTGGCGGGCGACCTTTCTGGATTCGATGCAATCGTTCTAAACACATGGCGCAGGCCCGAATCCGACAACGACTTGAACGATGCTGAACGGTCGGGATTCGAACGCTATGTTGCAAACGGTGGGGCTTTGCTGTCGGTGCACATCTCTGCCGGATCCTGCCCTGAATGGGCACCAATGAAAAAAATCACCGGCGGCGGGTGGATAACTGGCGAAAGCTTCCATCCGCCATTCGGCTGGTTCCAGATCCACATCGATCAGCCCGACCACCCGATCGCAGCCGGGGTATCCGATTTCTGGACCTACGACGAATGCTACTGCGGGCTCGACATCCAGCCGGGCATTGATGTCTTCATGCACGGTGTCGTCGATGGCGAAGACAGGCCGCTCGGATGGTCACACCAGTTTGGCGAAGGTAAAGTTGCCAATATTGCTCTGGGGCACGCCGGGTCGTCGCAACAACACCCCGAGTTCCAGAAACTCATCCTAAACGCACTCGACTACCTTTCCAAATAGCGCTTACTGGCTGATGCGGGCTACGGAATTTTTCGACCCGGGTCGGCCAGACCCACACAAAGGATTCCCCTATGAGCCCGTCCGGCAACCGCCGCCCCAATATCGTTTTGATCATGTCCGACGACCTCGGATACGAAGCGATCGGGGCAAACGGAGGGACCTCGTACGCAACCCCGGTGCTCGATGGCATGGCAGGCGCCGGAATCCGCTTTGAAAACGCCCACGTCCAGCCCCTGTGCACGCCGACCCGCGTCCAGCTGATGACCGGCAAGTACAACTTCCGCAACTACATCGGCTTCGGCCTGATCGCACCCGACGAAGTTACCTTTGGCCACCTGTTCTCCAGCGCCGGCTACAAGACCTGCATCGCAGGCAAATGGCAGCTCCATTCCTATAACCCGCCCGACGAAATGCCAGAGGCACGCTCGACGGGTCAGAAAATCGAGGACGCCGGGTTCGACGAATTCTGCGTGTGGCACCCCCACCACACCGAAGAAAAGGGTTCCCGCTACAAGAGCCCGATCGTCTACGAAAACGGGGAATTTCTCGAAAACATGGAGGGCAAATACGGCGAGGACGTTTTCGCCGACTACATCATCGATTTCATGGAGAGGAACCGGGACGATCCGTTCTTCGTTTACTTCCCGATGGCCCTCACGCACCGGCCCCTCGAGCCGACTCCCGATAGCCCGGAGTTCGACGATTTCGTTCCGCCATCGAACGAAACGCTCGGCGCCCGCACATGGGCCAAGCTTGAGGACTGGGACGACGAGGCCCGCTACTACAAGGACATGGTCGAGTACCACGACAAGGTGATCGGGCGGGTGAACGCAAAACTCGAACAACTGGGAATCGCCGAAGATACCCTGGTCATATACGTCGGCGACAACGGCTCACCCGTCGAGGTCTGCTCAATTATTCATTCCCATACAGAGGTGTGTGGCGGCAAAGGCCTGACGGTCGACCGCGGCACCCACGTACCGCTCATTTGCAGCTGGCCGGGGACCATTCCCTCGGGCGCGGTGACGACCGATCTGATCGATGCCTCGGACTTCCTGCCCACGATTCTCGAAGCTGCCGAAATCACCCCGCCGGACGATTATTTCATCGATGGTCGGTCGTTCCTGCCACAGCTAAAGGGCGAAACCGGGAACCCGCGCGACTGGATCTTCTTCCACTTCGAACCGATGAGCGGACGCGTTCACCGCTATGCCCGGTTCATCCGCGACCACCGCTGGAAACTCTACGACGATGGACGCCTGTTCGATCTGAACGCCGACCCGGAAGAAGAAGCCGCGTTCGACCCCGCAGATGACGACGGCGAACGCTCGGAGGCCCGCTCAAGACTGGCTCCCGTTTTCGAGCAGATGATCAAGTAGTTCGGCTCCAACGCGTCCCAACCCCTGCGGAGGGACCTGGGGTGGTGACGCGCGGGCGAATCGGCCGTTGCCACTCCCACCCTACAAAAACGCGTCCCACTCGCGCGGAGTAGAGGTCAGCACCTCACAGCCGTCTTCGGTCACGACCGTCGTGTCTTCAATGTTGATGCTCCCGACTCCGGCCAGCCGCATTGTCGGCTCCACCACCACGATCATTCCCGGCTCGAGCGGCCTGTCCGACCCCTCGACCAGGAACGGCGGTTCGTGCGCTACCCTGCCGAGCGAGTGACCGGCCTGTGGGGTAAGCGAATCGTACCCTTCCTCCTCGAAAAGCCGCATCGTCAAACGGTACAGGTCAGACGGCAGCACTCCCGGCCTCACCGCCTCTCGCAGTTCCCTGTTCATACGGTAGATGGCCGCATGCCCCCTCTTCGCCGCATCGCTCAGTTCCCCGTCCCATGCCAGCGATCTGCACTGGTCCGACACGTAGCCGTTCCACCAGCCGCTGGCATCGATTCGCAAGATATCTCCCTTCCGGAGCTTCTCGTCGGTCGGCCCTGCGAACCTTGCGCCCTTCGGCCCGAAACCAACGTCAGTCCACATGTGGCGCGAGTCGCGCTCGGCAAATGCGATGCCCAGGTACCGCTCCAGGTCCCACTCGGTCATGCCCTCGTAGGCGGCACCCGAATAAATCGAGTTGATCACGTCGCTGGTGATTTCCGAAGCCCGTCGGATGCGGCCGATCTCCTCCTCAGACTTGATTATCCGCAGCTCCCACAGCACCTCCTCGGCATCGACCAGCGTTGCCATCGGCAGGAATTCGCGCAGCTCTTCCGCGAACTGCATCTCGATATGCCTCCACTCGACGCCGATGCGCCCTTTGTCCAACTCTTTTTCCCGCAGCACCTGAGCGACCCTCGCTATCGGATTATCAGCGGTCTTCATCTGCTCTTCCGCTCCAGCGACGAAGAAGACCGGGCCCCAGTAGCGCACATCGTCGATCCAGATGTTGTAGTTCTCCGGGTAACCGGTCTGCGTGGAGGGTGCGACATAGAACGGGCCGGTGGTTTGGTCCTGCGGCAATCCAACGAACGCCGCGGCATAGTTCTTGCCGTCCTCGGTGAGGAAGTTCTCCTTGTCGAACCACCTCATCCACTCGACGTCCGACAGGTATTCGACGTTCGGCTTGGTGCCTGCAAGAATCACGTCGATACCGCGTTTATGCATTTCTTCCGACAACCGGTCGTAGTCAAAAAGTCTCAACGTCGCTCGTCCTTCTTTTGTACCGGCTTATTTACCGGCGAACCGTTCCCGGTTTTCACCCCGAGTTGCACCCGGTGGAGCGGCGCGCTTCCAGCCCTCCGGCAAAACTCGCACGAGATCCGCATCGTGTCAATCTTCCCCGGCACCGTATTCGACAGACCACCAGCAACCGGGCACAGCACGCCCTGTGCGGCTCTCCCGATGTCCGGGTTCCAAGACTCAGGAATGACCAGTTTCGAGCACCGCGTCACGCCGGCGGCACCACATTCATTAAGTCTTGACATTTGGTTGGTAAGATGAGGGCTTGAGGAAGTGAATGTTCTCGTCAGTCGGGCGATCTGCCCGGCAACGGAGGCCCCATTGAAGAAGCGATTTATCCTGCTGATTGTTGCCGTGGTGGCTGTCGTCGGGGCGACTGTCGGTGCTGCCGCAGTGGCAAGTGCCGATCATGGGCACGCCGGAGGATCGTCTGCATTTATTGACCGTGTCGCAGAGCTTCTCGGACTCGCTCCTGAAGATGTCTCCTCCGCCATCGCCCAGACGCGTGACGAAGCCCGCGCAACTCACTTCACTGCAAAGCTTGGTGAGGCGGTCGAAGCCGGCGTAATCACCAGAGAAGAAGTCGACGCGATAGCTGCCTGGGCCTCCGGCAAGCCTGACGCCCTGAAAGCTGTTAGGCATCATGGTCTGAAATCTGCCGTCAAGGCCGACGAGGTTGAGCAGTTCCTTCCTGGCCTCGTCGAGCAGGAACTGATAACGCAAGCTGAATCCCGCGAGATATCCGCCTGGGTGCAGAACCGCCCACCCACCGCCGAGTCGCTGCGGGAGTGGCGTATCGAGCAGTTCAGGAACGGCGAAGGCCGGTTCCACCACGGTGGGCGCTCGCATGGAAGGTGTGGTTTCGATAAATCGAAGTCCGAGGGTGACGGTGGCTCGACCGCGAGCGATGTGATCAATCCCGAACCCGTTTGATCTGCTGGCCTTAAGGCCAGTATGACGCCTTTAGCCCGCGCTGCGCGCCCTGCCCCTGGCCGCTCTCGAAGAACGACCACTGCATCAGGTTCAACTCCGTCGCGTCACAGTTCCCAAGAATCAGGTCGCGGCGCTTGTGGATGGGATTAATGACTTCGCCATCTCCTGGCGCGACCGCCAAACAGAACTGGGCCGGCCCGTCTGCTCCAACCCGAATGGACCCATCTGCAAACATGTCAAAACTCTGGAGTGGCGACTCTGAGCACTCGTGCAAATAAAGCGGAGATCCTTGCACAGGCTCGTCCGGCTGCAGGCACAGTTGATACTCCTCCATGTAAAGATGCCCGGTTAGCGGCCGGAGGGTGAACTGCTCATCCCGGTTATCGGTCGGTTTGTAGGTATGCGCCTGGAGCGGCAGCTGCAACCGGACTCCAGAACCGAACCCCACCACATCGACACAATAGTGACCTGGATCGTCCAGCGGATCCACCAGACGAATCAGAATGTTCGCCGAGACTGCCGGACTATCCGGCGTGGCGACGACCTCTGTCCCTCCCCCGCACCCGACGATCAGGATGAGCACGATAGTTGCAGCTACATTGCGCACCGACATCAATCGATGCATGAAGTCTCCCCATGCCCTCGGGCTGACTCGATAACCCCTGCCCAACGAATTTTTTTATTCGCCAGCCGTTCTTTGCCCAAAGGTGAATTCTCACCTGCACTCAATAAATCCTCAATCGTTGCGTCCTACCCGTACACCAGCAAGTCTACCGGCAGCGGTGTCGGCCTTTCGCACGTTGTCACAAGCTCGATCCGATGTCCCGAATCGGCGCTCCGGCCAAACGCATGCATGATCGCCAGTGCATGCGAAGCCAGCGCACCGCTCGCTCTGTGCGGCTCGCCCGACGCAATTCCCCTCGCCATATCGGCAACGCCTAGCCCACGGGAGTTTTCCGAAAACGGACGCGATACCGGCACTTCCTCCCACTCTTTCTTGCCTTTTACCAGAACCTTCACCGGCCCCCCAAACGTGTTCGGATCGGGTACCGAAAGTGAACCCTCGCTCCCGTAAATCTCGATAAACGGCAGGTTCGCACCCCAGAGGTCGAACGTCGTCAGAACCGTGCCGATCGCGCCGCTGGCAAAGTTCACCGTGCCCGATACGTGAGTCGGCACCTCGACCTCGATCTTCGTGCCGTTCAGTGGCTCGCTCGTGATAGTCCGCTCGGGAAAAGTGATCCGCGCCGACCCAGTGACCGATTTCACCGGCCCCATCAGGTTGAGCAGCGCCGTCAGGTAGTACGGCCCCATGTCGAGCATCGGCCCCCCGCCCTTCTGGTAGTAAAACCCGGGCGCCGGGTGCCAGTTTTCCGTCCCGTGGCTGGTGAAGAACGCAGTCGCCGCGACCGGCTCGCCTATCACTCCACCGTCGATCAGTTCCCGGCACGTCTGGATGCCTGCGCCCAGAAACGTATCAGGCGCGCAGCCCACGCGTAGCCCGGCCTGTTCGGCAAGGAGCAGAAGTTGGACCGAATCTTCGAACGAAACGCTCAGCGGCTTCTCGCCATAAACGTGCTTGCCCGCCTCAATACCGGCTTTCATCACTTCGAAGTGATACTTCGGCTGCGTGAGGTTCAGAACGAGGTCGATCGAAGAATCGGCAAAAATTTTGTCGGTCGTCATTGCCTGGATACCGGCATGAGCATCGGCTGCAGCCTGCGACAACTCGGGTATCAGGTCCGAACACGCAACAACGTCTACAGCCCCAAATTTCAACAGGTTCTGGAAGTAGATTCCGCTTATCACCCCGCAGCCAACCACGCCAACTCTTACTGGATTCATCGCGCCGCCCACAGCATCCCCCGTCTCATGATTTCGCGCGCTTCCGGCACCTCAAAGTCGGTCGATACGTGGCCGACCGAGCCGTAAAACACCCTTCCCTCTCCCCACATCCGCTTCCAGTAAACCGGCATCTCGACATCCCTGATCCAGTACTGCCCTGCCTGGTCGCCCTTGAACCGTGTCGTGGCGAGCACCTCGTTCGATGGATCGGTGTGCATGTAATACTGCTCGGAGTGCATCACGAAATCGCCCAACCCCTCGGTGATGGCATCGTCGTTATCGGTGATATTCACTTCGTAGTCGATGATGCCGCCGGGGTGAGCGACCCACTGGCCACCGACCATGAACTGGTACGGTGGGCTGAACCTGAACGAATCGGCCATACAGCCGTGCCACCCGGCCATCCCCACACCCGAATGCACCGCCGCCTGCAGACCGGCCAGCTGCTCGCTGGTGATCTCGCCCTGCGTCCAAATCGGGACGATCAGGTCCAGCGAATTGAGCAGTGTCTTGTCGAGATAGACGTCCAGCGACTGATTGCGGCGTACCTCGAAGCCTGCTTCCTCAAGCAGGGGCGTGAACACATCCCCACTCTTTTCCGGGGTGTGACCGTCCCAGCCACCGACGACCATCAGGGCATGTTTCACTTGTCCAGCCTGTCTGCTTGAAAATTGCCGGTCCAGCGCGGCACGCAGCGGAGCTACAATCGGCCAATTACGGCAATCAAAGCCCCTGCCGATTACCCCGCCAAGCCTCAATAAATATCGAAGCCCGCGCCGTTATATACCGTGCCCGCCGGATGTACCAGAGCGATGGGGCGTCCTGTGCGACAATCTCTGTTCCAGTTTGACCTGCCCCCCAAAAAGTAGTCCAGGGTAAATGTTAGAAACCCTGGTTCTTAAAGGGGGTAGAAATGCCAGGAAAAAGACACAGTCCGGAGCAGATCTTACGGAAACTCCGAGAAGTTGAAGTGGCCCTGGCCAGAGGTGAGACAGTTGCACGAGCAGTAAGGCAGATAGGGGTTACCGAGCAGGCCTATTACCGCTGGCGAAACGAGTACGGTGGTCTTTCGATCGACCAGGCGAAGAAGCTCAAGAAACTCGCACTGGAGAATGCAAGACTCAGGCGGGCGGTTGCTGATCTCACTCTCGACAAACGGTCGTGTGGGTACGAATCTCACCTTCGGCACCAAATTCGATAAAAGATGTTTGATGGAAAAGTCGCCAGTCAGTAGTCCTGTCCGTTACCACGGATTGGACGCACTCAGGGCCATTGCGATGGCGTTAGGAATTGTCCTTCACGCAGCATTGCCTTATTTCGACACATCGGGATTCTGGCCGTCTGACAAGGGTGACTCCAATGTCATTTGGGCTATTTTTGAGTTCATCCACCTGTGGCGTATGCCCTTGTTTTTCATCCTCGCTGGCTTCTTCGCTGCCTTGGTTGTCGATAGACGCTCATGGCGAGCATTTTGGCGACAGAGACTTCGGAGAGTCGGGCTACCTCTGCTTGTGTTCCTTCCTCTGATTGCACTCACAATGCCGTACATCTGGCTCTACGGATTCAAGGGAACCTTCACCGGTTACATCGGTTCCGAGGGTTACTCCAATCCTTGGCATCTTTGGTTTCTTTTTCATCTGCTGATATTCGTGATATTCATGGCGATATGGAAGCTGATTCGACAGGTTTCTTCGATCATTGTGCAAGTCCAACGAATTCGCAACATTTGGCATAAATCCGTAGGTGCGATCCTTCAGGTCATCTATTTTCCTGTGCCAGTCCTGCTGTTCATCAGTCTTGTAGTGCTGCTCATTCCAAGTGGTGCCGAATTGATCGGAAATCCATTAGCAGGATTTCTTTACTTTTCGTTCGGTTACGGGCTTTTTCGTCGGCACACTCTAGTCGGGATTTTCAAGCGATTCTGGGCGATCTACCTCGGCTTGGGCATGTCAGGCTTTTTCGTTTACTTGTGGGCTGCTCCGCAGGTAACCGATATCTACAAATCAGGTGGACAGGACGATGGTTTGGGGATGCTTTACATCAGTCTCAAAGTAGGCTGCGCTATTGCATTCAGCCTCGGATTTATCGGTCTTGCAGAGGATCGACTGGGCGGTCAAAGTCATAAATGGCGTTGGTTAGCAGACTCTTCATATTGGGTGTACGTAGTGCACCTGCCCGTAGTCACGCTTGTCACTTTCTGGATGTTCACCATATCGATCCCGAATGAGATCAAATTCATCCTTGCGATTCTCACCACCTCAGCGTTCGCCTTGGTGACATATGAATTTTTTGTTCGTCGCTCCCTGGTTGGTGTCTTGCTCAATGGTCGGCGTTACTAAGAGACGTACTACTTCGGGTCTGCCATGTGCTGCGCCCAGGACTCAACCGAGAAGCGGGGGACCACGACTTTCTTACCGGGACGTTCTAACTGACCTGCCCCCAGAACCTGATATGGACTATGGACTATGGACTATGGTAGGGTCGGGGCGAGGGACGGAATGTGAACGAATACATGCCGTGAATGTATGGAATTCGTCAAAGCTTTGACGGCCATCTAAAACAAGGAGAACAATATGTCTTTAATCACAGGTGCAGGCCGTTCCGGGCTGGACCCCGTAGGTAAGTGGTCGTTAATCCTCGCTCCCATTCTGTTTATCGTTGGCGGCTTTATGACTGCCGATTTTGGTTCTTATCACACGGGACTTGTGGGGGATATAGCAGCGAATGGTGATACTGCTAAGCTCGGATTAACTATAGGTATCATCGGGGTTGCCCTATATGCACGAGCGATTCTGGGTTTGACTCGAATCACTCCTGAAGCTGGTAACGCCCAGGCACGTATGAGGGTTGCAAGCGCAGGTGTGATCGCATTATTGGCCATTCAGGCTGTTCAAACCGGGATGGCGATGGGAATAGCAGGCGGGGACACCAGCGGTGCTGCGTCGTTCCTTGGAATCCAGTCAGCAGGGACTATAGTAGCCTTGCTAACGGTAATACCTCTTGCTGGCGGTCTTGCTGCTGGTGGCTTGGTAAGCAAGTATTTCGGTTGGGTATTGCTCGCGGTAGCCGTGGTTGGGCTGATAGTTACTATTGGGATTGGTCTTGACACAGAGACCGGCGGTCTTGTTAATAGCATCCTTCAGGCGATTTGGGGGATTGTGATACTCGTTATCGGAATCATCATGATCAATGGAGATGGCGA
>CAJWWK010000031.1 GCA_913048295.1 uncultured Dehalococcoidia bacterium
GGCGCGGAGCATTCCTGTTTAGCTTAGAAGCACCCGGGATTCGTGTCGATAGGTGCTTTACCAATTTCGGCGCGCATTCAGAGTGGCCGTATTGTCGGCCCTGAAAACGCAGTCGTCTATTTGCTTAGATGCAGAGGAGATGCAGCATGGATTGGCCGGGCGAGGTTCAGGCGGCCCGATTTGTTTCGTCGTCACTGTCAAATAACACCGACATGGCATCCTGATCAAACACATCGGAATCGTCGATTTCAGCTGTATCGCGTTCGGACGGATCAATCTCTTAATCGAACTGGTTCGGCTCGTCGTCTCCAGCGAATATTTCCGAGAAGGTATCCGGGTCGAGTGGTCCAAGGTCGTCGATCTCGGCGGCATCGGATTCAGCAGGTTCAACCGGACTATCGGACTGGCCGCCTTCGTATTCCGCGGCAACCAGATCCGAAATGTCATCCTGACCCAGCTCGCTCGAACAAATGCTTTCGTCTGCGATCGAGTCATCGAAATCTCCAACCGCACCCCCCTCGTCACCTGTTTCACCGGTGTTGATCTTGATCAGGTTGATCTCGGGCAGATCATCGTTGTCTCAGGGGGAAATCGACTCCGAAGTGATATCAATCTCCGATGCCGCCGAAGAAATCTCCTCGGCAATTTCAATATCTACCTCTTCGAGCTGATCGGATGAATCACCGAACTCATCGGAAACGTCAATTTCTTCAGGATCGCTTTCGCCGAACGCCGCCGCAATCAGGTCGGCTCCCGTCGGCTCTTCGGCATCACCCCACGCGTCCAATTTGGCTACAACATCACCTGAAACGGCATTCTCGCCGTCCAGCATATCGTCAGTTTGTTCCTCGCCATTGGATGCCGCAATTGCCGCCACCACAAGATCAAGGCCAATAGGCCAAAATTCCTAGAACCTGCATCCAATCTTCGATAACACTGCAGTGGATAGAGTTTGGATATGGCAGCTAAAATCCTCAGATTTTCGCCTGGTAAGGAATCTTCCGTGACACGGATTGGCATGAGTATTGCAAGCGACCTCCTCGAAGCCCTTGGCGAATTGGCCACTGCGCAAGAACGCGGCAGTTCGCTCGAATCGCTTGCCACCCTTGGCCGAAGCGTTGACGCTACCGTCCGAAGAATGAACGAGTTCGCGGGCATCGACTCTGCGGCCTGATTCGATCACGAATCGCCCTGTCACTTGCTGGTATAATCGCAGTCCGAATTGAACTGCCATATTCTCCAGAATCACAACATCCCGGGCCGTTTTTTGCTTCGGTCCGGGGTTCCGTTTCTGCCAGAATTGCCAGTTGCTTCTGTTATTAACCCTCACCACGCGTTTCATTGCGTATGCACACGCCTCAGGTGGCGATTTAGGCCAACATTGTCATGACACTCCCCATTGCCTCGATACCAGACGGCACTATCACTTCAGCCCGGGGTTTTTCCTCCGGGGGAGTTTTCGCGGGAATCAAGACTCCAGGCGCGGACAAACTCGATATCGGCCTGCTCGTTTCAGATCAACCGTGCACAGTTGCCGGCACTTTCTCGCAAAATAGCGTCATATCGCCGACTGTCACGCTTACACGACAGCGGGTAGGCCCGGAAAAGCGGGTGCGGGCGATCGTTGCCAACAGCGGATGCGCGAACACAGGGGTGGGCGATCAGGGTCTGATCGATGCCCGGGATATGACTGATCTTGCGGCCGCAAAGCTTGGCGTTACGGCAGAAGAAACCCTTGTTGCCTCGACCGGGGTTATCGGTGTCGAAATTCCAATGGCCCTCATGCGCGAATTCATCCCTCAGATTGCTGTGTCCGGGAACGGGGGGAACGAATACGCACGGGCGATCCTCACGACCGACAAACGCACGAAAGAGATCGCCGTCTCATTCAGTGTCGATGGAGTGACTCACACCGTAGGCGGCGTGTCTAAGGGTTCGGGAATGATTCACCCGAACATGGCCACGATGCTCGCCTTCACTACTACCGATGCGAATGTGGACCCGGCATTCCTGCAGGAAACACTTTCTGCCGCGGTGAGGCTGACCTTCAACCAGATTGACGTCGATGGCGACCAGAGCACCAACGACACAGTGCTGCTGCTCGCAAACGGAGCAGCCGGTGGGCCTGAAATCTCGGGTGGTGACGAGGCGTCCGAGGCCTTTGCCGAAGCTGTGCTGCAGGTGTGCCGTCATCTTGCGATAGAGATTGCACGTGACGGAGAGGGCGCAACGAAACTGATCGAGGTTACTGTCGAGGGTGCGCACTCCGACGACGACGCGCTGGTGGCCTCCCGCGAATGCGCGGCTTCTCTTCTCGTTAAAACCGCGGTTTACGGTCGCGATCCCAACTGGGGGCGGATATTCATGGCAGTCGGAAAGTCTCAAATCCCACTGGACGAATCGAAGATCGACGTTTACGTAAACGATATCCAGATCGTGGTCGGCGGCCGCGCAATCGCCTACAACGTTCAGAGTGTCGTTATGGCACTGGGCGACGCCGAGGTGCGGCTTCGAGTCGGACTCAATGTCGGAGATGGCTACGGCCAGGCCTGGGGTTGCGACCTCACCGAAGAATATGTCGTCTTCAACTCGGCCTACACAACGTAGTCGTCGTCAAGAGGGCATCGTCGTGACAGGCCAATCGTGGGGCGGGCTATTGCCAATTAGCCCCATCCTCCAGAATTTTTTTCGCGACCATTCGGCACGCGCGAGCTCGAAGGCGTCCGCTGAAAACGCGTGGGCGGTCCCCAGATGACCACTTCTAAAGCGCGCGGTCCCGGGGACGGTGTAGTCAAAACCATTGTCATCAAAATTGGCGGCAGCACTCTCGGCGAGGGCGACAGTACGATTCCCGATATCGTCGAGCTGTGGAACCAGGGCGCAAGACCGATCGTCGTTCACGGCGGGGGAAAGGTGATAAGCGACTGGGTTGTGAAACAGGGAATCCAGCCTGAGTTCGTGCGCGGTCTCAGGCGCACTGACAGGTCGACCCTCGATGTCGCGGTCGCCGTCCTCGCCGGTCTCGTGAACTCGCAAATAGTCGCCGAGTTCCAGGCTGCAGGTGCCAGCGCGATTGGAATCTCGGGTGTCTCAGGTGGTCTGCTCCAGGCAGAAATCCTCGAAGAAGAGCTCGGTTACGTCGGCAGGATCGTCAAGGCGAAGGCTGCGCCGGTCGAGGCTATCCTCGATTCGGGCAGCATCCCGGTGATCGCCCCAACGGCCCTTCACCTCTACCCGTCGGAATCCGGTGAAGATCGCATATTGAACGTGAATGCCGATACCTCGGCCGGCCATATAGCGAAGGCGGTAAGGGCTGACCAACTCGTGTTCCAGACCGATATCGAGGGTGTTCTGGATGCCCGGAGACGGCTGATTCCGAGAATGACGCGCGGGCAGGCAAGCGATCTCGTTTCTGGCGGGATCGCGGTTGGCGGGATGATCCCAAAGATCGAAGCATGCGCCGATGCAGTAACGGTTGTCGGCTCGGGCCACATCATCGACGGTCGAATCGCCGGGGCACTGTTAGCCTGCGTTCGTGGCGAAGATATCGGCACCAGGATTGTGTGAGCGTCCGGCGTTTGAAGGCATACCCGGTTCACAGGTAACAGCCGCATAGACTCAAAGGGATAAAACACTCGAAATGGCTACACCCGGTCATATTGCGGTGATGTTGGTAATCGGCTACCTGCTCGGCTCGATCCCCTTTGCTCGGCTGATCACTGTGCGCGCGGGCGTCGATCTGTTCACCATCGGCACTGGCAACCCCGGTGCCGCAAACGTGTTCAGGAAAGTGGACAAACGCCTTGGGGCGGCGGTTTTCTTTGCCGATGGTCTGAAGGGTGCCGTACCAGTAGTAATCGCCTGGTCGATGGGTGCACCCCAGGACCTGTGGATCGTTGCCGGAGGTGCTGCGGTCTTCGGTCACTGGTACCCGGTATTCAACCGGTTCCGTGGTGGGGCCGGCCTCGCGACCAGCGCGGGCGTCGTTATCGCGCTGATGCCGCTGGCAGGACTCGTTGGGATCGCTGTAGGAATGCTCACCCTCGCTCGATTAAAGAGCAGCGGTCACGGTGCCCTAGTAGGCCTCATCGTAATTGTGGGCCTGTCTTTTGTGTTCAACGACGACTGGCCCGCGGGATCAAAATGGCCCGCCGCGGCCGGGTCGATCGCCTTCGCAGTTGCTCTCTTCGGGAGGGCCGCGATGAAGGGGTGGAAACCAGGTCCCAAAGACTGACCCCGGTTTCAGGCTGATACCCAACTTCAGTACCGCTGCGATATAGTTTTCGTTCTGTAAAACGCAGGTGGTCTTCGAACGCCGTCGTTTCACATTGCAGTGGACGCCGTTTTTTTGGCGCAGCTGGATGCTCGGTGCAACGTTTGCACAAGATCAGAATTTTGGGAACGCCCCGCATCGTCGACGGGAGCCCCCAACAGAAAATACGAGAAAAAATATGACTAGCTCGGCTGACTATAAAGACCTCGAATCTAGGTACTACATGCAGGTGGTGAACCGTATGCCGCCCGTACTGGTGCGAGGCGAAGGCACCCGAGTTTTCGACAACGACGACAACAGCTATCTCGACTTCACCGCCGGGTGGGCCGTTCTGAACCTGGGTCACAACCACCCGGCAGTCACCGAGGCGATTCGCGACCAGGCGGGCAAGATCCTGCAGATGTCGAACCTGTTCTACACCACGCCCCAGCTATCGCTGGCGAAGATCATTGTCGACAATTCGGCGGTCGATCGCGTCTTTTTCTGCAACTCGGGCGCAGAAGCCAACGAGGGTGCCTGCAAGGTCGCCCGCAAGTGGGGTAAAATCAAACTCAACGGAGCTTACGAGATCATCACGGCCCTCGATTCGTTTCACGGACGCACTCAGGCGATGATGGCCGCGACCGGGCAACCGGCGTACCAGGAAAACTGGAAGCCCCTGATGCCGGGATTCGTGAACGTTCATTACAACGACGTGGAAACAATTCAAGGCGCATACGTCGAAGGCAGGACCTGTGCCGTGCTGCTTGAACCCGTACAGGGCGAGGGCGGTGTGAACATTCCGAGCGCCAACTACCTGAAGGACGTCATGGACTTTTGCCACGAGAAGAACATCCTGTTCATGCTCGACGAGGTCCAGACCGGCATGGGTCGAATCGGGACGTTGTTCGGCTACCAGCAGTTCCCCGGTGTTGAACCCGATGTCATGACGCTGGCAAAAGCCCTCGGTTCGGGAGTGCCGCTCGGCGCGTTCACCACCAAGGAGTTCTGCTCGGTGCTTGAACCGGGTGATCACGGTTCGACGTTTGGCGGCAACGCCCTGACGACGGCCGCCGGTTCAGCCGCAGCGAAAGTTATCGTCGATGAAAACATCCCGAAGCTGGCAGAAGAGACCGGGGATTACTTTCAGGGCAAACTGAATGCCCTCGCCGAAAAACATGAGTTCATCAAGGAAGTTCGCGGTATGGGCCTGCTGATCGCCGTCGAGATGTCGAAAGAGATCGCGGGAGCGACCGTGGCGAAGTGCCTGGAAGCAGGACTGCTGCTGAACGCTGTCCGGCCAAACATGCTCCGCTTCATGCCACCTCTCAACGTAACCCGAGACGAAATCGACGAGGCGGTGGCTATCGTCGATAAGGCACTCGAAGAGACCGGCGCGTAGCTCTGGCCGAGTCAGACCGCAAATCGATAGCCCCGGTCGATTAACTCGGCTGGGGCTGTTTTTGTTTTCGACATCTCGCGTACACGGTCAGAACTGGTCTTTGTTCGTGCACTCCGGGAACTAGGGCTGGTTGTGACCTGCCCCCATAACCTGTACCACTCGTTATGTTAGTCCGACGGCCTGTTTCAGCCTGATTGTTTCCGGTGCTGGCGGCCGGTATCCGAGTGAGCTGTGCGGTCGAATCGTGCCCCAATGGTCGGTTCGATGCCCCTACTACGAGCCCAACTCCGCTCTCATCGCCTCCCAGGCCTGGCGCGCATCCTCGACCGAGCCTTCTTCCTCGATGGTGGTAATGTCGCCCGGATCGGTGCCGAGGGTGATCGCCTTGAGAACGCGCCGCATGATCTTGCCACTGCGGGTCTTGGGAAGCATCGTCACAAAATTCAGGTCGCCAATGACCGCCACCGGACCCAGGTCGGCCCGCACGGTTGCCAGCAGCTCTTTTCGTAGGTCGTCCGATGGCTCGAAGTCTTCCTTGAGAGCAACAAAGGCCGCAATCACCTCGCCGCGCAGTTCATCAGGCCGGCCGGTGACACCTGCCTCGGCTACGGCCGTGTGCTTGAGGAATGCCGTCTCTACTTCGATCGTTCCCATTCTGTGGGCAGCGATCTTAATGATCTCGTCGGCGCGGCCAGCGAACCACACGTAGCCGTCTTCGTCGATATGAGCCGAATCGCCTGTGTAGTAAACGCCCGGAATCCGCTCCCAGTAGTCCGGGCCATAGCGTTCAGGCTCACCCCAAAGGGCAGGAGTCAATCCAGGGAAGGGCCGTTTGATCACCATGATCCCCTTTTCGCCTGGAGCGCACGGCTCGCCTTCGGACGTCAAGACCTCGGCCTCAATGCCCGGCAACGGTATCCCCGCCGAGCCCGGCTTGATGGTAAGCATCTCGATCCCGTACGGGTAGCCGAAGATGGGACCGCCGGTTTCTGTCTGCCACATGTGGTCTATCACCGGGACACGATCTTCCAGAACAACCTCTTGCAGCCACTTCCATACCGGCGCATTTAGCACCTCTCCGGCGCTGACGACCCGTTCAAGCGATGACAGGTCATGCTCTCGAGCTTGAGCTTCTCCATACCGCATCAACAGACGCACCGCGGTCGGAGAAGTGAATAACCCGGTTACGCCAAGTTCTTCGATCAACCGCCACACGACATCCGGCTCAGGATGATCCAGCGCACCCTCGTAGACGATGGTGGTGCAACCTGCAAGAAGGGGGGCGTAGACCATGTAGCTATGGCCAACCACCCAGCCAATATCCGAGGTCGACCACCATATGTCACTCGGCTTCAAACCGAAGACCCAACGGCCCATGCTGTGAATATGAACCTGGTAACCGCCGTGAGTCGAGACGGTCAACTTTGGCTTGGCCGTGGTGCCAGAGGTGGCGAGAATATATGCCGGCTCGTTAGCCTCCATCGAGACATGACCGCCATCGTGGCCCTCACCCCGTTCGATGAACTCGTCCCAGCCCAGTTCCCGATCCGAGGTAACAGGGCTCTCGCCACCGCGCCGCAGAACGACGACATGTTCGACCTTCTCGCCGCCCATCTCCATGGCCGAATCGACGATCTCCTTGAGCTGGACCTCCGTGCCTTTTCGATATCCGATGTCCGCGGTTAAGACGATTCGCGAGTCACTGGCCCGGATGCGTTCGGCAAGCGCCCCGGCGCCAAACCCGGCAAACACCACCGAATGAATTGCGCCTATCCGCACCGTCGCCAACATTGCCGTGATTGCCTCGGGACTCGTTGGCATATAGATGGTGAGGCAGTCGCCCTTATCCATGCCCAGTGCCCGAAGCCCTGCCGCGACGCGCTCAACTTCGGCCGTCAACTCGCGGTACGTGAACTCGCGTCGCTCCCCGAGTTCGTTGACGTATATAAGGGCTGTACTGTCGCCCCGGCCGCTTACGACGTGGTGGTCAAGGCAGTTGTACGCAAGGTTGGTTTGGGCACCGACAAACCACCGAAAGCTCGGGTCGTCTCTTTCGAAAACGTTGTCCCACTTCCGGAACCACGGCAGCTCGTCGGCCGCTCGGGCCCAGAACTCCTCCGGTGCCCCCCTGGCATCCTCGACCCATTGTTGGACAGTAGGATTGATCGCTGCCATCGCATTCACCCTTTGCACAGCTTCGTAGTTCTTGCCGGGAACGTTGTTCAGAATCGGATCGATGGTTAACCCACCGGAGCGTCCCGATTAACCTGCCCGTTCGACAGCCATGCTGATGGCGCGTACTCCGATCACCTTTGCCATCGCCTCACGGTACTCAGCCGAAGCGTGGATATCCTCGCTGAACATTCCCTGGTACTCGACACCAACCCGTTGAGCGGCACGTCGAACCACTGAATCTGTCAGCTCTTTGCCTTCAAGTATTCGCTCTGCCCGTCGCGACCGTTTGGCGAAAGGTCCTGCCCCCGTAACACCAATGCGTGCTTTCGTGCAGGTCCCCGAGCCATCGATTTGGATCACGGCGGCAACACCGACCAACGCGTAGTGAGAGGCCTTATTGGCCAACTTCGCATAGGCACTTCCAGTACCTTTGCCGGGAGCCGGAATGTGAATCTCGGTCAGCACCTCATTCGCGCGAAGTGCAGTAGTCAGGAAGTCCCTGAAGAATCGATCGGCCGGAATTGAACGGGAAGCACGGGCCGAACGAGCGCTGATCGTTGCCTCCAATGCAAGCACCACCGCCGGAAGGTCCCCGGCAGGGTCCGAATACGCGAGCGCACCCCCGATTGTGCCCCAGTTTCTTACCTGAACGTCTGCGACCTGGCCCGCTGCCTCGGCCAAGGCGTAAGCACTCTCATTAACCGCGTCCGAGGATTCGAGCTCTTCATAAGAAGTCATCGCCCCGATGTTCAGACCGTTCGTATCCGAGCTAATACCGCTTAGTCCGTCGATGGCCGAAAGGTCGATCAGCACCTCGGGCGAGACCAATCGGGTCTTCATGAGCGGAATAAGGCTGTGGCCACCCGCAATCAAGGCCGCGGAGCCGCCACTTCGACTGAGGAGCCGCGAGGCCTCCTCGACGCTCGAAGGCCTGACGTAGCTGAATGGCGCAGTTGCACTTGTAGTCATGACTTACCTCCCGTCTCCCTCTGCTTCGCTCTCGTAGAGCGCTCGGCACGCTGTTTTTCCCTGGCGTCCCGGATGATCCGCCACATTTTTTCGGAGTGGAGCGGCATATCGATGTGCCGTACTCCAAGGTGCTTGAGGGCGTCGACTGCCGCGTTAACAATCGCAGGCGTGGCAGCGATCGTCCCCGCTTCACCAGCACCCTTCACGCCCAGGTCATTAGACGGTGAAGGAGTTACGGTACGGTCGGTCTCAAACATCGGCAGGTCTTCCGCGGTTGGAACCGCATAGTCCAGCATCGACCCCGACAGTAGCTGCCCGTCATCGCTGTAGACAGCGCGTTCCTGCATCGCCTGACCGATACCCTGGGCGATTCCTCCATGCAACATGCCGTCCACGATCATCGGGTTTATCACGTTGCCAATATCATCAACGGCCACATACCTGAGTACCCTGGTTTCTCCGGTGTCAGGGCTCACTTCAACCACGCAAATGTGGCAGCCAAACGGCCAGGTGAAGTTCTCTGGATCGAAGAAACTGACGGCCTCAAGACCGGGCTCGGTGTCGGGCGGCAGGTTGACCGCGGAATAGGCCTGACCTGCGACTTCTGCGAATGTCATCTGACTTTCGGGAATATCTTCAACGGTGAACGTCCCGTCCTTGAACGTCACATGGTCGGGCTCGACACCCATCTGGTGCGCCGCGATCTTGGTGGCTTTTTCCTTCACCTTAACCAGGGACATCAACAATGCCTGACCTCCGACCGAGACCGAACGACTGCCGAACGTCCCGGTGCCGAACGGTTGCTTTTCCGTATCGCCGTGCACGATATCGATGTCGTCGTAGGGAACACCGAGTTCCTCTGACGCGATCTGGGCAAAAGTAGTTTCATGACCCTGCCCACTCGAAGCCGTGCCGGTGTACACGGTCACGGTTCCGGTTGGATGGACACGAACGGTGCTCGATTCCCACAATCCTGCTCCAGCCCCCAGCGACGCGGCTACCGCTGACGGTGCCAGCCCACTGATTTCGATGTAAGTCGAGAAGCCGACGCCAATAAGTCTTCCGTTCCTGCGGGCCTCTCTTTGCTCGCGTCGGAACTCCTTGTAGTCGAATATCTCGAGCGCTCTGTTCAGCGTGGCCCGGTAGTCCCCTGAATCGTAGACAACCCCCGTCGATACCGTTCGCCCGTTCTTGAACGTTGGCAGGAAGTTCTTGCGTCGTACGGCGACTGGGTCCCGGCCTATCTCGGCGGCGAACATGTCGACAAGTCTCTCCAGTACGAACGTGGCCTCCGGTCTTCCGGCACCTCGGTATGCGTCAACCGGCGTCGTATTCGTGAAGACCCCCGTCACAACACACGAGATGTGCGGGACTTTGTAAACACCTGACAGGAGCAGGCCGTAGAGGATGGTAGGAATACCGGGCGCGAATGTAGACAGATAGGCCCCCAGGTTGGCGTAGACATGTACCTTGAAGCCACTGATTGTCCCGTCCCGGTTGCCACATATCTCAGCATCGGCGATGTGGTCTCGGCCGTGGGTAGTGGCAATGAAGTTCTCTTGTCGGCTCTCGATCCATTTGACTGGCCGCTTCAGATTCTTGGCAATCATCCCGAGGATGACTTCCTCAGCGTAGAGATAGAGTTTCGAGCCAAAGGCTCCCCCAACGTCCGGAGCGATAACCCGTACTTTGTGCTCTGGATGGCCGGTTACGGCAGAAAATAAAAGCCTTACAAGGTGAGGAATCTGGGTCGAAGTCCAGATAGTTATCTGCTCCGTGCCCGCATTGAAATCAGCGACGATTCCTCTTGGCTCCATCGAATTCGGTATCAGTCGCTGGTTCCGCATGCGCTGTTTTATGACGACCTCTGCCTCTTTCGCGGCATCGTCGTATCCCCGGTCAGCAGAATGAACTTCCCACTCGAACGAAGTATTGTCGGGCGCGTCTTCGTGCAATTGCGGCGCACCCATTTGCGTCGCTTTCTCACCGTCGACAACAACATCAAGGGACTCGTATTCGACTTTGACCAGCTCAGTAGCGTCCTGCGCCTCATAAGGACTGTCGGCCACTATTGCAGCAACAGCATCTCCTACGTATCGAACCTTCTCGAAGGCCAGCGGGGGGTGGGGAGGTGAATTCTGGTCGGGAAGTACCCATCCAACGGGAAGGGAACCAAGCTGTTCCTGCAATTCCGCGCCGGTGAAAACCCGCTGCACACCAGGTGCAGCGGCCGCCGCAGACGCATCGATACTTCGGATCAGCGCGTGAGCGTGTGGGCTCCGAACAAATGCCACATGCGAGAGCCCGGGCAAGCGAACGTCATCTACGTACGTTCCATCTCCAGTGATCAAACGGTGGTCTTCACGACGTTTTAAGGATTCCCCCTTCAATGCAATAGTCATTGCTTTCCTCCCGACATCGCTCCGGTATTTCGATTCGCAGCTGCATACCTGATCGCCTCAACGATATTGTGGTATCCGGTACAGCGACATAAATTCCCGCGAATTGCGGTTCGGATTTCGCCTTCGTCCGGATCCGGATTTCGATCGAGCAACTGGACTGCCGAAATCATCATGCCAGGGGTGCAGAAACCGCACTGCAGACCGTGCTTCTGCCAGAATCCTTCCTGGACTGCGTGATATTTGCCGTCGGACGCAAGCCCCTCCACCGTGGTGATATCTGCTCCGTCCGCCTGGACAGCGAACATGGTGCAGGACTTCAATGACCTGCCGTTCAATAAGATCGTGCATGCACCACAGCTACTCGTGTCACACCCCAGGTGCGTGCCCGTCAAATCAAGGACATCGCGAAGAAGATGGATAAGCAGCAGGCGTGGCTCAACATCTGCAGAATAGTCCGTGCCATTAACGGTTACGCTTATCCTGTTGGTGGTCATGGATTGCCCTTCCAGCTTGTTTCAATGCGCTTTTACTAAAAAAGCGACGCGGGTCGACCAAGTAAATAACATCTTTTTGCTGAGCGCAACTCCCCGAAAAGTCACTGGAAGAACTTCCAGTCACAAAATACGTCACTTTCCTGGGAGGAAAGTTTTGAAAATCGCCGGTACATACAAAATTGCCGCAACCAGGCAAAAGGTGTGGGATGCCTTGCTGGACCCCGATATTTTGAAAGCATCGATCCCTGGCGCCGATCGGCTGGATCAGACGTCACCTGGCAAGTTTGACGCGGAGATCAGTGTTGGAATCGGCATGATCCGTGGCAAATTCCATGGAACAGTTGAGTCGATTGATCTGAACCCTCCCTCCAGTCAACGCCTGGTCATGAGTGGGGAAGGACCCGGTGGATGGATCAAAGGCGAAGGAGCGTTGACACTTCGAGATGTTGACGGCATCACCGAGATCGAGGTCGAGGGCGAAGCGTCAACCGGTGGAGTGCTGGCCCGAGTTGGCCAGCGCATGATCGGCAACGCGTCAAAAAAAATGATGGGCCAGTTCTTCAAAAACCTTAACCGTGCACTGAACCGGTAGTTTCTGTCTATTACGCCCGGTCTCACCGTAATTTTGCGCCGTACCGGAACGCCCTGCTCCCGAATGGCATTACCCGGGCCGCAAATTGACACGGCGCCGGAGCCTGAATAGAGTTCCGCTTGATTCAATCTCATCACTCGGGAGGCAGACGAGCCATGGCAATGCGCAAGATCATCAACGATCCTTCACTGGTCGAAGACCAGACGGTTGCAGGCATACTCGCTGCTTTCCCAGATCACCTGAAGCGCGTCGAAGGTAGCACCAGGGCATTGATCAGGGCAGACGCGCCGGTCGCCGGCAAAGTTGGCATCGCAACCGGTGGCGGCTCAGGCCACCTTCCACTGTTTCTGGGTTATGTCGGCCAGGGGCTCGCCACTGGCTGCTGCGTCGGTAACGTTTTCTCGTCGCCCTCGGCAGAAGACATGCTCGATGTCACAAAGGCAATCGACAGCGGAGCCGGCGTGCTGTACCTGTACGGCAACTACTCGGGCGATACGATGAACTTCGACATGGCTTCCGAGATGGCCGAGATGGAAGACATCATTGTCAAGACCACCCTCGGTCGAGACGACGTGACATCAGCCCCCAACGAAGAGATGGAGCGTCGCCGCGGCGTGGCGGGTATCGTTTTTGGATTCAAGATCGCCGGGGCTGCGGCTGAAGAGGGGCGCGATCTGGACTCCGTGCACGCGGTTGCAGAAAAAGCGGTCTTCAACACCCGCAGTATGGGAGTTGCGCTTTCAGGCACAACTATCCCCGCGGCAGGCCAGCCCGGATTCGAAGTGGCAGAAGGCCAGATGGAACTCGGCATGGGCATCCATGGCGAACCGGGTGTGGAAATTGGTCCCCTGCTGACCGCCGATGAGATCGCGGGCCAGATGCTAGACCGCATCCTGCCAGACCTACCCTTCTCATCCGGCGACGCCGCCGCAGTTCTCGTAAACAGCCTCGGTGCCACAGCGCCCGAAGAGCTTTACATCCTTTACAACAAGGCGTCGCAGATTCTGGGCGATCGCGGCATCAAGGTTCACCGCGCATTTATTGGCGAATACGCAACGTCAATGGAAATGTCCGGCGCGTCAATCAGTATTTGCAAGCTCGACGACGAATTGATCTCTCTGCTCGACGCCCCGGCATATTCGCCGCTCCTCTCACAACAATTAGGCCGCTAGCCGGACCGGATGCAGCCCCGCCGGGCCGTCTCGTAAAACGGTATGTGACACGTCCTGGATTCAGGTAAATGAACCTCAGATAGCTTTCGCAGGTGACCATGACAGACGAAGTTCTCGGCATTTTCAAAACAATCTCCGAAGAAGTCGTACCGCAGGCGGACACTCTCCGGGAGCTGGACGCGAAAATCGGTGACGGCGATCTCGGCATCACCGTCACGCGCGGAATGGAAGCGGTAATTGCCGGGTTGAAAGAGCTCGAAGGAACGCCGGTCAGTAACCAGCTCGCCAGGTCCGGGATGGCGTTCAATCGAGCAGCCGCCTCAACGTTCGGCGTGCTCTTCGCTACAGCAATGATGCGCGGCGGTGCCGCAGTCAAGGACCGTGAAGACGTTGGCGCATCGGATGTGGCCGCTATCGGCCAGGCCGCCATGAAAGGCCTCATGGATCGTGGCAAGGCAAAGATCGGCGATAAGACACTACTCGATGCGCTTGCCCCCGCGATCGAAGCCTTCGACAAGGCCAATGCGGCCGGAAAATCATTACGAGAAGCGACCGGGGCTGCAGTGGCTGCCTGCGAGACAGGGACAACTGCGACCATCGAGATGCAGTCGAGGGTATCGCGCGCCGGATGGATGGGCGAGCGGTCTATCGGGGTGCAGGATCCGGGTGCCACCGCGGTGCTGTTCATGCTGCAGGCAGCACAGAGCTGGGTCAATGCGAACAGCGAACCGCAGACGAACGGTGGGCTCTGAAATCTGATCGCGGCATCAGAGCTCATCGGCCTGATCCGATATTGGTCGATCTTGTCGGGCCCAATCCCCGCAGCCCCCACCAATCACCAGTTCCCAGTTCAAGAACGCCGTTTCGACGCCGGTTTTGCGTGTGTGGAAAAAATCCGCACAGCGTTTCGGCAGGTCACTGTAGTTCTGACGGCCTGATTCGGCTCCATCGCAGGTCACGCGTCGAGTTCTTGCTGCACATCGCACTCGAACCGGGGTCTGGCTACGTACGGGATTTCGGGAATAACGATTTTACGCGAGCTGGATTGGGAGCGGCGCCGTGTAGGCGCGGAGCGATGGGCGTATCATCTGCGCTCATCGAACGCACAGGTTTGGGTACAGGCCGATTCAGAGAGCAGGATAGAGCGCATGAGCAACGTCAGGATTCGAGATGTACGGGCGATCCTCACCGAGCCTGAGCCGGGGTCGCGGTTCACGGTCGTAAAAATAGAGACCACCGAGCCCGGCCTGTATGGACTCGGTTGTGCGTCGCTCCGTACCCGGCCAAAAGCCGTGAAGGCAGCCATCGAAGACTACCTGCGCCCGTTCCTGATCGGCAAAGACCCGGCCGATATCGAAGATATCTGGCAGTCGGCGTATGTTTCTTCTTACTGGCGCAGCGGGCCGATTCTGAACAACGCTCTGAGCGGAGTTGACGAGGCACTGTGGGATATCAAGGGTAAATCGCTGGGCGTGCCCGTCTACGACCTGATCGGCGGCAAGGCGCGTGAGGCCGCGGCGGTATATGCCCATGCCTCGGCGGCTACGCCGGAAGAGGTCGAGGACCAGGCCTGGGGGTTCATCGAAGGCGGTTATCACCACGTGCGGGTGCAGGTGGCGACGCCAGGGTTTGCGACTTACGGGGCTTCCGGAGGCGAGGGTCATGACCGCGACCCGCAAGACGGACCGAAATGGATTACTACCAAAACGGCACCGGCCGATGACCGGTTCGCCTACGCCCAGCGCACCGGTATATACGAGCCGAAGCCGTACATGCGATCGGCCATTGCTCTGCTCGCGCGGCTGAGGTCGAGCGTTGGCTGGAAAGTGGAGTTGCTGCACGACGTACACGAGCGGCTGCCGACAATCCTGGCGGTCGATTTCGCCAAAGAGGTCGAACCGTTCAAGCTCTTCTTCCTCGAGGATCTGCTGCCGCCGCACGAGACCGGGTGGTTTGAGCGCGTAAGGGAGCAGTGTTCGACGCCGCTTTCGATTGGCGAGATCTTCAACAACCCGCTCGAAGTCGTACCGCTGATCACCGGTCGGCTGATCGATTTTGTAAGGACAAGACTGTCGCCGATTGGCGGTATCACACCGGCACGGAAATACGCCGCGATGGCCGAGCTGATGGGCGTCCGAACGGCGTTCCAGGGGCCGGGCAACGTTTCGCCAGTCGGGCAGTCGGCCCACCTGCAGGTGGACCTGAACATTTCCAACTTTGGCGTACAGGAAGAGGCGATTTACAGCGACCGCATCAAGGAAATATTCCCGGGATCGCCGGAGATTCGGGACGGCTTCATGTGGTCGAACGGGCAGCCGGGCCTGGGTATCGACATCAACGAAAAGCTGGCGGCAAAGTACCCGCATAACGATGAGGGCGGAAGCTATTTCGACAACGTACGCCGCGCGGACGGAACGGTAGTGCGCCCGTAAATCGGGATTCCGCTTATGCAGCAGCAGTTCTCGCCTTGTGATGGTTCTGTCGCACGACAACCTTCGCCGGTTGCCTGGCTATCTCATCGGTGATCCCGCACCTTCACGGGGCCGCTCATGCTGGTTATTGCTGACGTTCACGGCGCTGGCGGCCTGTATTCTTTTTCGAGCGCAGTCGGAATCTCGGTGTAGATTTCGCTCATGACCTCGAGTGACCAGAAAGCAACCGGATACGCATCGATGGCCCGCACCCCCCTGATCCTGTTACCCCCCTCTGAAGGCAAGTCTTCTGGCGGGGGAGGCCATCCGTTGAATTTTGATGAACTTTCGTTTGGGGCTCTCAACCCGACCAGGGTACGCATGGTGAAATCGCTCGGCCAACTCAGCCAGCGGCCCCGGTCGTCGAAAAAGCTGCTGGGCGTAAAAGGTGCGGCCCTCGAACAGGCAATGGCCGACAATGCCAGCCTCAATGAAGCACCGACCCAGCCCGCCATCGAGCGTTATACCGGCGTGATGTACGACGCCATCGACTATCCCTCGCTCGGTGACAACGCCAGGGAAGCTTTCGAGCGGGGGGTGATCATCATGTCGGGCCTCTTCGGGGTGGTCCGTCCCTCCGACATGATTCCGGCGTACAAGCTGAAGATGGGTGCCAAGTTGCTCCGGCGTGGGACGTGTGCGGCTGTATGGAAACCTTTGATTTCAAAATCGCTGGGGAGTGAAGCGGAAGACCGGGTGGTTTGGGACCTGTTGCCGAACGAGCACAGCGCTGCGTGGGACCCCTCGAAAGTGGCCTGCCAAGCCCGGTTCACTGTCAAATTTCTCCAGCGGGGCGCGGACGGTCAGTTCAAGACGGTCACCCACCTCTCCAAGCTGTTGAAGGGAGCTCTCGTGCGTCATCTCGTTTCGAACTCCGCCGAGGCGAGTGAGGCAGATTCAGCGCTGATGCTGGCCGCCAGGTTTGCGCACCCTGAAGGCTACGAATTCGACCCGGACCTGACTACCGAAGTCGACCGGGCAACCGAGCTCGTGTTTGTCAGAGACTAGCCGGTTTTCACTCGAGCGGCGCGGTGCTGAATACAACGTGAAAAGGCTGGCTGTAGGTCATCACGGCGTGGTAGTCCGAAACGACCACGTCGTCGGGAATCGGGTAGTTCTGGTTGCCAATGTTGCCTTTTAGTTTTCCGAGATCGATGTATCCCTGGCTCTTGTCTCTGCCCTCGGAGTCGACCATCAGGAGCACATGCAAATCCGGTCCGTTGGTCACATCCAGATCTTCAAGACGTAAAACATTCGTTTCGTCTTCGAGTTGGTAGATCGTGGCCCTGTCGCTGCCCCGGCAAACCCGGTCTTTATCCCTGAAATTTCCTGTGATCAGGCTGACCGCCGAAGTCGACCCCATCGCGGACGTCATCGGTTCTTCCATGGACGATTCGAGCTTTGCTGCGATCTCCATCATCGATTCGGCTTCTGCGCGGGTCACGTTCTCGGGCACCGTGGCGTTTGCCGTCAGCGGAAACTCTTCATTGGCGACATCGTCGATGAACAGGGGTGAGCCAAGCCACCAGGCCAACCAGAGGGCCGGAACCACGAGGACCAGCCCGGCAACCCGATTTTCGCCCAGTGCTTCCGCGTGGGTGTCGCCGTCGCCCAGTCTACGATGCGCATGAAACTGTCCTTTCGCGATTGCGGTCCTTTGCAATATCTACGCAGTGGTATTCAAGTCTGATGCGTGCGATCGGTTCCAGCGAGACGGGTGAAGACCGGACGACCAACTGGAAATGGAATATGGTTCCGGTATGACAATTTATAGCACTACACCGGGAACCCGGTTCTTGAATATCACCAGATTTGGTGAAAAGAGGGGGGCATGGTAAGTTTCCAGCCGACTCTGAATCAGTTTATTCGGGCCCGGCAGCAGGAATACCCGGAAGCCGTCGGCGACTTCAGCCAGGTGATGAATGCGATAGCCCTTGCCGGCAAGCTGATTTCACGCGAGATAAACCTTGCCGGGATTGTGGACGCTACAGGCTACACCGGGAGGATGAACGTCCAGGGCGAGGAAGTCGCCAAGCTCGACGAGTGGGCGAACGAACTGATTGTTGACCTTCTTGGCGAAACCGGCTGCGTTTGCGTGATGGGTTCCGAGGAGGTAGAGGGGCCGATCTCTCCTCCCGGCAGCGCCTCGATGGGACGTTACGCCGTGCTTTTCGATCCGGTCGACGGTTCGTCGAATATAGATATCGCGGCACCGGTCGGCACAATATTTTCGGCTCAGAGGCGGGTTACGGAGTCAGGCACGGGCCACATGGACGACCTGCTGCAGCCGGGCAGAAACCAGGCGGCCGCCGGTTACATTCTCTACGGCTCTTCGACAATGTTCGTTTACACGACCGGGAACGGCGTTCACGCCTTCACCCTCGACCCCACGATGGGGGAGTTTCACCTTACGACCGAGGACTTAAAGTTCCCCGATAAGTCGAATGTCTACTCGACCAACGAGGGAAACGCCGGGACCTGGCTTGAGCCCGACCAGCGCTGGGTTGAGTGGCTGAAACAGAACGACCCCGCGACGGGCAGGCCGTACAGCGCCCGGTATATCGGTGCGCTGGTCGCCGACTTCCACCGAATCCTGCTCAAAGGCGGCATCTTTGCCTATCCCGGGAACACCGCGAAGCGCGAGGGCAAGCTGCGCTTACTGTACGAGTGTTCGCCACTTGCTTTCGTTGCAGAGCAGGCCGGGGGCCGGGCGACGAACGGCCTGAGGCGGATCCTCGATATTGAGCCTACCGGTTTACACCAGCGGACTCCGTATTACCTCGGCAATGCCAGCGAGGTTGAGTTGGTGGAGCGGTTCCATTCGGACGGCTAGTGGTTTTGCCGGGCGGTCTGAGAATTCGGGGCAATACCGCCAGCGCGCTGGCTGAAACTGCCATAAAATCGGTCGATGTCAAAAAACAGCAATTTGTTCTGGGTCGATCTTGAAATGACCGGCCTCGGCGACGACCAGGTGATCGTCGAGATCGCATCACTCATCACCGACGCCGATCTGAACGTCCTGGCCGAAGGGCCGGTAATCGCCATCCACCGCACGTCCGAAGAGATGGCACTCATGGAAGAGTGGCCAGCCGAGCAACATAAAAAATCTGGGCTTCTCGACCGCATCGAAGTATCTGAAATCGACGTAGCCGAGGCCGAGAGTCAAACTCTGGAATTTCTGAAAAAGTGGGTCGGAAAAGGCAAGGCGCCCCTCTGCGGCAACTCGATATGGGTCGACCGGCGGTTTCTTCATAAAGAGATGCCGGCTCTTGAGGACTATCTGCATTACCGGATGATCGACGTTTCTTCCATTAAGGAGCTCGTTGGACGCTGGTACCCGGCGACGGTCCGCCCGCCCGAGAAGAAGGGTGCGCACCTGGCGATGGACGACGTGAAAGAGAGTGTCGAAGAGCTCAGGTGGTATCGGGAGAACGTTTTTGTGAAGGCCGAATCGGAGTGATACCCACCCACCCACGATTTCCCGATCCCGGCGTACACCAGCATCGATTTTTCGGAAACCGACCCACCCTCTAACTCCCTCCCTGCGCAGGGAGGGAGGATTCGCGCGAGCGGTGAACATGCTCAGCGCGGTTTCACGGCTGTCACGTAACTGATGTTGCCGCCGCGAAACAGCCGCCACGAAGTGTCGGGATGAAGCGGCGTGCTCAGCGCGGGGTACTTGAATCGGGCTTTCCGCAGCGCGCTGCGGACTGCCGATTGCTGAACCTTCAGCGGAATCTCATCGGTTTCTCTGTACGAGTATCCCCGTATCCAGGTAGCCGGGCTAATTACGAAGGGCAGGCGGGTGATCCGGCCGAACCACAGTTGGGCAAGTCCACCCGGTTTGAGCACCCGTTCCACCTCAAGAATTTCTGCGTTAAATCGTTTTCGAGAATCGAACTCCGTCAGACCATGAAACGTGTACACGAAATCGACCGAGCCCGATTCGACCGGCAAGTGCAGGGCGTCTCTTGCGATCAGTTCGACGTTCTCAGCCCGGCCGGGACGGGACAATGCGGAATCGATCATTTCGGGAGAATCGACACCGATCACGCGTCCGAACAGGCTCGCAGCCGCATCGAGCCGCCGCCCATCGCCGCAGCCAAGTTCCAGCGCAACCGCGCCCCCCGGTTCTGGCAACAACCGGCGAACGGTGGGTGTGACAAACCGGAGAGAAAACTCCCACAGTTCGTTTTTGTTCACTGAATCCTGCGTCATGGGTGTGTTTATTGAGCTGTTGTTGGTGTGATGTTCCGGGGATATCCGGCTATTTATTGAACGCTGTAGCCGCCGTCGATCGCGATCGACACGCCGGTCACAAACCGCGACGCGTCCGATGCAAGAAAAACAGCAGTGCCGGCAAGGTCGTCCGGCTGGCCCCACCTTCCTGCCGGTGTCCGGCCCTCGATCGCGGCGTGCCGTTCGGGGAATAGCCGACCGAACTCGTCGGTCATTTCAGTCACAATCCACCCCGGGAGGATCGCGTTCACCTGGACGTTGTACTTCGCCCACGCAATGGCGCAACTCTTGGTGTACTGGATAACCCCACCCTTGCTGGCAGCGTAAGCCGAGGCGTAGGGCGAACCAAAGATCGACATCATCGACCCGATGTTGATGAACTTGCCTCCGCCCCTGGTCTTCATCAGCGGGAACGCCAGCGAAGTCACGTTGTGCATGCTGGTCAGGTTCGTGTCGATAACGTATCGCCAGTCTTCATCGGAAAGCAGGTGCGGTTCTTCGGCCCGGCGGTTGGTCCCAGCGTTGTTGACGGCAATATCAAGCCCACCAAACTTTTCCACGGTGGCATCAAGCGCGGCCTGCACCGAATCGCGGTCCGTTACATCGCACTGGACTGCCAGAACGCGTTCTGCCGCTCCCATCTCGCCGATCTCAGCAACGGCCGACTCCAGCTTCGAGACGGTTCGGGCCGCGAGCACAACAGATGCGCCCTGCTCGATAAATCCTTTTGCAATTCCCAGCCCTATGCCACCGTTGCCGCCGGTCACGAACGCGACTTTGCTATCCAAACTGAACATTTTTTACTCCCGTACGCCAGAGGTCGCTGACGCCTCGCGTAGATCGCGAAGACACCCAGGTGGGCTCCGTACGGCCAGCGTTAGACGAAACTCTGGCGGGATTATCGCAGAGCGGTACGGTACTTGCCGACCCGCTGGGGTTAGCGACCGATTAGAATTCCGTCTGGTTCTGGTCCCGACTTCGATTTCGTATCTCGAACCCGCGCAACCAGCCGGTCTATGAACACCGACCATCGCCATACAACAAAACATGAATGTTCTTCCGAATCCTACTGGTATGCCTGAAGCGCTCGACGGCGTGCGAGTTCTCGACTGCTCGCAGATACTTGCAGGGCCGTTTTGCAGCATGCTGCTTGCCGACATGGGTGCCGATGTAATCAAGGTTGAAAAACCAAACGGCGGAGACGACACCCGGCGCATGGGCCCGCCGTTTATCGGTGAAGAATCGGTCGCATTCCTGGCCATGAACCGAAATAAGCGCAGCGTTGTACTGAACTTCAAGGACCCCGCCGGGGTCGAGGCATTGAAACGACTGGCAAAAGATGCCGATATCGTGATCGAAAACTACCGCACCGGCACCATGGAACGTCTGGGATTGGGTTACGAAGACCTGAAGAAAGTTAATCCCGAAATAATTTACTGTTCGATTTCCGGCTTCGGCAGGACTGGGCCGTACGCAAATCGCGCCGGTTTCGACCTTGTTGCGCAGGGCATGAGTGGTTTGATGAGTTTTACGGGGTTGCCGGGCTCGCCGCCGGTAAAAGTAGGTGTACCGATAGCCGATATGAACGCAGGGATGTTTGCCACTTACGGCATCCTCACCGCTTACATCCACAAGCTCCGCAAGGGCGAGGGTCAGTATCTCGAAGTTTCACTGCTCGAAGCGGCGATCGCCTATACGGTCTGGGAATCGGGAAGCTACTTTGCCACCGGAAACGAGCCGGGTCCGCTCGGGTCGTCGCACCGGCTTTCTGCCCCGTACCAGGCGTTACGGACCAGAGACGGCCATATCAACATCGGTGCTCCAAACCAGTCGAACTATGAACGCTTTTGCCGTGCGCTCGATCGGGTAAACCTGATCGAACGGGACGAGTTCAAGGACAATGCGAGCAGGCTGGCAAACCGGGAGGCACTTGAGATCGAACTCGAAAATACACTGGCCGAAAAAACCTCCGAACAATGGCTTGAGGTGATGGACAAGGCCGGAGTACCTGCCGGTCCAATATTGACCATGTCCGAGGTATGGGCCGACGAACAGGTGCAGGCACGCGATCTTGACGTACCGCTGGAGCACCCGACTGCAGGCACGGTGCGGAATATCGGACTCGCGGCGAAGCTTTACGGCACGCCGGGAAGAATTACCGAACCTGCACCTGTTTTCGCCCAGCACACACGTGAAGTCCTGATTGAGGCGGGCTACACTTCCGACGAAATTAGCGCGCTTGTCAAATCAGGCGCCATCGCTATCGCCAAATAGTTTGGTCGGTCCGGGATTTGCTTCCAGGGGACAGTGGAGCATATGCGAAAAGTCTCGAGCGCGCGCGGTCAGGAGATTCGGTATTTTTATTCCGATCCTGCTCTTCGCCGTGATCGCCACAGCGTGTAGCGGGCCTTCTGAAGATCCTCTCCAGCCTACTGTGGCTCCCGCCGCAACTGCGGTTCCTGCATCACCGCCGCCGCACCATTCAACCCCCCTGGAGGGTCGGCCGGAATCGTTCCGACAGTCGGACTACCCGGGGGTTCGGCAGGACTACTGCCAACCGCGACACCAGTTCCGCCCCAGTACGGCTGGGAGTTGGGACCGATGATCAACACGGACAGCCTGTATCAGTCACCCTATGACGTTGGTATAACGGTCGGAATTACGACTTCACGCGTCCAATGCCCGGCGGGTTACGCAGTGGTCGGAGTGCACTATTCGAACGATACGACGACCACACTCATCAATCGCGTCAGGGGTATCACTCTCTCATGCAAGGCAATTGATGTAGGTACTCCAACCGACGGAATTTATACCGGATCGGCTGTTTACGTTTCGGAAGGTCAGGATGCGCCTTCAACCTCGGCAGTCCACACGCCCGACGACTTCGCTGCGATCGGAATTATCGCGGGTGTTCGGGCCAACCCAAATACTCACTACCTGAAGGGTTTTTCGGTGAACTACCGACAGCTCTTTGTCCACCCTGACGAGCACGAAATCAGCGATGGAGGGAACTCTATCGAGAATGCTGATGTCACCCACATGGCAGGTCCGTCAAACGGCCCAGGCGGAAATATTGAGTTGAACGACTGTGGCGATCCAACATATGGAGGATCGTTCAACGATAAGACTTTCGTGAAAGTGCTCGTTGGATTCGGAACCCACACATACTCGGTCATTTACAGCGATAGATCTTCCCGAATTGGTGGGCCACGCCAGCTCTGCTAACTCGTGAACCGCGTGCCGCTGGATTAGTGCCCTGCCAACCCTGATAACAAGGACGAGCAAAATGAAGAACGAGATCGCGAACCCGCTAAAAATTGCCAGGAACCGTAGCGTAAGAAATTGCGCCGGCTCAACGCTTTTTCGACCTCCGTTTACGGCGGTTCCTGTCCTTTTTCTTGCCCGCCCTCCACGTCAGGTACCCGAGGACCAAAACGATCGCAGCGATCCCGCCGTAGATGGCCAGCTCGTCATAGGCAGACCCACCAGTGCCGTGCAGGAGCGGAATCGACGTCAAATCGGAGATCATTCAAACGGTCTCAATGCCATCATTACGTTCCTGCGCGATATTTCTGAGTAGGAATCTGAACGTATGCCGGGCGGCAAACAACATCACGACGAATGCCCGTCGAATCGATTTACCGGTAGGGTTGTGACGCATCGCTGATCGGTCACTACGAGATTAACGGTTCGGGTGGTGTTTATCCAATGGCCCAGTATCGTTTTATGGTGAGGAATGCGTGAAATGCCAGCAACCAGGCTTACTGGCGGTGAAATAGTCCGTGATCGACTGCTTGCCGAGGGTGTTCCCTATCTTGTCGGGATTCCAGGCCATGGCATCGTGGCGATGCTCGATGCGTTTCGTACGAGTGGCGACCGCATCAAGGTTCTACAGGTGCGACACGAGCAGAGCGCCGTTCACCTTGCCGATGGCTACTACCGGGTGGCCGGGAAGCCGTTGGCGGTATTCACTTCCATCGGGCCAGGAGCGCTGAACACGGCAATTGGTCTCGGCGCAAGCTACGTCGATTCGACCGCGGTGCTGGTGATCGCGGGCGAAACCCACACCTACATGGAAGGTCGCGGGGTGTTGCAGGAGCTCGAGCGCAAGCGTCCCGCCGACCTGCCCTCTGTACTCGAACCCCTAGTGAAGGCCAGCTACCGGCCACGCACACAACGCGCGCTATTTAACGACCTGGTAAATGCGTTCCGCGAAATGACAACCGGCCGGCCGGGCCCGACGTTCCTGAGCCTCCCGATGGACGTGCAGGCCGAGTCGGCTGAGGTGCCCGAACCGGCGGCGGTGATGGGCGGTTATTCGCCCGAACCGCTTTCCGAACAGGCTTCTGCCAACGTGCGTGCTGCCATCGACCTGCTCGTCGTCGCTGATCGGCCGGTGATGGTTGCAGGTGGGGGTGTGACGCTGGCGAATGCCGAGGGTCAACTGCTTTCACTCGCCGAGCGGACGGGTGCGGCGGTCGTCACCACACTTCAGGGCAAAGGGTGCTTCCCGGAAGACCACCCGCTTTACGGCTGGCACCTCGGGACCAAGGGCACGTCGATAGGCAACGCCCTAACCACGAGCGCCGATGTGATACTGGCGGTTGGAACCCGCTTCACCGACCAGGTGGCTTCGTCGTTCCGGGCGGGCACAACATTTGATCCCGCAAGGACAAAGTTGGTCCAGGTCGACATCGACGGACGTGAACTCGGCAAGAACTATGATCTTGAGGTCGGCATCCAGGGAGACGCGGCCGTGGTCCTCGGTGCCATCATCGATGGGTTGGCTGAACGGGAACACCGGGTCGAATACGAATCGACCGACTATTTTTCCGAGATCGGGGAGCTGCGCGAAACCTGGCTTGATGAGACGGCGGAGCTGCGCGAATCAGTCGCTATTCCACCCACCGTGCCGCGCTTTTACCGCGAACTTCGGAAGGTGTTGGACCGTGACGCAATAGTTGTCACGTCCTCGGGTCACGCACAGGCGTGTGTGCTCGAGTTTCCGTTTTATGAACCACGCACGAACCTGACGTCGGGTGGGTTTTCGACAATGGGGTGGTCGTACCCGGCGGCGCTGGGGGCGAAACTCGCGGCGCCCGAGAAGCAGGTCGTTGCGGTAGTTGGTGATGGCGATTTTTTGATGACGATGCAGGAGATGGCGACCGCAAAAGAGTACGGAATCGGCGTGGTGGCGGTATTGCTGAACAACTACGGCTGGTACTCGATACGCGATCTGCAGATGGCAGAGTTCGGGGAAGACCGGGGTTTCGGGGTCGACTGGGATGCTGCCAAATCCCCTGACTTTGTTGCAATCGCCAGGGGCTTCGGTCTTCACGCAGAATCCGTTGACGACCCAGACGAGATCCAGGCCGCGGTGGGTAGGGCCCTGACACAGGATGGTCCCTCACTTGTCGAGGTGAAGGTCGCCCGCGACTACCCGAACTCCGGCAGCACAGTGGTCGGCTGGTGGGATGTGCCGATCCCGGCTTATCTCACTGACCGGCGGACGGCGTACGAGGAGGCGCGAAAAGAGATCGAACCCCCGCCGGCGAAATAACGTTCGCAGAAAAGATTCCGATCTCTTTTGTCAGTGCGGCTGAGTGATTTTCGGTAACCCGAATACCACGGGTCTTAATTCAGGGCTACCTCGTTACGCTCACCGGTCCTGACACGGACCACCGATTCGACATCTTTTACCCAGATCTTGCCGTCACCAACCGTGTCTGTCCGGGCCGCCTCGACAATCGCGTCGATCGTCGGATCGAGGAAACTATCGCTGACTATGATGTCCAACTGGATTTTCGGAACGTACTCGACCTTGTACTCGATCCCCCGATAGGTATCAATTGAACCGCCCTGCGATCCAAAACCACGTACATCGGAAAGCGTCATACCGGAAACACCGACCAGAGAAAGCGCCTCTCGCACTGGCCCCAGTCTTACCGGTTGTATTACCGCTGTAACGTGCTTCATAGAAATTCGTCCTTCTTCTTTTGCTCTTTGTCGCCTTACCCGGCGGTCAGTGCTGCTGCCTGGTAGCCGACCGCGGGTTCGGCCGTCATTGATATAAGTCGGTAGCCACGTTTCCGTGCCGCGGAAATTCCAGGGTGGCCGACTCGTTGCAGTTTCGAGCGCAATCGACAGATGTAGGTGTCGACGACGCGCGATAGCGGCTTGCCCTCTGTCCACACTTTTCGCACGAGCTCAACCCTGCCAACAACCCGGTGTGATTCCCCGATGAGAACGACCAGCAGGTCATATTCACGTGGTGTCAGGCCGAGTACCTTGCCATTAAATTCGATTTCAAACAGATTTTTGTTCAAGGAGAGTGCCGTTTCCACATTTCACCTTTCCATTACGCCTGAACTATTCGTGATAATCCGTGCCGGTCTTTTTATCGCCGCCACCCTCCATGCGTCAGGGATTGCAGGGAGGGTGGCGGTGGATTGATTAGCTAGCTGCCGACGTTCTCATCCACAGCCGCACCAGACGGGACGACCACGGGACTGCCTTGTGCAACCGTCGGGGTTGCACTCTTGCCGGCCGCTGGAAGCGCCGGAGCAAAGTCGGGGTAGCCCGCCGCTTCGTGCTCGCTGATATCGAGTCCACGTATCTGGTCTTCATCAGAAGCCCGCATACCGATCGTCATGTCGATGAGCTTGAAGACGATGAATGAAGTCG